>NZ_JBHFKW010000018.1:0-103581 GCF_042879395.1 Photorhabdus sp. RM322S
ATTTCATATGCTGCATCGTTACTATTTCTAACGCCCTATGTTTCGTCATTTGTGGATGAAAATATAAAACCAAAAAAGTACATTATTATCATTTCGTTACTTTGCGGTGTTATTACCACTTTTCAATACAACATTGATGACATTAATATATATATTCTTTATTCTTTTATTAAAAACATCCTTCGTTTATTTTTAGGACCTTCTAATTTTTTAATATTAAAAAACATATCAACCAACCAATTTGAAAAAAACTTTAGTTATTGGCAGGTTTTATTTCAAATATACAAAATGTCGGCCCCGTTATTTTTAGGTTTTATTCTTATCTATTACTCAGTAAAACAAATTATTATTTTAATATCAGTGCTTTATTTTATTTCAGCAGTCTTATATATTTTTGTTTCAGAACCATTGATTAATGTTAACCGCAAAAAAAACAAGATATCACTAATTAATTACTTTAATATGATGGAAGATAATAGAATATTGTTTTCATTTATTGTTATTTCCATTTTAACTTGTTTTGGCTATCTATCAGATAGTCTAATAGCTCTTAGCTTTATGAAGCAGGGATTAAATGGAAGCCATTATAGTTTTGCTATGTGTCTTTCAGGTGTTTCAGGTGTTCTAATTGGTTTAGTATTTGGAAAGTATAAGATTAACATATCTTTAAATATTATGTTATCTTCATTCTTTTTGTGGGGATCGGGGTATCTTTTAATAGGAATAACAAATCAATTTAACGATTTATTTCCTGATAAAATTAATTTATTTTTTATATTTTTAGCAATGGTAATAATAGGAGTAGGATCGTCTATGAATAATATTATTGTTACCATTTATATGCAGAAATTCGCAACTAATGATAACTCGGCTAAAATATTTGGCTTAACGTCAATTTCTGTTGGTTTTTCCATGTTTATTGGCCCTTTGATAGGTTCCACAATATCTTATTTTTTTTCCATAAGCATCGTTTTTTTTACAACATTTATAGGTATTTTTTTAACCATAATTGTGGTTGTTTTAATAAATCGTAAATCCACGTCATGACACAGTTTTACTGAGGGCCAGTGGAGAGTGTATTAGAGAAGGTATTAAAAGACAATTTAATGTTGTAAATAAATGTCTTGTTGTTTTGTAGATATGCCAAGTTTATTTATATTCATAACTTAGCTATTTGAATTAATATGAATTATGATTAATAAAAAATAAATTTATGATGGAGCGAGTTAAAGTTTAACTTAAATAAGTGAAGTGAAATGGTTAGTGCTAAAATATATATTCGGCACTATGGGTGATGAATTTATATTGAGGGTTTTTGGTGTGATTTTATATTATGTAAGAGTTGATGGTTTATTCGGAAAATTAATTTACACTTAAGGTGTTAATTTTTTAATAATGTATTGCATAGAGTTTCCCTTAATATGGAAATATACTTTTCATGAGTTGTTAAGATTGTTTTATGAGCCGTGTAAATAATTTGATTTATTTTAAGTAATCATTTGACTGATTATTATGTCGGGTTATTTAGTGATGAGGATGAATATTTTTGTATCTAAATAGCTTTTCATAATACCGATACAGTTGGTCTATTTGATTAATATCCGAGCAATGCAAGTCTGATACCTGATAAGCCGCACTAACTCATCACTCTGCTATGCATAGCGCACAACCCTTGCTACACAAGGCGTTGTCCGAAGTGGAGCACTATTTTGGAAAATTATTTAGGTAAATATTGAATGTGTGGAATTGTTCTTCCAGGAAAAATAATGGTTTCTATCGTGTTTTATAATTAAAGTGAGGTAAATGGATTTTACCTGAATGAATTATTCACAATAGCTATTCAGAAACGATGAAATTATGATTAAATTATCTGAGGTATTCGTCCACACTTCCTTTATCAGATTTATGCTGTGGTGACTTAAACGATTTTGAAAACTGTTTTTTAGTTTTTTATCGTATATATACCGGATAATACCTATATGTTGTCGTTCTTTTCAGGTATAGCCACTCATATTCTACTTACTTTTAGCTTCTTGGTAGTAAGATAACGCTTACAGAAGGCATTTAGAATTGCCAGAAAGTTGCTATTCTGCCTTTACTCACATTGCTAACATCTGTTTCTAGCGTTATGTTAATTAACTCAGCATCAATATATCGCTGAGAGGCCATTCGTCTTACTAAAATAAAAGTGGAAGGAACTTCCGATTTATTAACTTGCAAACAGAGCCTGGAGGAAAACCTATGGAGATGTTATCAGGAGCTGAAATAGTCGTCCGATCGTTAATTGATCAGGGCGTTGAACATGTATTCGGTTATCCGGGCGGCGCAGTACTGGATATTTACGATGCCTTGCATACGGTTGGGGGAATTGAACATATCCTGGTACGCCATGAGCAGGGTGCGGTTCATATGGCTGATGGCTATGCCCGTTCTACAGGGAAAGTTGGTGTGGTATTGGTCACTTCCGGGCCAGGTGCGACCAATGCCATCACGGGCATTGCGACAGCTTATATGGATTCAATTCCAATGGTTGTATTGTCCGGTCAGGTAGCCAGTTCCTTGATTGGTAATGATGCATTCCAGGAATGTGACATGGTGGGGATCTCCCGACCGATCGTGAAACACAGCTTTTTAGTGAAAAAAGCGGAAGATATTCCGAAGGTACTGAAAAAAGCCTTCTATTTGGCCGCCAGTGGTCGTCCGGGGCCGGTAGTCATTGATTTACCAAAAGACACGGTAAATCCGGCAGTAAAACTCCCCTATATTTATCCTGAGCAGATAAGCATGCGCTCTTATAATCCGACGGTGCAAGGGCATAAAGGGCAGATTAAACGGGCACTAAGAAAACTGTTGAATGCGAAGAAACCCATCATATATGTGGGTGGTGGGGCAATTAATGCAGATTGTTCAGCAGAATTGCTGGTATTGGCAGAAAAATTCAATATTCCTGTTGTAAGCTCCCTGATGGGGTTAGGCAGTTTTCCGGCAACTCACCAGCAAAGCTTGGGAATGCTCGGTATGCACGGTACATTTGAAGCTAACAAAGCAATGCATAATTCCGATGTGATTTTTGCTGTTGGTGTACGTTTTGATGATCGCACAACCAATAATTTGGCAAAATATTGCCCGGAAGCAACTGTTTTGCATATTGATATCGATCCAACATCAATTTCGAAAACTGTTGCCGCAGATATACCTATTGTTGGTGATGCTAAACCGGTGCTGCGGCAAATGTTGGAACTGTTGGAGACAGAGGAAGACACACAGGACCCGGATGCGCTGAAAGATTGGTGGTTATCTATTCAGCAATGGCGTAGCCGTAAATGCCTCAATTTTGATCGCAGTGGTGAAAAGATTAAACCGCAAGCGGCTATCGAGGTTCTCTATCGTTTGACGAAAGGTGAAGCTTATGTCACTTCGGATGTTGGACAGCATCAGATGTTTGTTGCATTGCATTATCCATTTGACAAGCCAAGACGTTGGATCAGTTCCGGTGGTTTAGGGACGATGGGATTTGGCTTACCGGCTGCGTTGGGGGTCAAACTGGTGAAACCGGAAGCAACAGTAGTCTGTGTGACGGGGGATGGCAGTATTCAGATGAATATTCAGGAATTATCCACGGCGTTGCAATATGGGCTGCCGGTACTGGTTTTGAACTTGAATAACCGTTTCCTGGGAATGATAAAACAATGGCAAGACATGATTTATGCAGGCCGTCACTCTCAGTCCTACATGGAATCTTTGCCTGATTTTGTCAAACTGGCTGAGGCTTATGGTCATGTTGGCATTTCTATCCAGAGTTATGACGAGCTGGAAGGTAAATTGGCAGAAGCCTTGAGAGAGGTGACTGAAAATCAGCGGCTGGTATTTGTTGATGTCACAGTGGATGAAACTGAACACGTATATCCTATGCAGATCCGTGGAGGAGCAATGGATGAGATGTGGTTAAGCAAAACGGAGAGAACCTGATTATGCGCCGGATTTTATCTGTATTACTTGAAAACGAATCGGGGGCTTTGTCCCGTGTTGTTGGTCTGTTTTCTCAGCGTGGCTACAACATTGAAAGTTTAACTGTGGCGCCAACTGACGATCCAACATTATCGCGAATGACAATTCAGACTAAGGGCGATGCCAGGGTACTTGAACAGATTGAAAAACAATTGCACAAGCTGGTGGATGTGTTACGAGTCAGCGAGTTGGCAGCGGGTTCTCATGTAGAACGTGAAATTATGCTGGTGAAATTGCAGGCCAGTGGGTATGGACGTGAAGAGATCAAGCGCAGTACCGATATTTTCCGTGGGCAGATCATTGATGTGACTTCTACTTTATATACCGTACAACTGGTAGGAACCAGCGATAAACTGGATGCATTTCTGGATGCCGTTCGTGATGTAGCTGAAATTGTTGAAGTTGCTCGTTCCGGTATTGTTGGTGTATCTCGTGGGGATAAAATTATGCGATGAAAAATCGCAAACTGCGGGGCAATATACATACATTTATGAGGCTCTGCGATAAAGTAGGGCTTTTTTGGTGTCTATGAAGGAGTTAATGTGAAACTGGATGAAATCGCCCGCCTTGCAGGTGTTTCACGCACAACGGCCAGTTATGTGATTAATGGTAAAGCCAAACAATACCGTGTCAGTGATAAAACGGTAGAAAAAGTGATGGCAGTGGTCAAAGAGCATAATTACCATCCTAATGCTGTGGCAGCCGGTCTCCGTGCAGGACGCACTCGCTCTATTGGTCTGGTTATTCCAGATTTAGAAAATACCAGCTATACCCGCATTGCGAATTATCTCGAGCGCCAGGCTCGTCAGCGTGGTTATCAATTATTGATAGCCTGTTCTGAAGATCAGCCTGATAATGAAATGCGCTGCGTTGAGCACTTGTTACAACGGCAGGTGGACGCAATGATTGTTTCTACTGCATTACCGCCGGAGCATCCTTTTTATCAGCGCTGGGCAAACCGCTCTTTACCTATTGTTGCGCTCGATCGTGCATTAGAAAATGAACATTTTATCAGCGTAGTGGGCGATGATTTTGAAGATGCTAAGATGTTGGCACAAGAGTTTCGTCAATTCCCTGCTGAATCTGTGCTGTATCTCGGCGCATTGCCTGAACTGTCAGTCAGTTTTCTGCGTGAACAGGGATTTCGTGAAGCATGGAAAGATGACCTTCGTCAGGTTATGTACCTTTACTCAAACAGTTATGAGCGTGATGCCGCGGCTGAAGTGTTCGCCAAGTGGTTGGAAACTCACCCAATGCCACAGGCGTTGTTCACTACCTCTTTTGCTCTGTTGCAGGGAGTCATGGATGTTACGCTTAAACACAGTGGCCGGTTACCCAATCAATTGGTAATTGCGACTTTTGGTGATCATGAATTATTGGATTTCCTCGAATGTCCGGTGCTTTCTGTCGCGCAGCGTCATCGTGAAGTGGCGGAACGGGTCTTGGAACTGGTATTGGCGAGTCTGGATGAAAAGCAAAAACCAGGACCAGGTATCACACGGATACACCGTGACTTATGCCGGAGAGGAAGTTTGAGTCGGAAATGATGATAAAAGCGCCTCATTAATTCTTTGATGGGGCGCTTTTGCTACCAGAGTTGTAAAAAAATATGCAAGGGCAACTTGTAAGGACATTTTTATCTGAGTGTTTTAGCGCGCTCAAATACAATTTCGTTCATACATAAATTATTTAGTAGAATAAAGGGCGGGTAACAACGTCTTTTTAGATTAGTGTTTGTCTATTTTCTGCTTTATTTTTACTGCTATTTATACATTAATTTGATTTTAATAGTATTTATTGTATGGTATTTTTTATTACCAATTGGTTTTAACGTTGAATGTATCAAATGAAATGATAAATATTTCTGTACAGTTGTCGAATAGTAATGAAATGTAAATTATGTAAATAAATTAATAACACAATTATTTTTTCATTATTTTGTCGTAAACGTTTATTCTCCTTTGCTTGTAAAATTATTCAAAATTATCATAGCATTAATTATTATTGATATTGCTAAATTTAATAATTATCCCCCTTAACGGCCAAAATTCTTCTACCAAATATAGCTAAAGCGCATCGGCTCTGGCTTGACAAGGTTTTCGTCCCATCCGTAAACTCCTTATTGTGGGGATTAGTGGGATAAAGTGGTAATTTTTGATCGCCTAAGGCAACCTGAAGATGTTTCGTGGAGCAACGCTGGTTAATCTCGATAGCAAGGGGCGGCTCGCCGTACCTACCCGATACCGGGTTATGCTAAACGAGGAATCACAAGGGCAAATGGTGTGTACCATTGACCTCCATCAGCCCTGCCTGTTGCTTTATACACTACCTGAATGGGAAATTATTGAAGAAAAGCTCTCCCGCTTATCCAGCATGAATCCGGCGGAGCGCCGGGTACAACGTTTGCTCTTAGGTCATGCCAGTGAATGCCAAATGGATAGTGCAGGACGTCTTTTGTTAGCTAATACACTGCGCCAGCACGCAGGGCTAGCTAAAGAGGTCATGCTGGTTGGTCAGTTCAACAAATTTGAATTGTGGAATGAGCAGACTTGGTATCAACAGGTTAAGGATGACATTGCGGCTGAGCGATCTACTCAGGAACCTTTATCAGTACGGCTACAGGACTTATCACTATAAACATGGCAAACAGTCATTTTAAACATACCAGTGTATTGCTGGATGAAGCAGTCAATGGACTGAATATTCGTGAAGATGGAATCTATATTGATGGCACATTTGGCCGTGGTGGGCATTCGCGTCTGATTTTGTCGCAACTGGGGACAACAGGTCGTTTAATTGCCATTGATCGTGATCCGCAGGCAATTGAAGCAGCAAAAGCGATCACAGATCCGCGTTTTTCAATAATACATGGCCCATTTTCTGCATTGGCTCACCATGTAGAAGAAGTTGGGCTGACTGGCAAAATTGATGGTGTATTACTGGATTTAGGTGTTTCCTCACCGCAACTGGATGACCCGGAACGTGGTTTTTCTTTTATGCGTGATGGGCCACTGGATATGCGGATGGATCCGACTCGTGGGCAGTCAGCGGCAGAATGGCTAATGAAAGCAGACGCGGATGATATTGCATGGGTGTTGAAAACGTTTGGTGAAGAACGTTTCGCTAAACGTATTGCCAGAGCAATTGTCACACGTAATCAGGAAGAACCCATTACCCGGACAAAAGCGCTGGCCGATTTGATTGCACAGGCCAGTCCGGTGAAAGAGAAGCATAAACATCCAGCGACAAGGAGCTTCCAGGCTATCAGGATTTATATCAACAGTGAGCTGGAAGAGATTGAGCAGGCGCTGGATGGTGCATTACAGGCGCTTGCACCAAAAGGGCGGCTTTCAGTTATCAGTTTTCATTCACTGGAAGATCGCATTGTTAAGCGTTTTATTCGTCATAACAGTCGTGGGCCACAGGTGCCGGCAGGATTGCCACTGACAGAAGAGCAACTGAAAGCGCAAGGTGGGCGTAGCCTGAAATCTGTTGGCAAGATGAAACCGTCTGAGGAAGAAGTGGCTGATAACCCGCGGGCTCGTAGCTCTGTTCTGCGTTTTGCTGAAAAAGTTAGCGAATAATGGCAGGTGAACGTCACGGGTTAACCGGTATTATCGGCAGCGATTTGTTTAGGAATGCCAAGATACCGTTAATTCTTCTAATAGCTGTCATGATTTCAGCCATAGGTGTTGTAACCACGGCACATGAAACCCGTTTGTTGACGGCTGAAAGAGAACATTTGGTATTGGAACGTGATGCGTTAGATATTGAGTGGCGTAATCTGATCCTTGAAGAAAACGCCCTTGGTGATCACAGCCGGGTTGAACGGATAGCCGTTGAAAAAATGCATATGCAGCATGTTAATCCTGCACAGGAAAACATCGTTGTTTCACAGTGAGTTAATTTGATGATGATAAGGTAAGCGATGAAAGCAGCACGCTGCGCGAAGTTAAAACGGCAAGAAGATAAAGCCAGTTTTGTTAGCTGGCGTTTTGCCTTGCTGTGTGGAGGTATTGCCCTTGCTTTAGTTTGCTTGTTGCTGAGAGTGGCTTACTTGCAAGTCATCAATCCGGAGCAATTGGTTAAAGAAGGGGATTTGCGTTCCCTGCGCGTGCAGTCAATTCCGACTGCACGCGGCATGATCAGCGATCGTATGGGGCGACCTCTGGCTGTCAGCGTTCCGGTAAATGCTGTCTGGGCAGATCCGAAAGAGGTATTTGAAAAAGGGGGAATTACTGATGATACCCGATGGAAAGCCTTGTCGGATGCGATTAATCTGCCAGTTGAACAACTTACCAGCAAAATTAGTGCTAGTCCTAAAGGTCGCTTTGTTTATCTGGCGCGTCAGGTTAACCCATCGGTTGGTGATTATATTCATAAACTGAAATTGCCGGGAATTTATTTGCGTCAGGAATCCCGGCGTTATTATCCGTCAGGTCAGGTAACTGCCCATATTATTGGTGTGACTAACGTTGATGGTCAGGGTATTGAAGGCGTCGAAAAAAGTTTTGATCGCTGGCTGACGGGTCAGCCAGGTGAGCGGACGGTACGCAAAGACCGTTTTGGCCGTGTCATCGAAGATATTTCCTCTGTTGATAGTCTGGCGGCACACAATCTGGTATTGAGCATTGATGAACGTTTGCAGGCACTGGTTTACCGCGAATTGACCAATGCGGTTGCCTTTAATAAAGCAGAGTCCGGGACAGCGGTATTGGTGGATGTTAATACAGGTGAAGTGCTGGCAATGGCAAACAGCCCATCTTATAACCCAAATAATCGCATCAATACGTCAAAAGAAGCGATGCGTAACCGTGCTATCACCGATATTTTCGAACCGGGTTCCACTGTTAAACCTATGGTGGTCATGGCCGCGCTAAATGATGGTATTGTCAAAGAAAATACTGTTATTAACACAATACCTTATAGAATCAGCGGTAAGGAAATTAGGGATGTGGGCCGTTACTCAGAATTATCCATCACGGGTATTTTGCAGAAATCGAGTAACGTTGGTGTTTCCAGGCTGGCGTTAGCGATGCCTGCTAAAGAGTTAGTGGATGTTTATTCACGCTTTGGGTTGGGAAAAGCGACCAATTTGGGATTGGTTGGAGAAAGCAGTGGCTTATATCCAATAAATAAACAACGGTGGTCAGATCTTGACAGAGCCACTTTTTCTTATGGCTACGGGCTGATGGTAACACCGTTACAGTTAGCTAGGGTCTATGCAACGATTGGCAGCATGGGGATTTATCGTCCCCTGTCGATTACCAAAGTTGATCCACCCGTGCCAGGCACAAGAGTATTTCCTGAGCCAATTATGCGCACGGTCGTTCATATGATGGAAAGTGTCGCTTTACCCGGTGGTGGTGGAACAACGGCCGCGATAAAAGGATATCGGATCGCAATCAAAACCGGTACTGTGAGGAAAATCGGACCGGATGGAAAATACATTAATCGATATATCTCTTACGCCGCAGGTGTTGCTCCTGCAAGTAATCCAAGATTTGCACTGGTTGTGATCATTAATGATCCACAAGCAGGTAAGTATTACGGCGGTGCGGTTTCTGCGCCGGTATTTGGTGCCATTATGGGCGGTGTTCTGCGCATCATGAATGTGGAGCCGGATGCTTTGGCGGCAGGTGATAAAAATGAATTTGTGATTAATAAGAAAGAGGATACAGGTGGCAGATCGTAATCTACGCGATTTACTCGCGCCATTGGGTATTGATGCCCCAGAGTGCGCGTTACGCGAAATGACATTGGACAGCCGTAAATCGGCTGCCGGAGATCTGTTTGTTGCCATTAAAGGGCATCAGGCAGATGGTCGACTCTACATTCCTCAGGCCATCGCACAAGGTGTTGCGGCGGTTATTGCAGAAGCTCAGAGCGGCGCTGATAACGGGACTGTGCAGGTTATGCACGGTGTTCCGGTTGTTTATGTGAGCGATTTGAATAATAAGTTATCACAATTAGCCGGTGAGTTTTATCGCCATCCTGGTAATAAATTGCGTCTGATTGGTGTCACTGGAACCAATGGAAAAACAACCACTACTCAATTGCTTGCTCAGTGGAGTCATGGATTGGGTGAAATCAGTGCAGTGATGGGAACTGTTGGTAATGGTTTACTGGGGCGTGTGGCGCCAAGTGAAAATACCACCGGTTCAGCCGTTGATATTCAACTGGATCTGCAACAACTTGTTCGGCAAGGTGCGACCTTTGCGGCAATGGAAGTCTCTTCTCACGGGTTGATTCAGGGGCGGGTGGCAGCGTTGCCATTTGAGGCGGCGGTATTTACCAATTTGAGCCGTGATCACCTTGATTACCACGGTGATATGGAACACTACGAAGCAGCTAAGTGGTTGTTATTCTCTACTCATAATGTGAAACAGCAAATCATTAATGTTGATGATGATATTGGCCTGAAATGGTTATCCCGTTTACCACAAGCGGTTGCTATGACGATGGAAAACCGTTTGCCGGAAAACTGGCAGGGGCGTTGGTTGGCGGCTCGTGAAATAAAATATTACGATAAAGGTGTCTCTATTACTTTCGAGTCTAGTTGGGGTGGCGGTACAATTGATAGCTCTCTGATGGGAGCATTTAACGTCAGCAACTTGTTGTTGGCACTTTCCACCTTATTAGCTTTGGATTATCCACTGGAAAAGCTGCTTGAAACTGCTTCCTGCTTATCGCCGGTCTGTGGGCGAATGGAAGTATTCACTGCACCGGGCAAACCGGTTGTCGTTGTCGATTATGCTCATACACCTGATGCGCTGGAGAAAGCTTTGGCGGCTGCACGCTTGCATTGTAAAGGTAAGCTTTGGTGCGTTTTTGGTTGTGGTGGCGATCGCGATAAAGGCAAACGTCCTCTGATGGGCGGTGTGGCAGAACAGTGGGCTGATTATGTGATTGTTACTGATGATAACCCGCGCAGTGAAGAGCCACAGACAATTGTTGCTGACATTCTGACGGGTTTTATCGATCCGGGCCGCGCGATAGCGATTCATGGCCGTGTTGAAGCGGTAACCAGTGCCATTATGCAGGCAAGAGCAGATGATGTTGTATTGATTGCGGGTAAAGGCCATGAAGATTATCAATTGGTAGGTCATCGTCGCCTTGATTACTCAGATCGATTGACTGCTGCCCGGCTACTGGGGGTGATCGCATGATTTCCCTCACACTGCAACAACTGGTGCAAATCACTGATGGCGCCTTGAAACAGGTTACGGAGCAGCAGGCCGCAGATATCTGTATCAGTGATGTGACTACTGATAGCCGTAAAGTTGGAAATGACAGTCTGTTTATTGCATTGAAAGGTGAACGTTTTGATGCCCATGATTTTTCTGTTGATGCAGTAAACGCGGGGGTCAGTGCTTTGCTGGTCAGTCGTGTACTGGATGTTAATTGTCCGCAAGTTGTGGTCAAAGATACTCGTTTGGCTATGGGTAAATTAGCTGGCTGGGTTCGCCAACAGAGTAATGCTCGTATCGTTGCGCTGACGGGGTCATCCGGTAAAACATCGGTGAAGGAGATGACCGCAGCGATTTTGCGTCAGTGCGGTAATACTCTCTATACAGCAGGTAATTTGAATAATGATATCGGAGTGCCACTGACATTGTTCAGACTGACAGAGCAACATGAGTTTGCCGTGATTGAATTGGGTGCAAGCCATATTGGTGAGATTGCCTATACCACGGAAATGACCCGACCAGAAACGGCACTGGTAAATAACCTGTCTACTGCACACCTGGAAGATTTTGGTTCTCTGGCGGGTATTGCAAAAGCGAAAGGAGAAATTTTTGTCGGCCTTCCAGAAAATGGCACTGTCATCATCAATATGGAAAGCAATGATTGGACGCACTGGCAACAGGTTATCGGTGACAAAACAGTGCAGCGTTTTTCCATACAACAAGCATCAGACACTGATTTTTACGCTACAGATATTCAGGTCAAACAGTTGACTACGGACTTTTGTCTGCATACTCCCGCTGGCAGCACAGAAATCACTTTGCCATTACCGGGAAAACACAATGTTGCCAATGCGTTAGCTGCCAGTGCGTTGGCAATTTCTGTTGGCGCAACGTTAAAAGATGTCCGTCTTGGCTTATCCGGGCTGAAACCTGTATCAGGTCGGTTGTTTCCAATCAAGCTGGCAGAAGGAAAATTGCTGCTTGATGACACTTATAACGCCAATGTCGGTTCGATGACCGTTGCGGCTCAAGTGTTGTCACAAATGCCGGGTTACCGGGTAATGGTTGTTGGTGATATGGGTGCGTTGGGTGAACAATCAGAAGACTACCATCGTCAGGTTGGTGAAGCTGCGGCTTTGGGGGGTATCGATAAGGTATTCAGTGTGGGCGCGTTAAGTGTTCACATTAGTGAAGCGAGTGGATGTGGACAGCATTTTGCGGATAAAGCCGCGTTGGTTGCAGCGTTGGTTCCACTATTACAACAACACAAAGTGATTTCCGTTTTAGTTAAAGGTTCGCGCAGCACTGCGATGGAAGATGTCGTCAGCGCATTACAGGAGAGCTTCACATGTTAGTTTGGCTGGCCGAATATCTGGTCAAGTATCACACCGGCTTTAATGTCTTTTCTTATCTGACGTTTAGAGCCATCGTCAGCCTGCTGACTGCACTGGCTATCGCATTATGGATGGGGCCGCGTTTAATCGCTTTCCTGCAAAAATTACAAATTGGGCAGGTTGTTCGCAATGATGGGCCGGAATCTCACTTTAGCAAGCGTGGTACACCGACGATGGGGGGATTGTTGATCCTGTTTTCAATCACGATTTCTGTACTGTTGTGGGCTCGTTTGAATAACCCCTATGTCTGGTGTGTACTGACTGTTCTGATTGGCTACGGCATTGTTGGTTTCGTGGATGATTATCGCAAAGTTGTGCGCAAAGATACTAAGGGGTTGATTGCCCGTTGGAAGTATTTCTGGCAGTCCGCTCTGGCATTGGGTGTGGCATTTGCGATGTACAGTGTTGGGAAAGATACCCCAGCAACACAATTAGTCGTGCCATTCTTTAAAGATGTGATGCCGCAACTGGGTGTGCTTTACATTCTGTTGACCTACTTCGTGATTGTCGGAACCAGCAATGCGGTGAATCTGACTGACGGGTTGGATGGTTTGGCAATTATGCCAACCGTTTTTGTTGCGGCGGGTTTTGCCCTTGTGGCATGGGCAACAGGTAATGTCAATTTTGCCAATTATCTGCATATTCCTTACCTGAACTATGCGGGTGAGCTGGTTATCGTCTGTACTGCGATTGTTGGCGCTGGATTAGGTTTCCTGTGGTTCAACACTTATCCGGCTCAGGTTTTCATGGGTGATGTGGGCTCTTTGGCATTAGGTGGTGCACTTGGAACCATTGCTGTGTTGCTGCGCCAGGAATTTTTGCTGGTAATTATGGGTGGTGTATTCGTAGTAGAAACCCTATCAGTTATCTTGCAAGTGGGTTCTTTTAAACTGCGTGGACAGCGTATTTTCCGTATGGCGCCTATTCACCATCATTATGAATTGAAAGGCTGGCCGGAACCGCGCGTTATCGTGCGTTTTTGGATTATTTCACTGATGTTAGTACTGATTGGCTTGGCAACATTGAAGGTACGTTAATCATGGCAGATTATTTGGGTAAAAAAGTCGTCATTATTGGGTTGGGGCTGACGGGTCTCTCCTGTGTTGACTTTTTTATGGCGCGAGGTGTGATCCCCCTTGTGATGGATACCCGTGCAACACCGCCTGGCAGAGATAACTTACCTGATGATGTTGAGTGTCATAGTGGAAGCCTGAATGCTGGCTGGTTGATGGATGCTGACTTGATTGTTGTAAGCCCAGGGATTGATCTGACAACCGTCGAGTTGCAGGCTGCGGCTAATGCAGGCATTGAAATTGTTGGCGATATCGAGTTGTTTTGTCGTGAAGCAACAGCACCGATAGTCGCAATTACAGGTTCTAATGGCAAAAGTACTGTCACTAGCTTGGTTGGTGAAATGGCGAAAGCGGCTAATTGGCAGGTGGGGGTGGGCGGTAATATTGGCCTTCCTGCATTAGAATTATTGAAGACATCCTGTCAGCTTTATGTTTTAGAACTTTCCAGCTTCCAGTTGGAAACCACATATAGTCTGAAAGCCGCGGCAGCGGTTGTGCTTAATGTGACTGAAGACCATATGGACCGCTATCCGCAGGGTTTATCTCAGTACCGGGCCGCTAAATTGAGAGTTTATCATCAGGCGAAGAGATGCGTTGTGAATGCTCAGGATGTTCTGACATTACCTGAAACGGGTATGGACAGCCGTTGTATCAGCTTTGGTGTCGATTGTGGTGACTACCAGCTTGATAGTGAAAGTGCACTTTTGAAAGTTCACAACCAATCACTGCTGGTGACAGATGAAATCAAACTGACAGGGCGGCATAACTACGTCAATGGATTGGCTGCACTGGCGTTAGCCGATGCGGTTGGGATCCCCCGTAAAGCCAGTTTGGCGGCATTGAAAGTTTATCCGGGGCTTGACCATCGTTTCCAGCTTGTCCATTTGAAGAATGGGGTGCGTTGGATTAACGATTCTAAAGCGACCAATGTTGGCAGTACGGAAGCGGCGCTTAATGGTCTGAAGGTGGATGGAACTCTTTATTTGTTGTTGGGGGGGGAGGGTAAGTCAGCAGACTTTTCACCGCTCAAGCCTTTTCTTAGTGGAAATAAAGTTCGGCTTTACTGCTTTGGCCGTGATGGGAAACGACTGACACAACTCCGTCCAGAAATGGCGACATTGACTGAAACGATGGAACAGGCGATACGCGATATTGCACCGCGATTGGTTGCCGGCGACATGGTGCTGTTATCTCCTGCTTGTGCAAGCCTTGATCAGTTCCGTAATTTTGAACAGCGCGGTCATGAGTTTGCCCGTTTGGCAGAGGAGTTGGGCTGATGTCTATTCCGGGGTTCAGTAGATTAAAAGACTGGGTTATTGGTGGTCGTGAAACTGATGTCACCAATATGGTGTTGTACGATCGCACACTGGTTTGGCTGACACTCGGATTGGGGATTATCGGCTTTGTCATGGTGACTTCGGCATCAATGCCGGTTGGGCAGCGTCTTGCAGAAGATCCTTTTTTGTTTACCAAACGTGATGCGATTTATCTATTGCTGGCTTTCGGGTTGTCATTAATCACACTGCGTATTCCGATGGATTTCTGGCAGCGCTATAGCAACCTGATGCTGCTTATTTCCGTTATTCTGCTGCTGGTTGTGCTGGCGGTAGGAAGCTCAGTAAACGGTGCATCACGTTGGATTGCTCTTGGGCCTTTGAGAATTCAGCCTGCTGAATTATCGAAACTTTCTTTGTTTTGCTATCTCGCCAGTTATTTGGTGCGCAAAGTAGAAGAAGTACGGAATAACTTCTGGGGATTCTGTAAGCCAATGGGCGTGATGGTCGTGTTGGCCGTATTACTTTTGGCTCAGCCTGACCTGGGAACGGTGGTAGTGCTATTTGTAACAACATTAGCCATGTTATTTCTGGCGGGAGCAAAACTATGGCAGTTTCTGGCGATTATTGGTTCAGGGGTATTCGCGGTAGTTTTGTTAATTATTGCTGAACCTTACCGTATACGCCGTGTAACTTCCTTTCTGGATCCCTGGGAAGATCCGTATGGCAAAGGTTATCAGTTAACGCAATCTTTGATGGCTTTTGGTCGTGGGGAGTTTTTAGGGCAGGGGTTAGGAAATTCAGTACAGAAGCTGGCATACCTGCCGGAAGCACATACTGACTTTATTTTCTCTGTTTTGGCAGAAGAATTAGGTTACGTAGGTGTGGTTTTGGTGTTGTTAATGATATTCTTCGTCGCTTTTCGCGCAATGACTATAGGCCGTCGCGCATTGCAGATGGATCAGCGTTTTTCCGGTTTTCTGGCTTGTTCGATTGGTATCTGGTTCAGTTTTCAGGCTCTGGTTAACGTTGGAGCAGCTGCGGGTATGCTGCCGACTAAAGGGCTGACTTTACCTCTGATTAGTTACGGTGGTTCAAGTTTGCTGATTATGTCGACAGCTATCGTATTGCTATTAAGAATTGATTTTGAAACACGCCTGGCAAAAGCACAGGCGTTTGTAAGGAGTCCACGATGAGTGGCAAAACCCGACGTTTAATGGTGATGGCAGGTGGAACCGGAGGGCATGTCTTTCCGGGCCTGGCTGTGGCTCATCATTTAAAAGACCAGGGCTGGGAAGTTCGCTGGCTGGGAACAGCCGATCGCATGGAAGCCGATTTAGTACCAAAACATGGCATTGAGATTGAATTTATTCAGATTTCTGGCCTGCGAGGTAAAGGGATCAAAGCTCTGTTAGTCGCGCCGGCACGGATTTTCAAAGCAATTCGTCAGGCAAAGGCGATTATGCGTCGCTATCAGCCAGATGTTGTGCTCGGAATGGGGGGATATGTTTCTGGTCCGGGTGGCGTTGCCGCGTGGATGAGTGGCGTTCCGGTTGTCCTGCATGAGCAGAATGGTATTGCCGGGCTGACAAACCGGTGGTTGGCGAAAATTGCTACAACTGTTTTACAGGCATTTCCCGGTGCATTTCCAAAAGCGCCTGTTGTTGGGAACCCTGTTCGCGAAGATGTGCTGGCATTACCTACACCTGAGCAACGTTTGACAGGGCGTGAAGGCCCCATTCGGGTTCTGGTTGTTGGTGGCAGCCAGGGAGCGAGAATTTTGAACCAGACAATGCCTGAAATTGCTGCCCGTATGGGTGATAAAATTACTGTTTGGCATCAGACAGGTAAAGGGGCTAAAGAAAGTGTCCGGAATGCCTATAACAATTCAGTTAAATGCGAACATAAGATTACTGAATTTATTGATGATATGGCGCAAGCTTATGCTTGGGCTGATCTGGTGATTTGCCGTTCTGGCGCGTTGACGGTTAGCGAAATAGCAGCGGCTGGATTACCTGGGATTTTTGTCCCATTTCAGCATAAAGATCGCCAGCAGTACTGGAATGCGTTACCACTGGAAAGGGCTGGCGCGGCAAAAATACTGGAACAACCACAATTTACGGTTGATGCAGTCATCGAATTATTAATTCAGTGGCAACGTCCACAATTGTTGAAAATGGCAGAGAAAGCCCGTTCAGCAGCAATTGTTGATGCCACTGAGCGAGTATCGGCGGCATTAATCAATGCAGTGAAAAAATGATTCAGATCGTCTTAAACAGGACGGCGAAGTAAACCTATACAGTGAAGAAAAAAACGTGAATACACAACAATTGGCGAAATTAAGAGCTTTCGTGCCTGAGATGAGAAAAGTCAGGCATATCCACTTTGTCGGCATTGGTGGTGCTGGCATGGGGGGGATCGCCGAAGTGTTGGCTAATGAAGGTTATCAGATTAGTGGATCTGATTTGGCGCCAAATCCAGTCACTCGGCAACTCACTAAACTGGGTGCTCAGATTTACTTTAACCATCGTCCTGAAAATGTACTGGATGCCAGTGTTGTTGTGGCTTCAACCGCAATACAGGCGGATAACCCAGAAATTATCGCTGCGCGTGAAGCTCGAATTCCGGTCATTCGCAGAGCAGAGATGCTGGCAGAACTGATGCGCTACCGTCATGGTATTGCTATTGCCGGTACTCACGGCAAAACAACAACAACAGCGATGGTTTCCAGCATCTATGCACAGGCTGGCTTAGATCCCACTTTTGTTAATGGGGGTTTAGTTAAAGCCGCAGGAACACATGCCCGTCTTGGCAGCAGCCGCTATTTAATTGCAGAAGCTGATGAAAGTGACGCTTCTTTTCTGCATTTACAGCCGATGGTGGCGGTAATTACCAATATCGAAGCGGACCATATGGATACCTATCATGGTGACTTTGAAAACCTGAAACAGACATTTATCAACTTCCTGCACAACTTACCTTTTTACGGGCGTGCGGTGATGTGTATTGATGATCCGGTTGTCAAAGAGTTAATCCCCCGTGTGGGACGCTATATCACGACTTATGGCTTTAGTGAGGAAGCAGACGTACGTATCACTCATTATGAGCAAAAAGGGGCTCAGGGATATTTTACTGTCAGTCGTCAAGATATGGCTGATCTAAAGGTCGTATTGAATGCACCGGGTCGCCATAATGCGCTGAATGCAGCAGCAGCAGTTGCTGTTGCGACTGAGGAAGGCATTTCTGGCAACCATATTCTGGCTGCGTTGGCAGGTTTTCAGGGTACCGGGCGTCGTTTTGATTTTCTGGGGAGTTTTTCTCTGAAACATGTTAACGGCAAAGAGGGCAGTGCAATGCTGGTTGATGATTATGGTCATCATCCAACGGAAGTGGATGCAACTGTTAAAGCAGCCCGTGCTGGTTGGCCGGATAAACGTATCGTGATGGTATTTCAGCCTCATCGTTATACCCGGACCCGTGATCTTTACGATGACTTTGCCAATGTATTGAATCAGGTCGATGTATTACTGATGCTGGATGTTTACTCTGCTGGCGAAGCCGTTATTTCAGGGGCGGATAGCCGTTCGTTGTGCCGTACAATCCGTAGCCGCGGTAAGTTGGATCCCATTCTGGTATCTGATCCGGAAAAAGTAGCTGCTGTGTTGGCACAGGTATTGGACGGTAATGATTTAATTCTGGTTCAAGGTGCCGGGAATATCGGCAAAATAGCGCGTAATCTGGCTGAAACAAAATTACAGCCATCTTTGAATGAGGAAAAACACAATGGCTGAGAAAGTCGCGGTACTGTTGGGAGGAACTTCCGCTGAACGTGAAGTTTCACTGTTATCGGGACAAGCCGTGCTGGCTGGATTGAAAGAAGCAGGTATTAATGCATATCCGGTTGATACAAAAGATTTTCCTGTCACTCAGCTGAAAGAGGCGGGGTTTGAGAAAGTCTTTATCGCGCTTCATGGGCGTGGTGGGGAAGACGGTACTTTGCAAGGTGTCTTAGAATTTTTGCAGTTGCCTTATACCGGTAGTGGCGTGATGGCTTCTGCATTATCGATGGATAAATTGCGGACAAAACAGTTATGGCAGGGGATCGGGCTAACTGTTTCACCTTATGTTCCAATTAATTCTAAGCAATTTGAACAATTTACTGATTTGCAACTCAAAGAGTATATAGCCGATTTAGGTTTGCCATTAATTATTAAGCCAAGCCTGGAGGGTTCCAGTGTTGGAATGACTAAGGTGAACGAGATTTCAGAGTTGCGTGGTGCGCTGGAAACGGCATTTCGTTATGACACTGACTTGCTGGTAGAAAAATGGCTGTACGGCCCGGAATACACGGTAGCTATCCTCGGTGATACAGCTTTACCTTCTATTCGTATTCAACCCGCTGCTGTTTTTTATGACTATGATGCAAAATATCTGTCTGAGGAAACAAAGTATTTTTGTCCAAGTGGCTTAAGTGATGAAAAAGAGCAACAACTGACAGAACTGGCACTTAAAGCTTATAAGTCAGTTGGATGCAGCGGCTGGGGCCGGGTGGATATCATGATGGATACTGATGGTGGTTTCTATCTGCTGGAAGTGAATACTTCCCCAGGGATGACCAGTCATAGTCTGGTGCCGATGGCGGCACGTCAGGCCGGGTTAAGTTTTTCACAGTTGGTGGCAAAGATTCTGGAGTTGGCTGATTGATATGTCTCAAGCGGCCCTGAAAGTAAGGGAACGGGATAACGAAAATAACAGTTCCCGCCCCAGTAATGGCTCTTATTTGGCAGGGCTTATTTTCTTCCTGATGGTTCTTGGGACCATTGTTTGGGGGGGCTGGGCAGTCCTGAACTGGATGAAAGATGCTAATAGATTGCCTATTTCAAAACTAGTGGTAACGGGTGAGCGTCACTACACTACCAATGATGCTATCCGGCAGGCAATTTTGTCATTAGGGCAACCGGGAACTTTCATGACGCAGGATGTGAATATTATTCAGCAACATATTGAACGGATGCCGTGGATCAGACAAGTCACTGTTCGTAAACAGTGGCCTGATGAACTGAGAATTCATCTGGTAGAATATGTTCCTTATGCGCGTTGGAATGACTCACAGATGCTGGATGCAGAAGGGCTGGTATTCAGTATACCGGCTGAATGGGAAGCTAAAAGTAGTTTTCCGATGCTTTATGGTCCACAAGGCAGCGAGAAAGAGGTACTGGATGGCTATCGGGCTATGGCTAAACTTCTTGCTGCCAATAAATTGAAATTGAAAGTGGCGGCAATGACTGCACGTCGCTCTTGGCAACTGACACTGGATAATGATATCCGGCTGAAGTTGGGAAGAATGGATACAACAGGCCGTATTAAACGTTTTATCGAGCTTTATCCGCTGCTACAGCAGAACACAGAGAAAAGAGTAGATTATGTGGATTTGCGTTATGACAGTGGTGCGGCGGTAGGTTGGGCACCTTTACTAATTGATGCTCCTAATGCCCGGGTCAATGGGCAATAAACAGTTACTGGCAATAATATAGAGGCAGGCAGAACAACAATGATCAAATCGACGGACAGAAAATTAGTAGTTGGCCTTGAGATTGGCACAGCAAAGGTATCTGCCCTTGTTGGTGAAATTCTGCCCGATGGTATGGTTAATATTATCGGGGTGGGAAGCTGTCCATCCCGCGGTATGGATAAAGGCGGTGTAAACGACCTGGAATCGGTTGTTAAATGTGTACAGCGGGCTATCGATCAGGCTGAATTAATGGCGGATTGCCAAATTTCTTCTGTTTATCTGGCGTTATCTGGAAAACATATCAGTTGTCAGAATGAAATCGGGATGGTTCCTATTTCTGAAGAGGAAGTCACCCAGGAAGATGTAGACAATGTTGTTCACACTGCCAAATCCGTTCGTGTACGTGATGAATACCGGATTCTGCATGTTATTCCTCAAGAATATGCGATCGATTATCAGGAAGGCATTAAAAATCCGGTGGGACTTTCCGGCGTGCGTATGCAGGCGAAAGTTCACTTGATTACCTGCCATAATGATATGGCGAAAAATATTGCAAAAGCCGTTGAACGCTGTGGTTTAAAAGTCGACCAGCTTATTTTTTCCGGGCTGGCTGCCAGCTATGCTGTGTTGACTGAAGACGAGCGTGAACTGGGTGTTTGTGTGGTAGATATTGGCGGCGGGACGATGGATATTGCAGTGTATACCGGCGGAGCACTGCGTCATACCAAAGTCATCCCTTATGCAGGTAACGTCGTCACCAGCGATATTGCTTATGCCTTTGGTACTCCACCAAGTGATGCAGAAACGATAAAAGTACGCCACGGTTGTGCGCTAGGTTCGTTGGTTAGCAAAGATGAAAGTGTGGAGGTACCAAGTGTTGGTGGGCGCCCACCACGTAGCTTACAGCGCCAGACACTGGCTGAGGTCATTGAGCCGCGTTACATCGAATTACTGAATTTAGTGAATGATGAAATCCTGCGATTGCAGGAACAGTTACGCCAGCAGGGTGTTAAACACCATCTGGCGGCGGGTATTGTCCTGACCGGTGGTGGTGCTCAGATTGATGGTTTGGCTGAATGTGCCCAGCGTGTATTCCACGCTCAGGTGCGTATTGGTCAACCTCTTAATATTACTGGTCTGACGGACTATGCGCAGGAACCCTATTATTCAACAGCGGTGGGGTTGCTGCATTACGGAAAAGCCTCTCACCTTAATGGTGATGCGGATATTGAAAAACATGCTTCAGTGAGTCGCTGGTTTAAAAAAGTCAGTAGCTGGCTGAAAAAAGAGTTTTAATTTTATACAGAGACTGCATCTGTTTTTTTGGTCTCGATATAAAGGCATAAAGCGGAGAGAAACTATGTTTGAACCAATAGAATTAACCAATGATGCGGTGATTAAGGTCATCGGTGTCGGCGGTGGCGGCGGTAACGCTGTTGAGCACATGGTGCGTGAGCGCATCGAAGGTGTTGAATTCTTTGCAGTAAATACGGATGCTCAGGCATTGCGTAAAACTGCTGTCGGCCAGACTATCCAGATTGGTAATGGTATTACTAAAGGTCTGGGGGCTGGTGCAAACCCGGAAGTTGGTCGTACTGCTGCGCAAGAGGATCGTGATGCATTGCGCACTGCTCTTGATGGTGCGGATATGGTATTTATCGCTGCGGGTATGGGCGGTGGCACTGGCACTGGTGCAGCACCTGTGGTAGCTGAAATCGCAAAAGAGCTTGGGATTTTGACGGTTGCCGTCGTTACCAAACCTTTCAATTTTGAAGGTAAGAAACGTATGGCGTTTGCTGAGCAAGGGATCACTGAACTATCCAAACATGTGGATTCATTGATTACCATTCCTAATGACAAACTGCTGAAAGTTCTTGGCCGCGGTATTTCACTACTGGATGCTTTCGGGGCAGCGAATGACGTCTTGAAAGGAGCGGTTCAGGGTATTGCTGAACTGATCACACGTCCAGGTCTGATGAACGTTGACTTTGCTGACGTGCGTACCGTGATGTCTGAAATGGGCTACGCGATGATGGGGTCGGGTATTGCGCAGGGTGAAGACCGTGCGGAAGAAGCTGCTGAAATGGCGATTTCCAGCCCACTGCTGGAAGATATCGACTTGTCAGGTGCTCGTGGTGTTCTGGTTAACATTACGGCTGGCTTTGATCTGCGTTTGGATGAGTTCGAAACTGTGGGTAACACTATTCGGGCATTTGCATCGGATAATGCAACCGTCGTTATCGGTACCTCTCTGGATCCAGACATGAATGATGAATTGCGTGTGACTGTGGTTGCTACGGGTATTGGTATGGATAAGCGCCCTGAAATTACGCTGGTTACCAATAAAGCATCTCAGTCAAGCGTAATGGAACACCGTCATCAGCAAATATCTGGCGGTATGTCTTCGCTGTCAGAAGAAAATAAACCCGCTGCAAAAGTGGTGAATGACCAAAGCGCACAAACTAGCAAGGAACCCGATTATTTGGATATTCCTGCATTTTTGCGTAAACAGGCCGATTAATAGCTAAAAAATTGGATTCTCCGCTTTTTGTGCTAAACTCCCCCGCCAGCCATAGTGTATAGTGGTTGGCAGGATGGATAACATTGCGAGATAAAATGATGATCAAACAAAGGACACTTAAACGTATTGTTCAGGCGACTGGCGTCGGTTTGCACACCGGTAAGAAAGTCACGCTGACAATGCGCCCAGCACCGGCTAACACCGGGGTCATCTATCGCCGCACTGACTTGAATCCACCGGTTGATTTTCCGGCAGATGCAAAATCCGTGCGTGATACTATGCTCTGTACTTGTCTGGTAAATGAGTATGACGTGCGAATCTCAACGGTCGAGCACCTGAATGCAGCGCTTGCAGGGCTGGGTATTGATAATATTATTATCGAAGTTGATGCGCCAGAAATTCCTATTATGGATGGCAGTGCCAGCCCGTTTGTTTTCCTGCTGTTGGATGCGGGTATTGAAGAGCTGAATACATCTAAAAAATTCCTGCGCATTAAAGAAGCTGTGCGTGTGCAAGAGGGCGATAAGTGGGCAGAGATGACACCTTATAATGGTTTCAGTCTGGATTTCACTATTGACTTTAATCACCCTGCGATTGATTCAAGTTCTCAGCGTTACTGTCTGGATTTTTCAGCGGAAGCGTTTGTTCGCAAAATCAGTCGTGCGCGTACTTTCGGCTTTATGCGTGATATTGAGTACTTACAATCTAAAGGCTTATGTTTAGGTGGCAGCTTTGATTGTGCGATTGTTGTTGATGACTACCGCGTACTTAATGAAGATGGCTTGCGTTTTGAAGACGAATTTGTCCGCCATAAAATGCTGGATGCAATCGGTGATCTGTTTATGTGTGGCTATAACATCATTGGCGCATTTACTGCGTTCAAATCTGGTCACGCGCTGAACAATAAACTATTGCAGGCAGTTTTGGCGCAAGAAAGTGCATGGGAATTGATCACTTTCGAAGATGAAGCTGAAATGCCGCTGGCTTTTCGTGCTCCATCGACTGTAATGGCATAACGCTTTAGTGTGCCAGAGAATAACTCAATGATGCATCTCAGTGGGTTATGCAATCAGTGATTTGGTTCTCGCTGATATTCTTTACTCAGCGTTATCATTTCTTCTTAGCTGTGCTGGCACTCTCTCCGGCCAGTGCAGCTAATCGCTCTAATCTTTCCTTCAGCTTCTTAGGACTACGATTCGCTAATATAATGAGTTCCTTAGCGCTTTCCTGACTTAACTGACGTATCGGTAAGGTTTTGTGATTGTCACTCGTTGTTTTTGCGAAGCTCTGCGCACTATTGTTATGCTTAATCATTAGTGATGGATTAATCCTAATGTCGATGGAAGACAATGATGGTAGAATTTCGCTTCTTAACGCAGAGAGTAACGTTGGTAGCTCGTAACGTAATCTGGTCATCCAACTGGCGTTTCCTGCTTCCAGTACCAGAATTTGTTTGCGATAATTGGCGACCCGGCACCACGGATGTAACTGTGCGGGAAGTAGGCTGGTAACGGCACGGTTAAGTTTTAACAAAGCGACGGCACGTTGCTGGATAACATGTAGCGGGTTTTTCTCAACCGCAGCGGCGTCTTCAAAAAGAACATCTAATGATTGTGGGCGGCTATCGCGCATAATAAAAATAGCTCCGATATGATGAAGGATTAATGGGTATTCTAAATCTTTGGCGACAATTTGGCAGACGTTATTTCTGGTCACATCTGTTATTAGGGGTGGTTGCGGCAAGTATTGGCGTTCCTACCGTTTTTGCCGGTGTTACGGATAATATTCCACAAGCTAATACGTCATCCAGCCAGAGTTGGCAAAATCAAGCTTTATCGGTTTTTGATAACCTGTTTTCATTGCAAAATGTTCAACGTCAGCCTGCCAATGGTGTTAATTACTGGCAACAACATGCTGTGCGCAATGTTATCCGGCAACTTTCTTTTGCTTTTTCTGTTTCCCAGCCTACGAGTAATGAAACAGCAAAACAAAGTACCCGGTTAAGCTCTTCCGGTATTCAGCAGCTTGTGCTGGAAACACTGAATGCATTGTTAATTAGGGAGCCTGAGCCACCTGAGCCGGTTTCAGATATACAGTTTCTGACTGTTGCGCCACAATCTTCTCATTCCCAAGTGTTTTGGATTGCTAAAGCTCAAGGTATTCGTGCAGGCCCTGCCGCTTACCTCTGAATCTTCTTTTTTTACAAATTCCGAAATAAATAACTATTTGCTGGCTGCGAGATAACGGCCTTATCTGAGATGTAATTAACTATGCTGATTAAATTATTAACTAAGGTTTTTGGTAGTCGTAATGATCGTACACTGCGTCGCATGCGTAAAATTGTTGATGTCATCAACCGCATGGAACCCGAATTTGAAAAATTGTCTGATGAAGAATTGAAGGGTAAAACAGTCGAATTCCGTGCTCGTTTGGAAAAAGGTGAATCGCTGGAGAATTTGTTGCCAGAAGCATTTGCAACAGTACGTGAAGCGAGTAAGCGTGTGTTTGCTATGCGTCATTTTGACGTTCAGTTACTGGGTGGTATGGTTCTGAATGAGCGTTGTATTGCTGAGATGCGTACCGGTGAAGGTAAAACGCTCACAGCGACTTTGCCTGCTTATTTGAATGCGCTAACTGGGCGCGGTGTTCACGTAGTCACCGTGAATGATTATCTGGCACAGCGTGACGCTGAAAATAACCGTCCATTGTTTGAATTTCTGGGGTTGAGTGTGGGCATCAACCTGCCAGGTATGCCCGCACCCGCTAAACGCGAAGCATATGCAGCGGATATTACCTACGGCACAAACAACGAATATGGCTTTGACTATCTTCGTGACAATATGGCATTTAGCCCGGAAGAGCGTGTTCAGCGTAAACTGCATTATGCGCTGGTGGATGAGGTTGACTCCATTCTGATTGACGAAGCGCGTACCCCATTGATTATTTCCGGCCCGGCTGAAGACAGTTCTGAGCTTTATATCAAGGTCAATAAGCTGATCCCTAAACTGATTCGTCAGGAAAAAGAAGATTCAGAGACTTTCCAGGGAGAAGGCCACTTTTCTGTTGATGAGAAGTCCCGTCAGGTTAACTTGACGGAACGCGGTCTGGTTTTGGTTGAGCAATTGTTGGTGGAAGTGAAATTGATGGAAGAAGGTGAATCTCTGTATTCACCCACTAACATCATGTTGATGCACCATGTTACTGCTGCCCTGCGCGCCCATGCTCTGTTTACCCGTGATGTTGACTACATCGTGAAAGAGGGTGAAGTCATTATTGTCGATGAACATACTGGCCGTACTATGCAGGGGCGTCGCTGGTCTGATGGGTTACATCAGGCTGTCGAAGCTAAGGAAAGTGTAGAAATTCAGAATGAAAACCAAACATTGGCTTCGATTACTTTCCAAAACTACTTCCGTCTGTATGAAAAACTGGCCGGTATGACCGGTACGGCTGATACAGAAGCATTTGAGTTCAGCTCCATTTATAAGCTCGATACCATTGTGGTGCCGACAAACCGCCCAATGATCCGCAGTGATTTGCCGGATCTGGTTTATATGACCGAAGCTGAAAAAATTGAAGCTATCATTGAAGATATCCGCGAACGTACCAGTAAGGGGCAGCCAGTATTGGTGGGAACGATTTCTATTGAAAAATCTGAACTGGTTGCCCGTGAGCTGACGAAAGCCGGTATTGAGCACAACGTACTTAACGCTAAATTCCACGCAATGGAAGCGGATATTATTGCTCAGGCGGGTCAGGCGAGTGCGGTAACTATTGCGACTAACATGGCTGGTCGTGGTACAGATATTGTGCTGGGTGGTAGCTGGCAGGCTGAAATTGCTAAATTGCCGGAACCAACAGACGCTCAGATTGAAGAGATTAAAACTGCATGGCAGGAGCGCCATGATATCGTTCTGGCTGCGGGTGGTTTGCACATCATTGGTACCGAGCGTCATGAGTCCCGTCGTATCGATAATCAGTTACGTGGGCGTTCTGGTCGTCAGGGAGATGCCGGCTCATCTCGTTTCTATTTGTCAATGGAAGATTCACTGATGCGTATTTTTGCATCTGATCGTGTCACTGGCATGATGCGTAAATTGGGTATGAAACCCGGTGAGGCGATTGAGCATCCGTGGGTAACCAAAGCTATCGCCAATGCTCAACGTAAAGTAGAAAGCCGTAACTTCGATATACGCAAACAATTGCTGGAATACGATGATGTTGCTAATGATCAGCGTCGTGCTATTTATGCTCAACGTAACGATTTGCTGGATGTCAGTGATGTTAGTGAAACTATTAGCAGTATTCGTGAAGATGTATTTAAAGCAACTATTGATGCTTATATTCCGCCTCAATCTTTGGAAGAGATGTGGGATGTAGAAGGCTTGCAGCAGCGTTTAATGGCTGATTTTGATTTGGAGCTACCGATCAAAGAGTGGTTGGATAAAGAGCCTGATCTACACGAAGAAACTTTACGTGAGCGTATCCTTGAACAGGCTGTTGAAATCTATAAACGTAAAGAAGAGATTGTCAGTACTGAAATGATGCGTAACTTCGAGAAAGGTATCATGTTGCAGACGCTGGATATGTTGTGGAAAGAGCATCTGGCAGCAATGGATTACCTGCGTCAAGGTATCCATCTGCGTGGCTATGCTCAGAAAGATCCAAAACAAGAATATAAGCGTGAATCTTTCGCTATGTTTGCAAACATGCTGGAGTCGCTGAAATATGAAGTGATTAGCACATTGAGTAAAGTTCAGGTGAGATTGCCGGAAGAAGTCGAAGCTCTGGAGCAACAACGTCGTGCGGAAGCTGAACGTTTGGCAGGACAACAGCAATTAAGCCACGAAGTTGAAAAAGGTGCATTAATGTCTAAAACAGAAGCTCAGATTGCCAGTGGTGCTCGTAAAGTGGGTCGTAATGATCCTTGTCCTTGTGAGTCGGGTAAAAAGTATAAACATTGCCACGGGCGCTTGCAGTAATGATGAAAAGGCGGGAAACCGCCTTTTTACTGTTAGCTTTAAGTGGGTAACTTTGGATGTGGACCTTGATTGTGGGTTGCTTAGTAACTGAAACGAAGAAATGAAGATGATAGTGATATGGAAAAGAAACACCTGTATATAGCCGCTGGGATAATTAGAAACTCACGACATGAAATTTTTATTACTCAGCGTCATGCCGATACTCATATGGGCGGTTTTTGGGAATTTCCTGGCGGGAAAGTCGAAAAAAAGGAAACATCTGAACAGGCTTTAGTGCGTGAGTTACAGGAAGAGGTTGGTATTACTGCTACTCATTATGAATTGGTAAAAACGGTTGAACATGATTTTCCTGACAGGCTGATTACCCTGTATTTCTTCTTGGTGGATGGATGGGAGAATGAACCTTTCGGCAAAGAAGGGCAACTTTCCCGGTGGGTATTACAGAAAGATTTAATTGCTGACGAATTCCCACCCGCTAATCGCAGCATTGTTGCATTACTGACTGCTTGAATTGCAAATAGCCGCATTATGATTAACGCGGCTATTTATTATTGTTCCGGTTGTTCACTCCAATCGTCACTATCGGAGTCTTCACTTTGGCTTGGTATCCGTTTCTCTTCATTTGCCCACTCGCCTAAATCAATTAACTGGCAGCGTTTACTACAAAATGGGCGGTATGGACTTACTTCTCCCCAAACTACATTTTTACCGCATATTGGGCACTCAATCATCAATAATTCAGACATAATCACTCTCCTGATAACTCGCTTGTCATGTTAGCAGCATGCTAGTTCAAATGGTAAATGAATGGGCACGGATCCTTGTTCACTATTCAATGGTAAAAAGCGGATAGCAAAGCGGGTTTTGTGACCGGAAATTTGAGGAAATAGTAAAGGTTTTAATGGTAAACGTAATCTCAGTAAATCTGCACCTTCTGCCGTATCCTGATGAAAACCGTTTTTACTGATCTCAGAACGGAAAATAGCAGATTGGCGAATGAGTTCTAAAATACTTTCTAGCGCTTGTTGGAGTGGTAGCAAGCTATCAATCCAGAAGGAAACCATTTTATCTCTTTCTGACTGTGGTAAGTGAAGCCATAAATGCAAGGTGGGTAGATCAAAACCACAACAGCCACTTGGAATACTGAGGCGCTGGCGCACCATACTGATAATTTTATCTTCTTTAAGGGATTGCCCGAGCCGTGGTGCTTTGCTTAATGCAGCAGCCCGATCTTTCAATTTTAATCTGAAACTATTGACGATATTAACATCAACATCAGGTATTTCAGCCCATTGTTTTAATTTTGCCTGTTGGCGTTCTAACTCTTTTAGCAATTCTGACCGTACTTCCCCCCGTTCCAGAACTTCAAGTAGTTCAGCAACCGTGCGGAAGAAGGCGAGGCTGCTTGCCAGTGAGTCTAAGTGGCGTTGGCTGGTGAGTTGGTGTAAGGAGGATTCAATTCGCAACCATGATCGCATTTTTTCGTTTAGTGGGTGTTCAAAAATGATTGTAGAAGTTGTGTCACTCATCATGATTATCCTGTCTGGCTGATTCAGCTAATCTTAAATATTGTTGATGTAGTTCGGCGACACGAGGAGCAATTGCTTGTACGTTATCATGATTTGAGATAACGTCATCGGCATAAGCCAGTCTTTCACTACGGGATGCTTGTGCGGCCAAAATATTTTCGACTTGTTGGTAGCTAATACCATCACGGGTAGCTACCCGGCTGATTTGTACTTCAGGTGAAACGTCAACGACAAGGATCCGATTTGCCAGATGCCCTGCATTATTTTCGACTAATAATGGAATAACCCAAATAACATAAGGTGCAATTATCTGTTCTAATTGCCGTCTGGTTTCTTGACGTATCAGAGGATGAAGAAGTTGATTAACCCACTGTTTTTCTTGTTTATTTGTGAAAATTTTCTGGCGCAACAGTGTCCGGTTAAGACTGCCGTCTGGCATCAATATGTCATGACCAAAGTGTTCTGTAATGGCTTGTAAAGCAGGTGTTCCAGGAGCAACGACTTCTCTGGCAATAATATCTGCATCAACAAGAGGAACACCGAGAGCGGCAAAAGCGTTGGCGATAGTGGTCTTACCGCTGCCAATCCCACCTGTGAGTGCAATAATATAAGTCATCCTATCCCTTCATATTACTTGATAGTATTTCGGGATTGTAACCGAAAAGGGGGCAGATGACCTAGAGGCAAAACTATAGAATCGCTTTTACTTCAAGTGAGTACCGTACCTAGCTGAAAAATAGGTAAATACATTGCGAGCAATAGTATACCGACAATAGCGGCTATTATGACTATAAGTATTGGTTCTAGTAACTGAGTCATATTATCAGAAATTTCCAATGCTTGTTGTTGGTACCAGTTGGCGAGATTTCCCAATAACAGTTCCAGATTACCAGATTCTTCTCCAACACTGACAAACTGTTGACACAGTGCAGGAAAACAAGATTGTTGCTTCAGTGTTTCACTCATTGGTATCCCTTGATTAATTTGGACTCGTAAGAATTTGGTCGCTTTTAAAAAGACTGGGTGATTTATTGATGCAATAGCACTGTCTAACCCTGCGGTGAGTGTCAGGCCGGCTTTTTGTGTCATAAACAAAATATGAAAAAGTTGCCCTAGTTGCTGACAGCTAATTAATTTTGCAATAACGGGTAAACGTAATATCAGATTTTTCTCACGGATAATCCATATCGTATGGCGTTGGCGTAATTGCAGGTAAAATAGGAATAGCGCTATTAACCCAATAGTGCTATAGATACCATATTGAATCAGCCAGTTTGATGCCATTAATAAAGTACGGGTTAGCAGAGGAAGTTGTGCGTCAAATGAATGATAAATATGTTCAAATTCAGGTAAGACAAAAATCAGCATCAATAAAATAATGATGCTGGCAACAACAGTAATAATCAGAGGATAGCGTAGTGCTTTTGTTATTTTTTTCTGTAACGTGTCTTGTTGTTCCTGTTGTTTAACTAATAATTGACAGCAGGTTTCTAATTGTCCGGTTAGTTCGCCAACAGCAATGAGTTGGCAAAATAAAGGTGGAAAGAGAAATGGATAATTCTTTAATGAGGTGGAGAGTGATTCTCCGCGAGTAATTTTCTTACTAATATCTGACAATACACAATGCCATAATGGATTGTCACATTCACGAATAAGAATATTCAGGCAATTCAGTAATGGCATTCCTGATGATAATAGTGTTGACAATTGACGAATAAAATTCAGGCGGTAGGCAATCTGTTGTTGGTGGTAAAATATCCATTTATCACATTTTATATTATAAGGTTGCAATCCAGCATGGATAAGTTGCTGATATAAAACTTTCCGGTTATCACATAGTGATTTACCTTTTGATATTTCGCCTTTATTGTTAACTGCTTGCCAATTATAAAGATAATGAATTTTCATTACGCTTCCTGCCCTATGACTTGGTAAATTTCTTCCAGTGTAGTAATTCCTTGTTCTACTAATAAAATACCGGATGAAAGTAAGGTGTCTTTTCTTTGCTCCATAATAATCTTTTGTACATTTTTTGGGTTATTTTCTGATAATACTTGTTGAATTTCATGTGTTATTTCCAAAAATTCATAAATAGCCGTTCGGCCATAGTAGCCAGAAAAACAATGTTCGCAACCGACGACTAGCCATTGCCTGATAAATAAAGAATTATTTCCAATATTAATAATCGTTTCTTCTGTTTGTTGATTGCGGCAATGAAGACATAATTTTCTGACAAGCCGTTGGGCGATAATTAATTTGATACAAGACGCTGCCATATAACCTGAAATACCCAGATTCTGTAGGCGGGATAATGTATCTACGGTAGAATTAGTATGTAGTGTAGAGAGCACTAAATGGCCTGTTTGTGCTGCTTTTACTGAGATTTCGGCTGTTTCGCTGTCACGAATTTCTCCTACCATGATAATATCTGGATCCTGTCGTAATAATGCCCGTAATACTTTGGCAAAATTGAGTTCAATTTTACTGTTCGTTTGTGTCTGATTAATGCCGTTAAGTGGGATTTCAACGGGATCCTCTACACTGCAAATGTTCTTTTTATTTTTATTTAGATATTGTAAGCAGCTATATAAGGTTACTGTTTTTCCACTGCCCGTTGGGCCGGTAACTAAAATCATTCCTTGTGGTAATGCTAGTTTTTGTCGGAGCTGATTTAATAATTGATCAGGAATACCTAATTGATCCAGAGACAGTTTCTGCATGGTATTTAATATCCTGAGCACAACTTTCTCTCCGTGTATTGTTGGCAGAGTAGCCATACGGATAGCGTAGTTGTGCCGTGTGTCATACCAATCAAATTGTCCATCCTGAGGTAGTCGTTTTTCAGCAATATTCAATTTCGCCATTATTTTAAGACGTGCGGCAATACTTGCATTCATTTGAGGAGATGGAGAGGACAAGGGATGTAATGCGCCATCAACCCGGATACGAATCCGATAACCTTGCTGGAATGGTTCAAAATGAATATCAGATGCACGCCGTTGAATTGCAGTTAATAAAATTTGATTAATAAGTTGAATGACTGGTGCGTCATTATCATCTGCATTGATATCAGTTGTGGTGGGTAATAAAGATGCCTCCTCCTCGGGTAAATGGCTGAGTGAAACATTTTGGTGTAATATTGATTCAATTTTCGCTAGCGGCCAAATCTCTATATTAACGATACACCCGGAAATAAAGCGTAATGCTGCCAGTAAATCATCATTGGGTAATTCGCTGCTGGCAATTGTTATTGTATTATCATCTTTTTTTATAACAACAGATTGATGGCGCTGACAAATGTCATGAATTTCTCTTTCCATTAATATGGTTTCTGCTGCCGAAAGTGAGTTCATTGTTACTTCCTGTGTAAATAGATATTTATAAGGGTGATGAATTAGAATTTGAATACTTCCTGACAACGGTTCTTTAATGAACTATTTGCCGCTTCACATTTATTAATCCATCTGGTCGTACTTGTTTGTGTATTTTGTGTCGGATTCAAAATAACCCTGAGGTCTTTCAGGCTTTGCTGACCATTAATGGTGATTTCTCCATCTTTAACTGAAATGCTTCCGATATATCGGCTATTATGGTGACTGGGAATTGATACTGATCCTGAGTTGCAGCCTTTAAAATCTTCAGTTTCAAAACTGCAAAGTTCTATACCTGATTTATAAGGTACAATAGCTTGTAACATATCTGTTAAGGCTGCTTTCTGAATATATCCCTGATAACTGGGAATACCAATAGCACTTAAGATGGAAATAATGGCAATAGCAACCATAATTTCCATTAATGTGAATCCTTGTTGTTGGCTCATATTTTTCTCCGTGTTGTTGTATTGCGACATAAATAATGAAGGAAAAGAAAAAAAATAAAACAGGATATGTAGAGGTTATGGAATTGGCTCGAAAAAAGATTTTTGTATTGCAATGTTTTCAGAAATATTTACGGTGGTGTTCGCAAATCTGTGAGTTATGGATTGCTGATTTACACCACCATCAATATTATTGTTGATGTTTACTGAAAGCGCATGGATAGATCTAACGCTTTGATATGCTTGGTTAATGCTCCAACAGAAATGAAGTTAATGCCTGTTTCAGCATAGCTGCGCAGGGTGTCTAGGGTTATATTACCTGATATTTCTAAAGCGACTTTACCTGATGTGATGGCGACAGCTTCTTTCATCATTGGAATAGTAAAATTATCTAACATAATAATATCGACATTGGCTTTCAGTGCCAGAATCAGCTCATCTAGGGTTTCGACTTCGACTTCAATAGGGACATCTGGGTGAGAATCACGGGCTTTATCTACAGCCTGTTTAATAGAACCATTGGCAATAATATGGTTCTCTTTAATAAGGAAAGCATCAAATAACCCAAGGCGGTGATTACTGCCCCCTCCGCAAAGTACCGCATACTTTAGGGCTGTGCGTAATCCTGGGAGTGTCTTGCGGGTATCGAGTAACTGGGTTTTTAAACCGGCAAGAAGGCGGACATAATGACTGACTTCTGTTGCAACACCAGAAAGAGTCTGAATAAAGTTAAGGGCGGTGCGTTCACCGGTCAGCAATACAGGTGCGGGGCCTCGTAATACACAGAGTTTTTGGTTGGCTGTAATTGAATCACTGTCTTTTACCAACCATTCAATGGAGGCTTGGTCACCTAACTGAGTGAAAACTTCATTCAGCCATTGTTGCCCACAGAAAATACCCTCTTCCCGGGTAATAATTATTGCTGTGGCTTGTTTATCTGCCGGAATTAACTGGCTGGTAATATCAGAAGTGAAATCTGTATTGCCGCCCAGATCTTCTTTTAGTGCGAGGGTTACACTGGCAGGAATGTCGTTCTGTAAGCGTTCCATCAGAACAGCACGGCGCTGATCTGCACTGTAATTTTGTTTTGTCATTAAAAAGCTCCAGAAGTGGTAACAATATTGATGGTCTTAACATGCTACCCTGTTGTGTAGCGAACAACTACTATCTTGGTTTTGTCATCAGATTGAATGAGTAAAAAATGCGGTTGCATGAGGGGCGAAGTTTGGTGGCCTTTATCTTGAGCAATTCTTCACTGGGACATTGAATACAGCAGGTGATTTAGGCGGGAATATCTGGATATAAAAGAGCATATCACTGGTCATAATGATATTGTTGCGGGAAGAAAAACAGATCTTTGGACCTTATTTCGATTGGACACATTATCAGCAATTGTTGCAGGAGTAGTAAAGAATGACCCTCTTTATACTGTTGTTAGTGTTGGCGTGGGAACGAGTGTTTAAAATGGGTGAACATTGGCAATTGGATCATCGCCTTGAGCCATTTTTTATCAATATGAAGTCTTTTTCACTACGCAAAAGCTTATTAATGACGTTAATAGTCATGTTACTTACATGGCTACTGGTTGAAATGCTTGATGATTTTATATTTGGCATCTTTGAACTGATTTTATGGGTGTTGATTTGTTTGCTATGCATAGGTGCGGGGCGCTTACGGCATGATTATCGTGAATATTTTCGTATTGTTCATCAGGGTGACAGGGAGCTGTTAAGAGAACATCTCGCTCGTCTCACCATCATTCATGGCTTACCCTCTGATGCCAGTAAAGAAAATGAGTTACGGGAGATGCAAAATGCGCTTCTATGGATAAATTTTCGTTATTATCTGGCACCGATTTTTTGGTTGATTGTGGCAGGTCAATTAGGGCCGGTTGCTTTGATGGGATATTGTTTCTTAAGAGCTTATCAGGGGTGGTTGGCACAATATGGTACGCCACTTCAGCGCGCGCAATCTGGTGTTGATAGTCTGTTGAACTGGCTGGACTGGATCCCTGCTCGTCTGGCTGGAATTGCTTATGCCTTATTAGGGCATGGTGAGCGGGCTTTACCGGCGTGGGTTGCCTCTCTTAGCGATTTGAGAACTTCACAATATAAAGTGGTATGCCAGCTTGCTCAGTTTTCATTAAGCCGCGAACCCCATCTTGACGCAATTCTAACGCCTGTTGCAGCGGTGACATTGGCGAAAAAGGTGACTTTTTCTATCATTGTCGTGGTTGCCTTTCTGACAATTTATGGCGCATTAGTTTGATTTGTTTGTAGTCTCAATAGCTTAATTATCTATAAAGGGAGCTGTGTAAATGGTTCCTTTTTTCTTTTCTATCAATAAATTAATTATATCTTCCAACTATAATCACGATGATTTATACATCATTCTGGGTAATGTTCTGTTTATTTCATGATAAAAAATTATTGTAATACGATAACTTTTAAAGTACTTTAGCGAGAGTTTAGTTGAACATGTATATGGAATGACACAATGTGTGGTAAACAGGAGTTTGTAACGAATCCCAGAATCAAGCTACTCAGCTTTCTGGCTATTATTATTGCTGCTGTTATGGCAATTGGTGATATGGGGTTCCATATTGCGTCTTGGTCGTTATGGCATGATACCACTCGTCAAGCTGTTCTTCAGGCATATAGCGATCTGATGCCTGCATTAATTGCAAAAGGATTTAAGCAATCTTTATTAAGTGAGGTGCTTTATATCTCGCTGGATACAATACCTCTAATCATATCAACTGTTTCTTATGTATTAATCGGAATTTTATTTTTCCGGCTTGCTAAAGGTGAAATATGGAGTAACCGTAATATTTCCGCTTCATGTATTATTGGTTTCCTGATGATTCTGGAGCAACTACTTTACCCTGTGATTAATACATTACAAGGAATGGCGTTATCTGTGGATTTAGTAAAAGGACAGCGGGTATTTAGTTTCTCGTTTGGCGTTAATTCAGAGTCTCTATTTATTATTATGTTTGGTGTATTCCTTCTAATATTTAGCCTAATTATGCACGAATCAAAGAAAATAAGCGATGAACAACGTTATTTTATCTGAGAATCATCATGAGTATTATAATAAGATTGGATGTGATCTTAGCGAAAAGGAAAGTAAAGTCTAAAGAATTGGCTGCAATTATCGGTATTACTGAGCAAAATTTATCATTGTTGAAAAATGGTAAGATAAAAGGTATCCGTATTGATACGCTGGAAAAAATTTGTAAATATTTACAATGCCAGCCTGGGGATATATTGGAGTATGTAGAAGATGAAGAGGATAACAGCTAATTAAGTCACTGTGGGTCTTTTTGTATCTTGTAAGATGGAACTTAACATTAATTAGTTTTAAATGCATGAAAATATCACTTATTTCATGCTTTTTATCTAGCTTATTATTCCTAAGTGTTCACGGAGCACCAATAAAGACAATTTTTTCCAGTAATGAAGGGATATTTTACTCTATAGGGAAATATTGTTCTGATATCCCATGGAATGCCAGAAAGATAAAATGCATATGTAGATATTACTTACTCGATCGTAAGAAGTAATCTCTCTTTTTATATGGTTTTTTATTTAAGTTAAATTTTTATAATATATACGGAAAATTAAGGATGTTAAGAATGAATAAATTTCTCATTGCTTTATTATCAATATTTGTGATTACGGGATGTTCCACACCACAGTTAAGTGATGCTTATATTTCAACCTGTGGTTATCTTGAATGTAATGTTAAAGATATAATTTCGGGTGAAGAAGTCAAAGTCAATACCCCGCATCCTGTGCCTGATTTTGATAAAAACACATCAATCCAAGACAGACAAATTATACAATCTGGTGGAAGGCCATCTTTTGAAAAAGAGAGTTACCGTATTAGGGGAACTTTTAAATTCTAATTTAGTTTCCCTGATTATTTTCTTTAGTTTTATTTGAGGCATTTTTTATGAATTCCATAAAAAAAATCACCATTATTTCTTTAATTATATTATTTACTTTATTAACTGGTTGTACATCGTGGGAAAAACCAGGAGCAACTCAGTTTGAGAGAGACAGGGACTACGCTGAATGTAGAGAAATAGGTTATTCTCGTTTTTCACCAGACTGGACCAGCGAAGTTGTTCATTCTTTCGAGAAGCAACATCTCCCTTGTGTAAATAAGGACGAGAAGGAAGACAAATCTTGTGGGAATTACATTATTGTGCCAAAAGCTGAAGTTAATCGTTGGGATAAAAATGAATCTGCAAGGCGTTGGGTCATTTCCTCCTGTATGCATAAAAAAGGGTGGCATGAAGAAACCCGCTATTGGTTTTAATATAGTACGTTTTTCCATCAGCAAGAGTTATGTAGGACTTTTGCTGGTGGTTCCTCACATATTTTGCAAATATTCCTTTCTGATCACAGGTTTTAGCCATTCCGTTTTGCTGATTTGAGCTACATTTATAATCTAATGGAATCGTCGTTGTGTTTAAAGTCAATAAGTGATGATTTGGTATCTATACTTTTTAAATAAATACTCAACTATTTCTTTGCTGTAACGATTCATTATATCTATTTATACGTTTCAAAAGGTTAGGTTAAAATATCATTGCAGAGGATTTATTAGCCTATTAGTTATCGATTTTTGCTAATTTTTAAAAAAAATTGTTAAAATTTGCAGGTTTTTATGATTTAGCTCAAGGTCTTTATGGACAGCTGGTGAATACTTTGTTACTTTTATGGCCCTGTAATTTAAATTGGTATTACCAATTGACTCCGGCAGGGACCGAAGCAATGTTTCTCCATTAACTGGCTTACAGTAAATATGGCTTATAGCAAAATCCGCCAACCAAAATTATCAGATGTGATTGAGCAGCGTCTCGAGCATTTCATCCTTGAAGGATCTTTACGTCCAGGGGAGAAATTGCCGCCTGAACGTGAGTTGGCAAAACAGTTTGATGTGTCACGCCCTTCACTGCGCGAAGCTATTCAACGGTTAGAATCCAAAGGTTTTCTCTTTCGCCGTCAGGGTGGGGGAACATTTGTCCAGAGTAACCTATGGCAAAGTTTCAGTGATCCATTGGCACAACTGCTGGCTGGTCACCCAGAATCTCAGTTTGATCTCCTTGAAACCCGCCATGCTTTGGAAGGTATCGCAGCCTATTACGCGGCATTGCGTGGAACTGACGAAGATTTTGAACGCATTCGGGAACATCACCTGATTATTCAACAAGCACAGCAAAGTGGTGATGTTAATGCTGAGTCCGATGCTGTTCTGCAATATCAGCTTGTTGTTACCGAAGCGGCACATAATGTGGTTCTCCTTCATTTATTGCGCTGCATGGTACCTATGCTGGAACAAAATATCCGGCAAAATTTTGAGTTTCTGTATACCCGTCGGGAAACGCTGACTGCGGTCAGCGATCATCGAACGAAAATTTTTGAAGCTATTATGGCGAGGCAACCAGAGAAAGCCCGTGAGGCTTCCCACCGCCATTTAGCCTTTATTGAAGATGTTTTATTGGATCTCAGCCGTGAGCATACCCGCCGAGAGCGATCACTACGACGTCTTCAACAGCATCAGGAATAGAATTAGCTGTGTAGATCTTGAGTTTGCTGCGTCTGTACAGCTAAGTTGAGTCCCTTTACTGAGGGCGCTAGCGGCAACAACAGTGAGGGCCTATCTTCCAGTCATGACCGGCTGAACGTCAAAGGGTATGACGGGAAGATAGGCTCCAAAACAATCATTAGAAACAGATAACAGATAAGGAATACACCATGTCAGACATTTTGAAAAATGACGTGGATCCGATCGAAACTCGCGACTGGTTACAGGCGATCGAATCGGTCATCCGTGAAGAGGGTGTTGAACGTGCCCAGTTCCTGATTGATCAGGTATTAAACGAAGCACGTAAAGGTGGCGTGAATGTTGCGGCAGGTGCTGCTAACCGCGATTATATCAACACCATTGCTGTTGAGGATGAGCCTGCTTACCCTGGCAACCTGGAGCTGGAGCGCCGTATTCGCTCTGCTATTCGCTGGAATGCTGTGATGGCTGTTTTGCGGGCATCCAAAAAAGATCTGGAATTAGGTGGTCATATGGCTTCATTCCAGTCTTCAGCAACTATGTATGAAGTTTGTTTCAACCACTTCTTCCGTGCCCGTAATGAAAATGACGGCGGTGATTTGGTTTATTTCCAAGGTCACATCTCTCCGGGCGTCTACGCGCGTGCTTTCCTTGAGGGCCGCCTGACTGAAGAGCAGATGAATAATTTCCGTCAGGAAATTCATGGTAACGGTCTGTCTTCTTATCCGCATCCAAAACTGATGCCTGAATTTTGGCAATTCCCGACGGTTTCAATGGGATTGGGGCCAATTGGTGCTATCTACCAGGCTAAATTCCTGAAATATCTGGAACACCGTGGTTTGAAAGATACCTCCAAGCAAACCGTTTACGCATTCCTGGGTGACGGTGAAATGGATGAACCGGAATCTAAAGGTGCGATTACTATCGCAACCCGTGAGAAACTGGATAATCTGGTATTTGTTATCAACTGTAACCTGCAACGCCTGGATGGTCCGGTTACGGGTAATGGAAAAATCGTTAACGAGCTGGAAGGTATCTTCAACGGTGCGGGCTGGCAGGTTCTTAAAGTTCTTTGGGGTGAGCGTTGGGATGAGTTGCTGCGTAAAGATACCAGCGGCAAATTGATCCAACTGATGAACGAAACTCTGGACGGCGATTACCAGACGTTCAAATCCAAAAATGGTGCTTATGTCCGTGAGCATTTCTTCGGCCGTTACCCAGAAACGACAGAATTAGTCAAAGATATGACTGATGATCAGATTTGGGCGCTGAACCGTGGTGGTCACGATCCTAAGAAAGTATTTGCTGCCTTGAAAAAAGCGCAGGAAACCACCGGAAAACCAACTGTTATCCTGTCTCAGACCATCAAAGGTTACGGTATGGGTGATACGGCTGAAGGCAAAAACATTGCTCATCAGGTTAAGAAGATGAATATGGAAGGCGTTCGCCATTTCCGTGATCGTTTCAATGTCCCTGTTGCTGATGAGCAAATCGAAAACTTGCCATATGTGACTTTCGATAAAGACTCTGAAGAGTATAAATACCTGCATGAACGTCGTGCAGCGCTTGGTGGTTATTTGCCAAGCCGTCGTACTCATTTTGAAGAGAAGCTGGAACTACCAACGTTGGAAGATTTTGGTGCATTGCTGGAAGAACAAAACAAAGAGATTTCTACCACTATCGCTTTTGTTCGTGCACTGAATGTGATGTTAAAGAACAAGTCAATCAAAGATCGTCTGGTTCCAATCATTGCCGACGAAGCGCGTACCTTCGGTATGGAAGGTCTGTTCCGTCAGATTGGTATCTACAGCGCTAATGGTCAGCAGTATACTCCGCAGGACCGTGAGCAGGTGGCTTACTATAAAGAAGACGCGAAAGGCCAGATCCTGCAAGAAGGTATTAATGAACTGGGTGCAGGTTCATCATGGCTGGCAGCGGCGACTTCTTACAGCACCAACAACCTGCCAATGATTCCGTTCTACATCTACTACTCTATGTTCGGGTTCCAGCGTATTGGCGACCTGTGCTGGGCAGCCGGTGACCAACAGGCTCGTGGCTTCCTGATCGGCGGTACTTCAGGTCGTACGACCCTGAATGGTGAAGGTCTGCAACACGAAGATGGTCATAGTCACATTCAATCTCTGACTATTCCTAACTGCATCTCTTACGATCCGGCGTTTGCTTATGAAGTGGCTGTGATTATGCATGACGGTTTGGAGCGTATGTATGGTGAGAAACAAGAGAACATTTACTACTACATCACCACGCTGAACGAAAACTACCACATGCCAGCGATGCCACAAGGTGCAGAAGAAGGTATCCGTAAAGGTATCTACAAACTGGAAAGCCTGGAAGGTAGCAAAGGTAAAGTTCAGTTGTTAGGTTCTGGTTCTATCCTGCGTCATGTTCGTGAAGCCGCGCAGATTCTGGCTAACGATTATGGTGTGGGTTCTGATGTGTACAGCGTCACTTCATTCACTGAACTGGCGCGTGATGGTCAGGATTGTGAACGTTGGAATATGTTGCACCCAACAGAAACGCCACGCGTACCTTATGTTGCTCAGATCATGAATGAAGCACCGGCAGTGGCTTCTACTGACTACATGAAACTGTTTGCAGAACAAATTCGTAACTTCATCCCTGCAAGCGAATTCCGCGTATTGGGTACTGACGGTTTCGGTCGTTCCGATAGCCGTGAAAACCTGCGTCATCATTTTGAAGTTGATGCTTCCTACGTAGTAATTGCTGCACTGGGTGAGCTGGCTAAACGTGGTGAAATTGATGTGAATGTTGTGGAAGAAGCAATCAAGAAATACAACATTAATCCAGAAAAAGTTAACCCGCGTTTGGCATAAGAGGTAAAGATCAATGACTATCAAAATCAACGTACCGGATATCGGTGCAGATGAAGTTGAAGTCACCGAAATCATGGTGAAAGTTGGCGATACAGTGGAAGCTGAACAATCGCTGATCACGGTAGAAGGTGATAAGGCTTCGATGGAAGTTCCATCCCCTCAGGCGGGTGTTGTTAAAGAAATCATCGTTGCGGTTGGCGATAAAGTTGAAACCGGCAAGCTGATTATGATTTTTGCTTCCGCAGAGGGCGCTGTAGACGCTGCACCTGCTGAAGAATCAGTGGCGATACCATTATCCTCTCGTATGGCAGAACCAGAACCTGTGGTTTCTGCGGCCAGAGATGTTCATGTACCCGATATCGGCGGTGATGAAGTTGAAGTGACCGAAGTGATGGTCAAAGAAGGCGATACGGTTACAGCAGAGCAGTCACTGATCACCGTAGAAGGCGATAAAGCCTCTATGGAAGTACCGGCACCGTTCGCCGGTACGGTTAAAGAGATTAAAATCAAGGCCGGTGATAAAGTGAATACCGGTTCTATGATCATGGTATTCGAAGTGGTGGGTGCAGCACCTGCACCTGTGGCTTCTGCTCCGGCTCCAGTGGCTGAACCTGAGAAAGCTATTCCTGTTCTGGAGAGCAGAAGCAGCTTTGCAGAAGAAGATAAAAACGATTTCATTGAAAATAGTGCTTATGTTCACGCAACGCCGGTGATCCGTCGTCTGGCGCGTGAATTCGGCGTTAACTTGGCTAAAGTGAAAGGTTCAGGTCGTAAAAACCGTATTCTGCGTGAAGACGTTCAGTCTTACGTGAAAGACGCGATTAAACGTGCTGAATCTGCGCCTGCATCAGCCGGTGGCGGTCTGCCGGGTATGTTGCCTTGGCCGAAAGTTGATTTCAGCAAATTTGGTGAAATTGAAGAAGTTGAACTGGGTCGTATCCAGAAAATTTCGGGTGCTAACCTGAGCCGTAACTGGATGATGATCCCACATGTTACACAGTTCGACGAAACAGACATCACTGAGGTTGAAAACTTCCGTAAACAGCAGAATCAGGAAGCTGAGAAGAAACAGCTTGGCGTGAAGATTACCCCACTGGTGTTCATCATGAAAGCGGTAGCAAAAGCGCTGGAAGAGATGCCGCGTTTTAACAGCTCTATCTCGGCAGATGGTCAGAAACTGACGCTGAAAAAATACATCAACATTGGTGTGGCAGTTGACACACCTAATGGTTTGGTGGTTCCGGTGTTCCGTGACGTCAATAAGAAAGGCATCATTGACTTATCCCGCGAGCTGACAGAGATGTCTAAGAAAGCCCGCGCAGGTAAACTGACTGCATCTGATATGCAGGGTGGATGCTTTACTATTTCAAGCCTGGGTGGTATCGGTGGCACAGCATTTACGCCAATCGTTAACGCACCGGAAGTGGCTATCCTTGGCGTATCCCGTTCATCCATGAAGCCGGTCTGGAATGGTAAAGAGTTTGTACCACGCCTGATGTTGCCTATGTCACTCTCCTTCGATCACCGAGTGATCGATGGTGCTGATGGTGCACGTTTCATTACATTTATTAATCATGCAATGAGCGATATCCGTCGTCTGGTGATGTAATCTCAAAGGCCGGCCATGTGCCGGCCTGATTGTTATTGTTGTGGCAGGGAAACCGCTTGCATCTGGTTGGTTTGTTGCGAGTTCTGTCACGTTAACGCGCTTTTCAGGTTATTAACAATTCTGTAAACTGCTCGCGGTGTGTAGGTCCCGGTGGAATATATCGTTTTTTGGCGTCTGACCCGCCGGACAAACAATTAAGAGGTCATGATGAGTACTGAAATTAAAACCCAGGTTGTGGTGCTTGGGGCAGGTCCAGCAGGGTATTCTGCTGCTTTTCGTTGCGCGGATTTAGGTTTGGAAACCGTCCTGGTGGAACGTTACTCTACCTTAGGTGGTGTTTGTCTTAACGTGGGTTGTATCCCTTCTAAGGCATTGCTTCATGTAGCAAAAGTTATTGAAGAAGCTAAAGCTCTGGCAAATCACGGTATCGTTTTTGGTGAGCCAAAAACCGATATCGAAAAAGTCCGTGTCTGGAAAGAAAAAGTTATCAATCAGCTGACCGGTGGTCTGGCTGGTATGGCTAAAGGCCGCAAAGTTAAAGTTGTTAATGGTGTTGGTAAATTTACCGGTGCTAACACGCTGGTTGTTGAAGGTGAAGGTGGCGCAACAACGATTAATTTTGATAATGCCATTATTGCCGCAGGTTCCCGTCCTATCCAATTACCATTCATCCCTCATGATGACCCTCGCGTATGGGATTCTACCGATGCACTGGCGCTGACAACGGTTCCTGGGCGTTTGTTGGTGATGGGCGGCGGTATCATCGGTCTGGAAATGGGAACTGTTTACCACGCTCTGGGTTCTCAGATTGATGTCGTTGAAATGTTGGATCAGATTATTCCTGCGGCTGACAAAGATGTGGTGAAAGTATTCACCAAGCGTATCAGCAAACAATTCAACCTGATGCTGGAAACGAAAGTGACTGTAGTAGAAGCCAAAGAAGAGGGTATCTACGTCACGATGGAAGGTAAAAACGCACCGGCAGAACCACAGCGTTATGACGCGGTTCTGGTTGCTATCGGTCGTGTACCTAACGGTAAGATGATGGATGCGGGTAAAGCGGGTGTTGAAGTTGATGACCGTGGCTTTATCCAGGTTGATAAGCAAATGCGTACCAATGTACCGCACATTTTTGCTATCGGTGACATCGTTGGTCAGCCAATGCTGGCGCATAAAGGTGTTCACGAAGGCCACGTTGCGGCTGAAGTTATTTCTGGTAAGAAACACTACTTCGATCCAAAAGTTATCCCATCCATTGCTTACACTGAACCAGAAGTTGCATGGGTTGGCCTGACTGAAAAAGAAGCGAAAGAGCAAGGTATCAGCTATGAAACAGCGACCTTCCCATGGGCTGCTTCTGGCCGTGCGATCGCTTCTGATTGTGCTGACGGTATGACCAAACTGATTTTCGATAAAGAAAGTAACCGTATTATCGGTGGTGCCATTGTAGGTACTAACGGTGGTGAACTGCTGGGTGAAATCGGTCTGGCAATTGAAATGGGTTGTGATGCAGAAGATATCGCGTTGACTATCCATGCTCACCCAACGTTGCATGAATCTGTCGGTCTGGCGGCTGAAATCTTTGAAGGCAGTATTACTGACTTGCCAAATGCTAAGGCAAAGAAAAAGAAATAATTTCTTAAATTGCCTGATGTAATCAACTAAGCGGCTTTCATTTATGGAAGCCGTTTTTTTATTCCTGGTATGACCTGTTCAAAAAAATAGGGCATAAAAAGTGTGGTTTTTGTGGGTGCTACTGGCAAAAATTAGCGGAATAATCTGCTTTAATAGCGTTATCTACTGCTAATTCAGAATATTACTATCAGTTAATGTTACTTTTATGTGAACGAATTAACATCGTATTCAAATTTTGGTATGCTGGGTGCCCGAAGCTCGGCATAACTTGAACTGATTAGGTTATGCCGGCAATCCTCTGACCTGGCACCCGGAACCATAACTAACAGCCTGTCCCAGTGGGCGTTGCGTTATTGTTGCGAAAACACAATAGCCTGATGATACAGGTTCTAAGGCGGGTGCAGACAGCCGGGTAGATAAATGACAATGAGAGCGAGGAGAAAGTCGTGCTAGAAGAATACCGCAAGCACGTAGCCGAGCGTGCAGCCCAAGGTGTCGTCCCTAAGCCATTGGACGCGACGCAAGCGGCGGCGCTGGTTGAGTTACTGAAGAGCCCACCAAAAGGTGAAGAAGATTTCCTGTTAGATCTACTGATTAACCGTGTTCCCCCTGGTGTTGATGAAGCGGCATATGTAAAAGCCGGTTTTCTTGCCGCCATTGTAAAAGGTGAAACCACTTCACCGCTCATCACGCCAGAAAAAGCGGTTGAACTGCTTGGAACTATGCAGGGTGGTTATAACATTCATCCCCTGATTGATGCTCTGGATAATGAAAAACTGGCTCCCATTGCAGCTAAAGCGCTCTCTCATACTTTGTTGATGTTTGACAACTTCTATGATGTAGAAGAAAAAGCGAAAGCCGGTAATCCACAAGCCAAACAAATTATGCACTCTTGGGCGGATGCGCAGTGGTATCTGGGACGTCCTGAACTGGCAGAAAAAATCACAGTAACTGTATTTAAAGTGACTGGTGAAACAAATACGGATGACTTATCTCCTGCGCAGGATGCATGGTCACGTCCTGATATTCCATTGCATGCTCTGGCTATGCTGAAAAATGCCCGTGAAGGTATAGAACCTGATCAAGCTGGCATCGTTGGCCCAATCAAACAGATTGAAGAACTGAATAAGAAAGGCCACCCGTTGGCTTATGTAGGCGATGTGGTTGGTACCGGTTCTTCCCGTAAGTCAGCCACTAACTCAGTGCTGTGGTTTATGGGCGAAGATATCCCATTTGTGCCAAACAAGCGCGGTGGTGGCGTTGTTTTGGGCGGTAAAATTGCGCCAATCTTCTTCAATACCATGGAAGATGCTGGTGCATTGCCCATTGAAATAGATGTTAATAAGCTGAATATGGGTGATGTGATTGATATCTATCCCTATAAAGGCGAAGTACGCAATCACCAAACCAATGAATTATTGGCTGAATTTGAACTGAAAACCGATGTGTTGCTGGATGAAGTTCGCGCGGGTGGTCGTATTCCACTGATTATTGGTCGTGGTTTAACCAGTAAGGCTCGTGAGTCACTTGGCTTACCGCAAAGTGATGTATTCCGTCAGGCGAAAGCGGTTGAGAAAAGTAACCGTGGTTTCTCCTTAGCTCAGAAAATGGTTGGCCGGGCATGTGGCACTGTGGGTATTCGTCCGAGTGAATATTGTGAACCTAAAATGACCTCCGTTGGTTCTCAGGATACTACCGGTCCAATGACCCGTGATGAGCTGAAAGACCTGGCATGCTTGGGCTTCTCTGCGGATTTGGTGATGCAGTCATTCTGCCATACGGCTGCTTATCCTAAGCCGGTTGACGTCACTACTCACCATACTCTGCCGGATTTCATCATGAACCGTGGTGGTGTTTCCCTGCGTCCGGGTGACGGCATCATTCACTCATGGCTAAACCGTATGTTGTTGCCTGATACCGTAGGTACGGGTGGTGATTCTCATACCCGTTTCCCGATAGGTATTTCCTTCCCGGCAGGTTCTGGTTTGGTGGCGTTTGCGGCTGCGACGGGTGTAATGCCTTTGGACATGCCTGAATCTGTGCTGGTTCGTTTTAAAGGACAAATGCAGCCCGGTATCACTTTACGTGATTTGGTACATGCAATTCCTTACTATGCGATTCAGCAAGGTCTTCTGACCGTTGAGAAGAAAGGTAAGAAAAACATCTTCTCTGGCCGTATTCTTGAAATCGAAGGTTTGCCAGATCTGAAAGTTGAGCAGGCATTTGAGCTTGCGGATGCTTCGGCAGAACGCTCTGCGGCAGGTTGTACGATTAAACTGGATAAAGCGCCGATTATCGAATATCTGCAATCTAATATTGTATTGCTGAAATGGATGATTGCTGAAGGTTATGGTGACCGCCGTACACTGGAACGTCGTGTAACGGGCATGGAAAGCTGGCTGAAAGATCCTCAATTGCTGGAAGCCGATGCTGATGCGGAATACGCTGCGGTTATCGAAATCGATCTAGCTGAAATCAAAGAGCCAATTTTGTGTGCACCGAATGATCCAGATGATGCGCGTTTACTGTCTGATGTGGCTAACAGCAAAATTGATGAAGTCTTTATCGGTTCTTGCATGACTAACATTGGTCACTTCCGTGCTGCCGGTAAATTATTGGATCAGCATAAAGGCCAATTGCCAACTCGCTTGTGGGTTGCTCCACCAACCAAGATGGATGCGGCTCAACTCACTGAAGAGGGTTATTACAGCATCTTTGGTAAGAGTGGGGCACGGATTGAAATACCGGGTTGTTCCTTGTGTATGGGTAATCAGGCACGTGTTGCTGACGGTGTAACGGTGGTTTCTACTTCAACCCGTAACTTCCCGAACCGTTTAGGAACGGGAGCGAACGTCTATCTGGCATCGGCTGAACTGGCTGCGGTGGCTTCTCTGTTGGGACGTCTGCCTACGCCAGAAGAATATCAGCAATTTATGGATAAAGTTGATGAGACAGCAGAAGATACTTACCGTTATCTCAACTTTGACCAATTGAATCAATACACTGAAAAAGCGGATGATGTGATATTCCAAACTGCGGTGTAATTCTGGTATATTGCAATTACTCGTAAAACATGGGAGGTAAAAACCTCCCATTTCAAAGACAGTTGTTAAAAAAAGCCGTTTTTTATCTGTCAGCATGGTTTTAAAATCTGGAAAAAATGGTAAGCGTATCATGAAAAAACAGGTAAAAACTTTAATCATTAAAGGTAAAAATAAGTGATTAAGGGTTTTTTAAAGCAGGTAAAAAATTCGATGTTATACCGATATTGGAAGAGAAAACATTAGGAAAAACGAACTTTAAGTCGATTAACAATTTGATAAAATGACAGGATTAATCCAATAACAAAAACATGAGATTATATTAAAACATTTAACAGGGTTAATCGCATTAAGCAATATTTGTTACGTCGATCACTGATTAGTAAATCGTTATTTTCTGGCGATGTAAATACTTTCCTTAAGATTATCTAGGCTACTTCATAATCAAAGACTACGATATCCTCGATAGAATCCATAATGAGCTCTTTTAGTTTGTCATGCGCTGGATGAGACAGATAGTTTGAAAGAGTTTTATGATCATAAAATGTCATTGTGACCGCGTGTGTAAAACCTTTGTTCTTGTTTTCACTACTGATATTATTTCCCCACTCAACAGAAAAAATACCTTTGATTTGATGCTGTATGGAAATAAAGGCCTCTTTTATCGCCGCTAATTGTTGTTCTTTTATATCGGATGTGAATTTTAACAAAAGGATATGCCGTATCATACATGGTTCCTGAAAGTGTTTTTTTCTCCAGACAAGATAGAAAATAAATAGCTGTATTGCAATATTCTTGAATGTATCTCATCAATCAGAGGCAAAACGTTCGATTTTGCTGTTTTTGTTTCCCTGAGATATTATTAATGAAGAGAACGCACCGGAGGTAATGATGGACTACGAATTTTTGCTGGGTGTCACTGGACAGGTGACTAGCCGATTCTCAATGGATCACGAAGCTATTGGTCAGTGGCTGAATGAAGAGGTTAAAGGTGACTTGACTGTGCTGGATAAGATCACCACAGCGCTGGCTGAAATCAAGGGCAGTGAACGCCAATGGCAACTTGTGGGTCATGAATATACGCTGCTAATGGATGACGAAGAAGTTATGGTTCGTGCTAATCAGCTTGAGTTTGAAACTGATGAGATGGAAGAGGGCATGAGTTATTACGATAATGAGAGTCTGGCTTTTTGTGGTACCAAGGATTTTATTGATATGTTGTCCGATTATCGGGATTTTATTTTGCGAAAAAACGACTGGTAATCATTTGTATATAAACCAGAATAATTTTCTGGCGCGATAGGTTTTTTTCTTGCTATCGATACCTGCTATGAAGAATAGCAATTAGGTAATTTTGTTAATTATAGTTGAATAGCTAAATAATCAAGGTGGTTTTAATGGAAGATATCAGTCTGTCTGGTGGTATTAATGAGGCTACAAGCTGGTTTATTAATCATCAGGACTTAATCATTCAGTATCTGGTCAATATGGTTGCTGCTGTTCTGATCCTTGTATTGGGATTGATGGCGGCAAAATTAATCAGCAAAGGTGTGAAAAGAGTTATGTCGTTGCGTGGCATTGATATAACTGTGTCAGATTTTCTGGCTGCGATTGTCCGTTATTCGGTAATGGCGTTCACGGTTATTGCTGTTTTGGGCAAATTAGGGGTTCAGACAGCTTCGGTGATTGCGGTTATCGGTGCTGCGGGTTTAGCCGTTGGTTTGGCTTTACAGGGTTCTTTATCCAACTTTGCCGCAGGCGTGTTGTTGGTGGCGTTCCGGCCAATCCGTGCCGGTGAATATGTTATTTTGGGCGCAGTTGAAGGTACTGTGGTTCAGGTGCAGATTTTCTCTACAACATTGCGTACAGCCGATGACAAAATTATTGTTATCCCGAATGGGAAAATTATTGCAGATAATGTGATTAATACCAGTCGTGAACCGAATCGTCGGACGCAAATAATGGTCGGTGTTGCCTATAATGCGGATATTGATGAAGTCAAAAAAGTGTTGGGTGATGTTATTGCGGCAGACAGTCGTATTCAGCATGATAGCGGCGTGACAATCCGTTTGCATGAAATGGCACCTTCTTCGTTGAATTTTGTTGTGCGTGTATGGACGACCAATGGTGATGCTTGGGACGTTTATTGGGATTTGATGGAAAACTTTAAACGTACATTGGATAAACACAATATCGGTATTCCTTACCCGCAAATGGATGTTTATTTACATCAAAATCAGGTTGTGGCGCAGAATAGGATGAACGATTAGAGTCTGATTATTATTACGATCCTCTTCGCATATGTTGAGGTGTCGATGTTGGCGTTATTATTGGTATAACCCAGTCCGGTTGGCGATTTATTAGTTTTGCGATTGCTCTAACCGGATTGAGTTACTTCAAAATGTGAGCCATTGGGATAGACTCTAATCGTCCGGTATCAGTCATTCAACAAAGCTCAATTTCTTTTGTCATCCATAATACAGTATTAGTACCATCTAATTGCAAATCGATGGGTTTATACCCAACTTTTATATAGAGTCGTAAAATATACTCATTATTTTTATAGAGTTGTATAGCCAAGCCAACCTTTTTTACGTTAAGTCGCTGATGACAAATTTCCTCTAACTTGCGAGAGAAGTGAAGTGCTATGCCATTTCTCCTCCACTTTGGGTTAATCCAGAGGTCATGGAGTTCAATTATTCCCATGTCATTAAATGATGTACGCTCAGATATCAAGAGAATGTGTGCCATTCCTACAAACTCTGTATTATGACGACATATTAGCACTATTCTCTTTGATTCTTTAATTTCATGTTGGCATAACTTAAAGTATCCAATAGGTCTTACCTCTCCTGAGTTCGTCATTATATCATGTATATCAATGACTTCTTCATTGCTTAATTTTGATTCTACAAAAGTGAATTTATTCATTTCGTTTTCATTAAAGTTAGTATTTTTATTATGATTTTCCATCATAAAGCCCCTGAGATTGTATTAAGTAGCTTGTCAGTTCCGCAACATGCTAATGTATCTGAATACATTTTATTGTGCTTCCTGTTAGTTATTCTTGTTTGTGGGCACCCACCGTGACATAGATGAAACCATTGGCATTTTTCCATGTTGTTATTATTATCAATTTCTTCTTTTTCTGATTTTTCATAATGTAAAGAATTATCTAGTAATGTTTTTAAATCACTATCCAGCAATGATCCATAGTAAAAATTTTCACTCCCGACGTATTTGTCACATGCAGATACAGTTGCATTTGGCTCAATTGTAACAACTTCTTGATGGCATTTTTCTGACCAATAACATGACATCAGAACATTGTTAGCACCTTTTAAAACACCAACGAATGAGTTAAACAAAGGAATGTTAATTGTGTCTTTATATTCCTTCCACCAGATCAGGAATAGTTCTGAGAGGAAGTCCATGTATTCGAAGTAATTGATATAACTGTCACCTGGATATTCTCCAGGAAGTAACCTGTTATCTGGAACTATATCTAGGAAAACGAGATCATTGAGGTTTATTCTTGCGAAATAGTCTAATAGTTCTTTTTTATTTGATTCAAGTATAAGTCGATCAACAACAACTAGCCCCCCATATTTAATGTTGTTATCTCTGAATGTTTGTATTGTTTTCTCTATTCTTTTAGAAGTACCGACACCTTTTAGATCAACTCTTCTGCTATCATTAATCTCGGGATGACCATCAAGGCTTATTCCAACACTAATCTTCAATCTTTTTATCAATGAGATCCATTTTTCACTTATATTTACAGCATTTGTTTGTATCGCATTAGTGATAAATTGGTTGTCTCTCTTAATATGTTGTTGCAACCAAATGAATTTTATGAAAAATTCTGGTCTTAATCTTGTAACTTCACCACCATGCCATACAAATTCCACTCTAATTAAATCAGGAATATCAAGGAGCCTTTTAGTTATGGCAACTAAGCTACTAAAACTCATTGTGTTATTTTTCCCTTCAGCCCATGAATGGCAGTAGGAGCACCTTAAATTGCATAATCTGGTCGCTTTGGTAACAACAACAAGTTTATTAGATCCTAACGGCTTTACTTCTATTTTTTTCCGCATTTCATTTTCATAAATTTCTATTTCCTCATCAGAAAGGATATCTTGGATTGGAATTTTCTTTATATCTTCATATGCATATAGCTCATAAGGGATTTTAGATCTTTTTTTAGTGTAATTAGCACTCATATCGCTATTTACATCTATGTTTCTTACTTCTATTTTTTCGTTCATCTTAGCCTCTTTTAAGTATTATTGTTGTAGATGGTTTTTCCTCAGACTGTGTGAAGCTATTAATATATACAATACATTAGTATTGAGAATTGAAAATGAGAAATAAAATAGCGCTAATTAGATTAGTCTTGAGTATAAGTACTGACTACCAATGCCATTGTTTAAATTACATTATTATTATTTAGAATCTATAAGTCCATTGAGAAAGTTCAGGATAGTTTTCGTATTCTGATTTATCTCTGTTATTATTAATCTCTCTATCATTATCTCTGTTTTTACATTGTTTTATGTTATTTTCCCCTTGAGGGGGTAATTTAGCATCGTGATTTTTTATGGATATGTTCATATATAAACCCCATTTTCTATTGGCGCTTGATAGTCAGTAATTAAAGGGTAGTTAATGTTTTTAATAAATGCCAATAATCCATGCGTCTTTTATAGTTTTTTTTATTGTTATTTGATTTTATGGAATAAATAGTTGAGTGATTTGATGAATAGAGAGGTATTGATATCTGAATTCAGACTTGAAATACTTTATGTGAGGAGATCTCAAATAGCAAGAGCGATAATAATTATGATTGCTAACAGCGTGAAACCAATAAATTTTAAAAAATAATCTTTTTCTTTTGATTTTTATATAATTGACGGGTTTATTCATGTTTGAATGTGTATTTACCTGATTTTTTTAATTAATCAAATATTTTTACTGCAAAAATCTGGCTTTTAATGAGTGATTAAAATTACTTATGATCTATTAGAACTATTTGTTTCCTATAATGAGCTATTCTTTTTAATATTCTGAACATTGGAAGAGCAAAGTGAATAATTATTGAGGAGTTTTTTTATGTTATCGACATTTTTGCAGGGTTTTTTTCTCAGTGCTGCAATGATTTTGCCTCTTGGTCCACAAAATGCCTTTGTTATGCAGCAAGGGAGCCGAAGACAATTCCATATGATGAGTGCCACTTTGTGTGCTATCAGCGATGGTTTTCTGATTGGTGCCGGCGTATTTGGAGGGAGTGCATTGCTTGGTCAGTCAACTTTACTACTGCAATTTGTCACTTGGGGAGGGGTTGCTTTTTTATTGTGGTATGGCTGGAGAGCTTTTCGTGTGGCTCTGCTTGCGAATGCAGCACTCACACAGACTGGTAATATGGTGAGCAGTCGCTGGAGAGTAATTGCGATTATCTTTGCTGTCACTTGGTTAAATCCACATGTCTATCTGGATACTCTGGTTATACTGGGAAGTATTGGTAGTCAATTATCTTCAGAACTCAGGCCTTGGTTTACTTTTGGTGCTGCAAGCGCTTCCATTAGCTGGTTTTTTGCTCTGGCATTCCTCGCTGCTTGGTTTTCCCCGGTACTGAGTAAGCCACGTTCTCAACGAATTATTAATGGATTTATCTGTATTGTCATGTGGTATATAGCTTGGCAACTTGCTAAACAGGGATTGATAATTTCTGGTTAACCTGGACACTTTTTTGCATACAGTGTGTGTGTTAGTGTTTTATTTATCCCATGCATGTTTCGGTTTTTCCGGGGATAAACTCTTTTTTTGACAGATTTTCTACGGAGGTTGTGGTGAAATTAAAATCATTAGGGTTGGCTGCAATGTTAAGTGCAGGAGGCGTACCTCTCTCTGCGCAGGCAGCTGATTTACCCGTGGTCCCTCATATTGTGACTTCTGGTAATGCGGTAATTAAAGCAGAACCGGATATGGCAACATTGATGATTAACGTCGATATTTCTGCCAAAGATGCTTCTGGTGCTAAAAAACAGGTTGATGAGCTTGTTGCTAAGTATTTTGATTTTCTAAAAGAGAATGGTATTGAAAAGAAAGATATTAATGCGGCGAATCTGCGTACTCAACCTGACTATGAGTATGACAGAGAATCCGATAAGTCTGTGCTAAAAGGTTATCGTGCAATCCGTTCGGTGGAAGTGAAGGTTCGTAAGTTGGATCATCTTAATATTTTGCTTGATGGCGCATTAAAAGCGGGTTTGAATGAGATCTCATCCGTTCAGTTTGGTGTGGACGATCCACAAAAATATCGTGATGAAGCCCGACAGAAAGCCATTCAGAATGCGATTGAGCAGGCTGATGTGTTAGCGAAAGGCTTTAACAGTAAATTGGGCCCGATATACAGCATCAATTATCGAGCGCCAGATATTTCCTATATGAAATATCGCAATAATGATGTCGTGCTGGCGGGAGGTGCTGCTACTGGCGTGGGAGAAACTTACCAACAGGACACCATCAGCTTTAGCGATCAGGTTGATGTTGTGTTTGAGTTAAAACCTTAATCCGTGTCATCTTGTCTTAACATCTGACGCCCAATTTTCAACAGGGCGTCAGTCACTTTTTTCATGGTTCTGCTTTCCGGTGAGAAACGATGCCAATAGAGCATTCGGCGCTGACATAAACCCGGTGTCAGGTCGAGCAGTTTGCCCTTTTTCAGTTCCTGATCAATTTGTAAATGAGGGATCATACAACAGGTAGAACCCTGTTTTGCCAGTTGGACAAAAGCTTCAGATGAGTTGACGATATGGCATGGAACACTGCCCGGCGATAAATCGAAGTTCTGTTGTAAAAATGCCTGATGCATATCATCCAAGTGATCGAATGCTACCGCAGGTGCCTTCAGTAGTGCTGAGCGGGTAACCCCATTTGGAAAATATCGGGTAGCAAATTCGGGTGACGCAACAAACAGGTAATCCAATGCCCCTAGTTTATCGACCAGACAACCAGGTAATGGTTGTGGTTGAATACTGACTGCACCAACGACTTCACCTCTTCTTAATTGTTCTTGAGTACGGGTTTCATCTTCAACCTGAATATTCAGCCGAATCGGTAAATCACCGAGCACTGGGTGCAGTGCCGGTAACAGCCAGGTAGCCAGGCTATCGGCATTAACTGCCAGTGAAAGCAGTAGTGGAGTATCTGTACCAGATTCATCACCTAGCCATTGTTCTTCCAGTAATTCTACTTGATGCAGTAGCGCCAGCAGCTTTTGCCCTTGTTCGGTAGGACGTGGGGGAATGGTGCGCACTAACAGAGGCTGACCGAACAGATTTTCCAACTGCTTGATACGTTGAGAAACTGCGGATTGAGTGATACAGAGTTTCTGGGCTGCGCGTTCGAAACCGCGCTCACGGATCACAGAATCCAAGGCTTGCAGTGTTCGGTAATCAGGGCGTTTCATTACAGAAAGATTCTCCATTGATTGTTCTGCATAGCACTATGCCATATTTTTCCGGTGGATGAGGCAAATTTCTGGGGTGCCATAAATCCTGTCTTATTAATGACAGCTGATACTGTACGGGCCTTATTTCCAGCTTGAATAGATGTTGTTGATTAGTGGCCTTATGGGAAGGTGCTTCCATTTCCGAAAGTTAAGTTTGTTAAAGTGGCTGAGTAGGCGATATGCTCAGAAGGCAGCTCTGGGTGAGGGTGTTTTGTTAACTTGGTAATTAATTTTTGATTGGATCCAAGGATGGCATACATGTTTCGTTTTTCTAAATATCTAATAATAATGTAATGAGGTTGCTTTATATGCTTTCACTGAAGCATGTTGCACAGTTGACATATAATATTTTACAGTCGTATATGGACCAGAGAGGAATAGATTTGGTTGTTGGGCCTATCTCTGATAGTGATGCAAACATACTGACAAGAGCGTATGGTGATCTTAACTGGGAATATTATATTACAGAAGTGAGCAATCGTGATAACTGCTTCAGCTTGTGTATAAAGTTTGTCACATCAAGGGAACCTCTCCAAGTTGAGTTTGTTCCGGCTGGAGCCGCTTTATCTACATACGATCTGAACGATAAGAGTTTTAACATTTATGTGTTAGAAAACTTTGTTAAGGATACTGAAAATCACCCATTGCGAAGAAAAATGCTTTTGTATACTCTGTATACGACATTGATTTTCATGAATATGGTTGATGGTGAAATTGTAAGGATCCATGAACCAGTTGAGGATAAAATAGCTTACTATTGTTCGTTTGGTTTTGAGCTGGAGCGTTGTGGATATGTGATGTCATGTGACATCAAAACGTTAATCGAAAAGGTGAAGAGCAGGTCCGAGAGTTTAGCTCTTTGATAGTTAGTATCTGGATGCGTACTATAATGTTCAGGCAGAGCAACCGTTTTTTCATATTTGTCCTGCATGATGAATCAATTTAGTCATAAAGTTGCCTTAGAGGTGTTGCTATGAAAGCACAAAAAGAACCGATGTTCGATACTGTTCAAACCTACAAAAAGGCTGGAGAATCCTTAGATTTCCTAATGAAAGTAGGTCCAGCTTTGGAAGAGAAAGCGCAGGCACCGAGCCAGGAGAAGCAAGGTCGTCATCGCAGCAAAGCGGCTGCATAAATATCAGTCTTTTTGTAGCCCGCCTTATGGCAGGTTCTTTAATCACTCAATATTAATTCTCATGGTCTACCACATGCCGTTTAATTGCAGTTTCTTTGTTGTTGTCAATGCTTATACTAGCTGACAGGCTTTCCTTGTAACTGATATAGGCAGTGAATTGATATGACTCAGGATGAACTGAAAAAAGCAGTAGGTTGGGCAGCGCTCGAATTTGTTACTCCCGGAACGATTGTCGGTGTGGGGACGGGTTCAACGGCTTCGCATTTTATTGATGCTCTTGGCTCAATTAAAGACCAGATTGAAGGGGCTGTATCCAGCTCTGAGGCTTCTACCGAAAAACTAAAAAGCCTGGGAATTCCTGTATTCGACTGTAATGAAGTGGATTCCCTTGATATTTATGTTGATGGCGCCGATGAAATCAATGGCAATATGCAGATGATTAAAGGCGGTGGTGCCGCATTGACCCGCGAAAAAATTATTTCTGCAATAGCGAAGAAATTCATTTGTATTGTTGATTCTTCTAAGAACGTTGATGTATTGGGTAAATTCCCTTTACCGGTTGAAGTGATCCCAATGGCTCGTTCATATGTTGCCCGTGAATTGATTAAATTGGGCGGTTTACCAGAATATCGCCAGAATGTTGTGACTGATAACGGTAATGTGATCCTGGATGTGCATAATTTAGCAATTCTCGATCCTGTTGAGTTAGAGAATAAAATTAATCGTATTGCCGGTGTCGTCACTGTCGGTCTGTTTGCTAACCGTGGTGCGGATGTTGTATTGATGGGAACATTAGATGGTGTGAAAACCATCACTAAATAATATTGCTCACAGAGGGCGGAACCTTTCGCCCTTAAAAATTTTTTACTTTTAATAATAAGTGAAAATTTAGTGATATATCTCACTTATCTGATTATTAGATAATCTAAATTCTGACTTTATTCTTCTTCATATCATTTTATTCCGCACAATAATTATTTTATTAAGACTTATTTGGTAGGAATAGCAATCGTTTGTATTGCTGTGTCTGTTTTTTTTGTTATGTTGAGAGAATGAATCTTAAATGTAATGAAAATTGACGTAACAATAGGCAGGGTAAATGGTTAAGGTATCTCTGGAAAAAGACAAGATTAAATTTTTGCTATTAGAAGGTGTACATCAGAGCACGGTGGAAAACCTGCGGGGAGCAGGCTATAGCAATATTGAATATCATAAAGGGGCGTTAGATTCTCAGGCGTTAAAAGAGGCAATTCGTGATGCCCATTTTGTTGGCATCCGTTCTCACACACAATTGACAGAAGATATTTTCCAGGCAGCAGAAAAATTGGTTGCTGTGGGGTGTTTCTGTATCGGTACCAATCAGGTTGATCTGAAAGCCGCTGCCAAACGGGGTATCCCCGTCTTTAATGCGCCATTTTCTAATACTCGCTCTGTTGCTGAGATGGTACTTGGTGAGTTGTTGTTACTACTGCGCCGTATTCCTTTAGCGAATGCTAAAGCGCATCGTGGCGTATGGGATAAACAGGCTAAGGGCTGTTATGAAGTGCGCGGTAAAAAACTGGGTATTATCGGTTATGGTCATATTGGTACTCAGCTGGGTATTTTGGCTGAAAATATTGGTATGGATGTTTACTTCTACGATATTGAGAACAAATTGCCATTAGGTAACGCTCATCAGATTCGTCATTTATCAGAATTACTGAATATGAGTGATGTGGTCAGTTTACACGTACCAGAAACGCCATCAACGAAGAATATGATGGGGACGCAGGAACTGGCATTGATGAAACCGGGTTCTATCCTAATTAATGCTTCACGCGGAACGGTGGTGGATATTCCGGCATTGTGTGAAGCACTGGAAAGTGAACACTTGTCCGGTGCGGCTGTGGATGTATTCCCGGTTGAACCCGCGACCAATAATGATCCGTTTGAGTCGCCTTTGCTTAAATTTGATAATGTGTTGTTGACTCCGCATATCGGTGGTTCTACACAGGAAGCGCAGGAAAACATTGGTTATGAAGTGGCAGGAAAGTTAGCGAAGTATTCTGATAATGGTTCTACCTTATCAGCAGTCAACTTCCCGGAAGTTTCTCTTCCTGCTCATGCTGATGATACCAATCGGTTTTTACATATTCACGAAAATCGTCCAGGTATATTGAATAGTATTAACCAAGTGTTTGCTGCACAGGATATTAATATCGCTGCTCAGTACTTGCGTACCAGCGGGGATATGGGATATGTGGTGATTGATATTGTGACTGAGAACCCAGCTCAGGCTGAAATGGTATTTCAGGAACTGAAAGCTTTGCCGGGTACTATCCGTTCTCGCCTGCTGTACTGATTATTTTGCTACGCCGTAAATGGGCGCATTATGTAAGGTGCCCATTTTTTACTGCCATTGCCAGATTTTTTCGGGAGTGATGATTTCTGGTAATGGGATATCCCACTCGGCTGAAGGTAATGTATCGACTAATTGGCAGTTATGAGCCAGGCCAATCGGATAGAAATTTTTTTGTTGCCATTGGCTCAATGTACGATCGTAAAAGCCACCTCCCATTCCAAGTCGCTGTCCTGTGCGGTCGAAAGCAACCAGCGGGATCATCATGATATCCAGCTCAGATAAGGGTAAGAGCTGCTGAACATCCAGTGGTGGCTCTTCTATATTGAAACGATTTCTAACAAGCAACGTATTTGGTTGATAGTTTAAAAACAGCAGATGGTGGCGACTGAAAGGGTGCAATACAGGTAAATAGATCTGTTTGTTTTGTTGCCAGAGTTGGTTAATTAGTGGTCGGGTATCAAGTTCACCATCAAATGAAAGAAATAGTGCAATTTTATTGGCTTGGTGAATTCTGGGGTGGTTGACAACTTTTTCTGCGGCTTGGTTTGCAAAAAGGGCTTGTTGCTCAGGGGTTAGCTCACGGCGTTGCTGGCGTATTTTCTTTCTGATGTTTTGCCTGAGTGATAACAGGGGAGCTGATGGCATGGAACCTGACCTGTTAATGCGAGCAATGATTAAAATTGAGGGTTCTCCAAGATGCCGTTACAGGTAGTAACCCTTGAACCCTAGGTTCAAGGTGAACGCAGCGTCGCATCCTTAAGGCTTCTCGGACGGACCGAGCATGCACACCGGCTGCGGAGCACTACATTCTATCATGTATGAAATATCGGCTCAGGGGACTTTCCCCGTTCACGAACATCTCAGAGAAATTTATTCAGTGCTTACGCTTACTAAGCAACTTTATGTAACCTATTGTATAAAACTAAACACAGAAAGCAACTAATTATCGAATGATTCACTCACTAATGCATGATTTATCAATAGAATTCATTCATTTGATGCAATAGTACGCTCAGTGATGCGACCTTGCTCCACTAATGCTTGTTCTATAGTCTGTTGAAGCATCTTTATTTTTTGTTCCATATTGTAAGCATAGTCACGGGTTTTCACTTTTTCTTGTGCCAGCTCATGACAGACATTCAGTGCCACAATAAAAACCAGTTGTTCAGTATTGGTTACTCTGGTGCGTTCTTTTAAATCTTCTAAACGTTGTTCAAGTTCCACCGCGGCAGCCAGCAATGCTTCTTTTTGCTCTGATGGACAATTGACACGTAATGACCGCCCAAAAATCTGGATATCTACTGGTTGTGCAGACATGACCCCTTCCTGACTTATTACTGCGTCCTGGCTCTCATTCCTGATAGGATAAAGCAAGACGCCAATCATTACAGTGCGATACCGACAGACAACTCACGATTAGCTATGGCTGTTGTCTGGTATAGCGACTCCCCTTGGTGGTAGCATAGCATGAACTTACACCGTCAACGATGACCAATACACATGTCTATACAGAATTCATTACCAGATTATCAATCTTTTGACAAAATATTGCATCAGCAGTCAGTGGCGCTGACAGCGGCTGAGATGCATGGGTTGATTAGTGGCTTACTGTGCGGTGGTAACCGTGATAGTAGTTGGCAAGCTTTAGTTCATGATTTAGCCAATGATGGACTGGCTTTTTCCCATCCATTAGCTCAACAATTGCGTGAATTACGTGAAATTACATTTGAATCATTGGATGACAGTCATTTTGCATTCCATTTATTGTTGCCCGATGAGGAAGATAATGTGTTTGAACGGGCAGATGCCCTGTCTGGATGGGTAAACCATTTCTTATTGGGATTGGGTGTCGCGCAACCAAAGTTCACAGATAAAAAAGAGGTCAGTGAGATTGTGGGTGATTTGCGTAATATCGGTCTGCTTGGCTATGAAGAAGGCGATGATCAAGAAGAGCTGGCTCAGGCATTGGAAGAAGTTCTTGAGTATGTGCGGGTTGCTGCGCAGCTTTGCTATATCGCTTTTGCTCAGCCTAAAGCGGTTTCAATTGCAAAAAATGATAAGCCAACATTGCATTAATTGCTGTTTATTGAACTCAAAATAATTAACTAAGTCGCAGGAGAGGGTATGATCAAACAAGAATATTTATCCCGCCGTCAGGCTTTACTGGCAAAAATGGCACCGGCTAGCGCAGCGATTATTTTTTCTGCCCCGCCTGCACCACGAAATTCGGATAATGAATATCCCTATCGCCAGTACAGCGATTTCCTTTATTTGACTGGATTCAATGAACCGGAAGCTGTGCTGATATTAATCAAAAGTGATGATACGCATAATCATAGTATTCTTTTTAATCGAACACGTGACTTAACGGCGGAAATTTGGTTTGGCCGCCGTCTTGGACAAGAAGCGGCACCAGAGAAACTGGGCATTGACCGGGCTTTGCCTTTTGATGATATCCAGGAAGAGCTTTATCAGCTGTTAAATGGTTTGGATGTGGTTTATCACGCACAGGGTGAATTTGCCTATGCGGATGAAATAGTCTTCCAGGCGCTGGATACACTGAGAAAAGGCGGTCGCCGTAATCTTTCAGCCCCTTTAACGATAACTGACTGGCGTCCTTGGGTACACGAAATGCGGTTGTTCAAATCCAAGGCAGAAATTGAAATGATGCGCCGGGCAGGTGAAATCAGCGCACAGGCACATACGCGTGCGATGAAGACTTGTCGCCCTGGCATGTTTGAATATCAACTGGAAGCTGAAATTCATCACGAATTTACGCATCAGGGTGCACGTTATCCTTCTTACAATACGATTGTAGGGAGTGGTGAAAATGGCTGTATTCTGCACTACACCGAGAATGAAAGCCGGATGAAAGAGGGTGATCTGGTGCTGATTGATGCAGGTTGTGAATATCTGGGTTATGCCGGAGATATCACCCGTACTTTCCCGGTGAATGGCAAGTTCAGCCGTGCCCAGCGTGAAATCTACGATATCGTACTGAAAACACTGAAGGTTTCATTGGAATTGTATAAACCGGGCACCAGCATCAACAAAGTAACAGAACATGTTGTGCGGATTATGGTGGAAGAGTTGGTGAAACTGGGCATTATGCACGGTGAGGTTGAACATTTAATCGAAACCAAAGCCTATCGCCAGTTCTTTATGCATGGCCTCAGTCATTGGTTGGGTTTGGATGTGCATGATGTTGGGCACTATGGCGTAGAGCGTGATCGCATTCTGGAACCGGGAATGGTATTAACGGTTGAACCCGGGCTTTATATTGCACCGGATGCTGATGTGGCGCTGGAATATCGTGGTATCGGTATCCGTATTGAAGATGACATTTTGATCACTGAAACTGGTAACGAAAATCTGACAGCCAGTGTGATTAAAGAAGCTGATGAGATTGAAGCTCTGATGGCGAAAGCAAAACAGGGTTAAGTTAAGGTATGAACGTGATTATCGTTGGAGGGGGCATGACTGGCGCGACACTTGCGCTGGCGATATCTTCCCTGAGCAAGGGGCGGATTCATGTTTCCCTGATTGAAGCAGCAGAGCCGGAGCAGAAGCACCCCGGCTTTGATGCCAGAGCGATAGCGCTGGCTTACGGTACGTGTCAGCGTTTACAACAGATAGGGGTTTGGTCTGCTCTGGAAGATTATGTGATACCAATAACTCACGTTCATGTTAGTGACCGTGGTCATGCAGGGTTTGTGAACCTTTATGCAAAAGAATATCACATTCCGGCTTTAGGCAATGTTGTCGAACTGTATGATGCAGGTAAATGCTTGTTCGGCTTACTGAAAAATGCTCCCGGTGTGACACTGTATTGTCCATCCAAGGTTCTGACCGTTGAAAGAACGATGTCATCAGTGACTGTTACCCTGGACAGTGGCGATCAACTGCAAGGTGAATTGCTGGTCGCCGCAGATGGCAGTCATTCCGCGATTGGTCAAGCCTGCAATATTCAGCGGCAACAGCACCCTTATGAACAGATTGCCGTGATTACTAATGTGCTGACGTCAGAGCATCCACAGGGCAGGGCATTTGAACGTTTCACAGAATATGGCCCACTGGCTCTGCTACCAATGTCTGGGGGGCGGAGTTCACTGGTATGGTGCCATCATTTGGATCGGCGAAAGGAAATAGCTGGCTGGAATAATGAGCAGTTTCTGAGGCAGTTACAGCGGGCATTTGGCTGGCGATTGGGCAAAATGTTGGAAACCGGCTGGCGCCACAGTTATCCACTCACACTATCCACTGCAAATCAACAAGTCAGCCACCGATTGGCGCTGGTGGGTAATGCTGCACAAACATTACATCCGATTGCCGGTCAGGGTTTTAATCTTGGTATGCGCGATGTGATGACACTGGCTCAGATTGTTTCTGAGGCTTTTGCGGCTGGTCAGGATATTGGTGCTTACCCGGTTTTGGCTAATTATCAGCAGCAACGGATTTTAGATCGGGAAAATACCATTGGTATTACTGATGGATTGATACGGATATTTGCCAATCGTTATTTTCCATTAAGAGTTGGGCGTAATCTTGGCTTGATGGCGATGGAAAAATTCTCTCCTGTGCGGGATATACTGGCCCGCAGACTCTGGGCTGGGTCGCCCAAAGATAACCGCAGATAAAGCAGACAAAATAAGAGGACGTTATATTATGCAATCATTTGATGTGGTTATCGCTGGTGGCGGTATGGTAGGTCTGGCGCTTGCCTGTGGCTTACAGGGCAGTGGTTTGCGGGTGGCTGTGGTAGAAAGCTATCCGCCTGCTCAATCGGTTTCTGCCGGAGAAGAGTATGCTTTGCGGGTTTCTGCAATTAATGCTGCCAGTGAGCGCCTGTTACAGCATCTTGGCGTGTGGCAACAGATTTTGGATATGCGTGCCAGCCCTTATCAGGGAATAGAAGTCTGGGACCGGGATAGCTTTGGTCGCATTCGGTTCAGTGCGGCTGAATATGGCCTGGAATATCTTGGTCATATCATTGAAAACCGGGTTATTCGTGAGATGTTATGGAAAAAAGCAGAAAGCCTGTCGGATGTGACCATGTTGACGCCAGCGGCTTTGCAACAGATTGCCTGGGGAGAAAATGAAGCTTTCATGACATTATCCGATGGTCGCATGTTAACAGCCCGTTTAGTGGTTGGTGCTGATGGCGCTCATTCATGGTTGCGTCAACATGCTGATATCCCCTTGACATTCTGGGATTATGAACATCATGCGTTGGTGGCGACGATTCGGACCGAAGAGCCTCATGGCAGTGTTGCCCGTCAGGTCTTTTATGGTGATGGCATTCTGGCGTTTCTGCCTCTTGCTGATCCACATTTATGTTCTATCGTCTGGTCACTGCCGGGTGACGCTGCAGATCAGTACAAACAGCTTGATAACACGCTGTTCGACCAGCAACTGGCGGTGGATTTTGATATGCGTCTTGGTCAGTGTGAACTGATCAGCGAGCGCCAGACAATTCCATTGACTGGTCGTTATGCCCGTAACTTTGCCGCTCATCGTCTGGCCTTAGTGGGAGACGCAGCTCATACCATTCATCCATTGGCAGGGCAGGGCGTGAATCTGGGCTTTATGGATGTGGCTGAACTTATAGGTGAATTGCGTCGTCTGCATTGTCAGGGGAAAGATATTGGTCAACACTTTTATTTACGTCGTTATGAACGCCGTCGTAAACATAGTGCCGCTGTCATGCTGGCTGGAATGCAAGGGTTTCGTCAGTTGTTCGACGGCAATAATCCAGTGAAAAAATTTTTGCGGGATGTTGGGTTATCGCTGGCAGACAATTTACCCGGAATTAAACCGCCATTGCTTCGTCAGGCAATGGGGTTGAATGACTTACCGGGCTGGCTCTCTTCTCCGCCCTCTTCAGCTGAAAAAATCTAATTTAGCTTCTTCTTATCAATTATTTTTTCTCATGTATCGCTGAAATATGGATAGGTGATTTTATTCATATTTCAGTGAGCTCTTAATGGAAAATGTGTGTTTTCTAAAGTTAATTGTTCATTTTGAGTATTATGGCTCATTTTAATAGTTAAAAATTCTGCATACTCATAGCATGTTTTTTTGTTGTTACTGAATTGGACCCTATTTTTACTTATGGTTCATTTTTGTTTTCAGTGATAACTTTTATGTTAAGACATCGTTTGCGTCGCGTTTTTTAGCCGCTTTTTGTTCATGATTCACAGTAGCTGTCGGTTAATACGCGGTATGTTTTCATGTAGGAAATGAAAAGAGGGAAATAATGGCAAAACACACTCCATTGTATGACCAGCATCTGGCCTGCGGTGCGCGCATGGTAGATTTTCATGGCTGGATGATGCCTTTGCATTACGGTTCACAAATGGATGAGCATCACACTGTCCGCACTGATGCTGGCATGTTTGATGTTTCCCACATGACGATTGTGGATCTGCATGGTACTGGCTGCCGTGATTTCCTGCGTTATTTGCTGGCAAATGACATTGCTAAACTGACAGAAAAGGGTAAAGCCTTATACACCGGGATGCTTAATGCTTCTGGTGGTGTCATTGATGACCTGATTGTTTACTACTTTAGCAATGATTTTTATCGGATGGTGGTCAATTCTGCGACCCGAGAGAAAGATCTGGCCTGGATCAATGAACATGCTGCCAATTACCCGGTTGATATTCAGGTACGTGATGATCTGGCGTTGATTGCTGTTCAGGGGCCTGAAGCTCAGGCAAAAGTACAGTCTCTGCTGAATGATCAACAAAAACAGGCTATTGCCGGAATGAAACCCTTCTTTGGTGTTCAGGCTGGTGATCTGTTTATCGCAACAACGGGTTATACCGGCGAAGCGGGCTATGAAGTGGCGATGCCAAAAGAGCAGTCAGCCGATTTCTGGCAAAAATTGCTTAGTGTTGGCGTTAAGCCCGCAGGGTTAGGTGCCCGTGATACTTTGCGACTTGAAGCGGGTATGAACCTCTATGGACAGGAAATGGATGAAACCCTTTCTCCACTGGCAGCCAATATGGGCTGGACAATCGCCTGGAAACCAGAAGATCGCCAGTTTATAGGCCGTGAAGCGCTGGAAAAACAGCGTGAAGATGGCACTGAACAGTTGGTTGGCTTGGTGATGAGAGAAAAAGGTGTATTACGTGGTGGTTTGACGGTCAGTTTTACCGATGAAGCGGGCACCTTACACACTGGTGTTATTACCAGCGGTACATTCTCCCCAACATTAGGATTCAGTATTGCCCTTGCCCGTGTACCACAAGGGATTGGTGAACAGGCAATTGTACAAATCCGCAATCGTGAGATGCCGGTTCAGGTAGTCAAACCCAATTTTGTACGGGCGGGTAAACCTCTCGTATAGTCTAATAACTTAATGAATAAATAGTACCCTATCTCAGTAATCGTAATTGGGCAGGAAAACAAAATAGCCTAATGAGATAAGTTCTAAGATTGAAGGAGACAATAGTGATGAGTAATGTACCCACAGAGTTAAAATATGCTGAATCACATGAGTGGGTTCGCGCAGAAGGCAATGGTGAATACACTGTAGGTATTACCGAGCATGCGCAGGAGCTATTAGGTGATATGGTTTTTGTTGATTTGCCGGAAGTCGATAATGAAATCAATTTTGGTGATGAATGTGCCGTTGTTGAATCGGTAAAAGCCGCTTCTGATATTTACGCGCCACTGAGTGGTGAAGTGATTGCTGTTAATGAAGCCTTGAATGATGCTCCTGAATTGGTTAACAGCGAGCCTTATAACGAAGGTTGGCTGTTCCGTATTAAAGCCTCTGATGAGAGTGAATTGGCGAATCTGCTGGATGCCGCAGGATATCAGGCACTTCTGGACGAAGAAGAATAATATGCCCACTGTCGCCCTGTTTCACATCGTGAACAGGGCGTTTTTATTTGTATGCCATTTCTGGCCAGCTTCAGGAATCAGTAACAAATGACCCAAACATTAAGCCAACTCGAGAACCAGGGCGAGTTTATCCGCCGTCATATTGGCTCTTCCACCGAACAGCAGAAAGAGATGCTGGCGACAGTGGGGGCAAGTTCCCTCAATGAATTAACACAAAAAATTGTTCCCCGCGATATCGCGTTACCAGCGCCACCCGATGTGGGCGGTGGTGCAACTGAACAGCAAGCACTGGCTGAACTGAAAGCCATTGCCAGCCAAAATAAGCGTTACCAATCCTATATTGGTATGGGGTATGTGCCTTCTGTCCTGCCGCCGGTTATTTTGCGCAATTTATTGGAAAACCCTGGCTGGTATACCGCTTATACCCCTTATCAACCAGAGGTTTCTCAAGGGCGTCTGGAATCACTGCTGAATTTCCAGCAAGTGACGATCGACCTGACAGGTTTGGATCTTGCCTCTGCATCTTTGTTGGATGAAGCCACTGCGGCGGCGGAAGCCATGGCAATGGCAAAACGTGCCAGCAAACTGAAAAACGCTGATCGTTTCTTTGTTGCTGATGATATACACCCTCAAACATTGGATGTTGTCCGTACCCGCGCTGAAACCTTTGGTTTTGATGTGATTGTAGATAAAGCAGAAAAAGCCCTGGAACTGGAAGGTGTATTTGGTGTGTTGTTGCAACAGGTGGGGACAAAAGGTGAAATTCATGATTACACCGACCTGATCGCACAACTGAAACAACGCAAAATCATTATCAGCGTTGCCGCTGACTTGATGGCGCTGGTGTTGCTGACTGCACCGGGCAAACAAGGGGCGGATGTGGTGTTTGGTTCTGCTCAACGCTTTGGTGTACCGATGGGTTATGGCGGCCCCCATGCCGCATTTTTTGCCTGCCGTGATGAATTCAAACGTTCTATGCCGGGACGTATTATCGGCGTTTCCCGTGATGCTGCGGGTAATACCGCGCTGCGCATGGCAATGCAGACCCGTGAGCAGCATATCCGCCGTGAGAAAGCGAACTCCAACATCTGTACCTCGCAGGTATTGTTGGCAAACATCGCGGGGATGTATGCGGTATATCATGGCTCGAAAGGACTGAAACGCATTGCCGGCCGCATTCATCGTCTGACTGACATTCTGGCTGCTGGGTTACAGCAAGCCGGATTTACTCTGCGCTACAAAACTTGGTTTGACACCTTGACCGTTGAAGTTGCCGATAAAGCTGCGGTACTGGCACGGGCAGACAAAGCGGAAATCAACTTGCGTAGCGATATTCACGGCGCAGTGGGTATCACATTGAGTGAAACCAACAGCCGGGATGATTTGGTCAAATTGTTCTCTGTACTGACAGGTACAGATAGCAAGCTGGATGTTGAGGCACTGGATGAGAATGTGATAGCGGAAAGCCAATCCATTCCTGCATCAATGTTGCGCAATGATGACATCCTCCAGCATCCCAATTTCAACCGCTATCACAGCGAAACAGATATGATGCGCTATATGCATCGCCTTGAACGCAAAGATTTAGCACTGAATCAGGCCATGATCCCATTGGGTTCTTGCACCATGAAACTCAATGCTGCGGCAGAAATATTACCGATCTCCTGGCCTGAATTTAATCAGCTGCATCCATTCTGTCCGCCAGAGCAGGCGCAGGGTTATCAGCAGATGATAAGCCAGTTATCTCACTGGCTGGTTCAATTGACCGGTTATGATGCCGTTTGTATGCAGCCAAACTCCGGTGCACAGGGCGAATATGCGGGTCTGCTTGCTATTCGTCGTTACCACGAAAGCCGTGGAGAAGAGGATCGTCATATCTGCTTGATCCCCAGTTCTGCTCATGGCACCAACCCGGCTTCGGCGCATATGGCGGGTATGACTGTGGTGGTGGTGAGTTGTGATAAAGAGGGCAACATTGATCTGGCAGACCTGCGCGAAAAAGCAGAAAAATCCGGTGATGAGCTTTCCTGCATCATGGTGACCTACCCATCAACACACGGCGTATATGAAGAAACTATCCGTCAGGTGTGTGACATCATTCATCAATATGGTGGTCAGGTTTACCTTGATGGTGCGAATATGAACGCACAGGTTGGAATCACTGCGCCCGGTTTTATCGGCGCTGATGTTTCGCACCTCAACCTGCACAAAACATTTTGCATCCCACATGGCGGTGGCGGTCCAGGTATGGGGCCGATTGGCGTAAAAGCGCATTTAGCGCCGTTCTTGCCGGGGCACTCAGTGGTTCAAATGGATGGTCTTACTGAACAGAGAGCGGTCTCTGCTGCGCCGTTTGGCAGCGCCTCCATTCTGCCTATTAGCTGGATGTATATCCGTATGATGGGTTCGCAAGGGCTGAAACAGGCAAGTCAGGTGGCGATCTTGAATGCCAACTATATCGCTGCTCGCCTGAAAAATGATTATGACGTGCTGTATACCGGCCATAACGGCTATGTAGCGCATGAATGTATTCTGGATATTCGGCCACTGAAAGAAGCGTTTGGTATCAGTGAAATGGATATTGCCAAGCGTTTGGTTGACTATGGTTTCCATGCGCCCACGATGTCATTCCCGGTTGCCGGCACACTGATGGTGGAACCAACAGAATCAGAAAGCAAAGTGGAAATTGATCGCTTTGTCGATGCCATGCTGTCAATCCGTGCTGAAATTAACAAAGTTGCGCAAGGTGAATGGTCATTGGAAGATAACCCATTGGTCAATGCGCCTCACGTACAAACTGAACTGGCTTCTGACTGGAACCATAATTACAGCCGTGAAATTGCCGTTTTTCCAACCGCAGAAACCAAAGCCAATAAATATTGGCCTGCCGTTAAACGCCTTGATGATGTTTACGGTGATCGTAATCTGCATTGTTCCTGCGCACCTGTCAGTGATTATCAATAATCACTAAATAATGTGGCAACACCGGTATAATTACTGGTGTTGCTATTATCTCTATTGATTGCAATTTTCCTGATACTCACTAATTCTTAAAAACTACATGGATTAAGCTTTCCTATGCGTGTCGCTTTTGTTGGTTTGATTCCTGTCCCTTACTCCGTCACCATTTAATATCTCTAGCCTTATCGCCGAAGCCTGGCAGCACTTACTCTGCCAGTAATCTCCGAATGGGTACAGGCTTCAACACCGGGTGTGAACTAACTCCGATGTACTCCTTTATCCACAATTCCGTCGTGAGTTCAACAATAGGCCCTGCCATTAATGGCGGCAGTTTTACGGATAATCTGCAAACCGCGTTATTAAACAATATAGGTAGCCAGATTTAATCTATTTATCAGAGATTCCACACTCCACTTATTCTACATTTACCTAACCTGCCATAACCATTTAAAAGCACGAAAATAGAGATATTAAAGCTTTTATATATAACTATAAGTACAGATTTTTTAAAATACGTTAATCAACCTGAACTTTGCTTAAGAAGGAAATTAAAGTATCTGAGATACGATCAACGTTTTTGTCAAAGAAAATTCAAGACATCTCAGTCCGCTTGGTTTTTTGCTTAATATTCCTTCAATATAAAAGAAAGTATGCTACCATTCACCGATGAAGAGAAAAAATACACCAACGCCACATGACGCTGTTTTTAAACAGTTTTTAGGTCATATTGATACTGCCAGAGACTTTTTGGAGATACATTTGCCTGCGACATTACGGGCAGTTTGTGATCTGGATACACTGCGGTTGGAATCAGGGTCGTTTATTGAGGATAATCTGCGCGCGTATTATTCTGATATCCTGTATTCGCTAAAAACAGCGCAGGGTGACGGATACGTATATTGCGTGATCGAACACCAAAGTTCCCCGGACAAGATGATGGCATTCCGGCTGATGCGATACGGTATTTCCGCAATGCAACGGCATCTGGAGCAGGGACATGAAAAATTGCCGCTGGTCATTCCGGTGTTGTTCTATCACGGGAAAATACAGCCGTATCCCTGGAGTACCAGTTGGCTCGATTGCTTTGATGCTCCGACCATGGCGAAGGAAATCTATTCCGGTGCATTCCCGCTGGTAGATGTGACGGTAATCCCGGATGATAAAATTCTGACGCATAAACGGGTTGCGCTACTGGAAATGGTGCAAAAGCATATCCGGCAGCGTGATATGGCGGAGCTGCTGCAAGAGTTAGTCATACTGCTGACGTATGATTACTATACAGATGAACAGCTAAAAAGCGTGCTAAACTACTTATTACAGGTGGGAGATACCGCCGATCCAGAGGGTTTTATCCGGCGACTGGCAGAACAGTCCCCGAAGTATGAGGAGGTACTGATGACAATAGCACAGAAACTGGAGCAGAAAGGGCGTCAGGAAGGATTGCAGGAAGGCGAAAAACGGGGGATTCTGAAAGTCGCGTGGGCGATGATCGACATGGGTATCGACCGTGAAACGATAATGAAAACTACCGGGTTGACTCAGAACGAACTTGAGCAAATACGCCACTAACTCGTATTGAGAGTTCTTAATCAGTATTAACGATTTATGTTAAAAGAGGATCTTACGGTGACTGTCAGAACAGTCACCGAAGTATGAGTACCGACCGTGAAACGGTGATGAAAATTATCGGACTGGGCTTGAATAAATGTCCGACAAACTTACTGTTGATACGTTATCGGCATAAAAATGCGTGAGTCAATGCACGAAACGCATAGAAGCGGCACATTTACATTCCAAGCGATAAGACCGAGTCTGAATCTACGTGCTTCTGAAATCTCTGTTCTTAAGCAGAGCTGAGGTTAATTAAATTTACTCAAAATCTATTAACCATTAACAGAAAACTTAAAATAAATCAGAGAGAAAAAGAATATTATCCGAAAAAACATAAAGTGGTATCTTTATACCACCAAGCTATTTACGGGTTGATTTATGAAGATAAAATACAGTAGGGTAACTTATAAAAACTGCTCAGGATTACCAGTAAAACAGTGTCAGTAAAGATAAAGCAAGTATGATTAACGTTGATTAAATGTAAAACACAATATACCATAATGATTAAAATTAATAAAAATCAAGTGTTAAAAGCAGTAAAAACAACGGCTAAAACCTTATTATACCGATTAAAACCAGAGGTTAAAAAATGGCTTTTAATAACAGTTTAAAACCAGCCTATCATAAATCTATCAGTGAAAAATGAGAAAAATAATTGGCTTTATTAATATATATTCCCGTAAAAAAGGATAAATAAAAATATATAATAGATTAATCAGACAGTATATTTAAAAAAAGAATCCGGCTTTAATGACGCTTTTAATCGGAGGAGTGAATTTTTTCATCAACCAGTTAAATAATCATTAATGAACAATGGAAATAATGCAATCCGTAAAAAAATCATTTAACTGAACATGAACTGGATAACTTACAGGGCCATTAAATACATCCGTTTAAACTTGGTTTTACACTATCTTATCCCGTTTAATAGCATTGCTTTTCTACCGTTTTATTTAAGCCATGCCTCTTTTTATATCTTAAATGTGGTTTAACGCTAAAATAAATTCATATCGTTATTTTTCCAAGCTATTTTCGTTATTTATTAACGCTTAAATACCTGTTTAATCATGGCTAATTAATTCGCCAGACTTTTCACTATTGTTGATATAATAAGGCGTTATTAAATTAGTTTACCGATTTATTTAAACATCATTTAAATGGATGTCGATCGGCAAGTTAGCTACGGGTAAAGAACAGACGTCTATTAATGCCAGATTTTGAAAAGGTACAGAGTAGCCCAAAAGGGCTTATTCCCTATCATATTTAATGTATTTATCAGCGATGTTATCCTCTGCTTATTTTACATTTACCTAACCTGCCATAACCATTAAAATAAAGTTAAAAATAAATCAACGAAAAAAAGAATATTGTCCGAAAAAACATAAAAGGGTATTTTATACCATCAAGTGAAAACTACTCAGGATTGTTGGTAAAACAGCGTCAATAAAGATAAAAAGTGAGTATGATTAGCGTTGATTAAACTTAACAAAAAACAGACATTAAATGTGGTAAAAACAATGGTTAAAACTTCATACCAATTAAAATCATAAGTTAAAAAATGGTTTTTAATAACAGTTTAAAACCTACCTATCATAAATCCATAAGTGAAAATGAAAAAATAATCTGCTTTATTAATGTTTATATACCCCGTAAAAAAAGATAAATAAAAATGTTAATCGGTTAATCATACAATCTATTTTTAAAAAGGAACCAACGTTAATAACGTTTTCAATCGGGGAGTGAATTTTTTATCAGACAGTTAAATAATCATTCATAAAAAACAGGAATAACAATATCCGTAAATAAATGATTTAATTGAATACGAACTTATTTACTCGCAGAGTAATTATGTTGCACTTATTATGCTAAATCGCCAAGTAATATCTATTAATTTTTCTCTACTGAAACCATAATGGTACGTTCTGTGTCATTTTGTTTTATCTTTATCAAAATATTACCCTTATGCCAATCATTATCCTCTTTTCTTAGAAAACCTGTATTTTCAATGTAATTTATTATTTCTATTTTACGGTTTGGGTTGACGTTAAAAAATACAATCTCGTTAATCATTGGTTTTGTTCCATCTGGTGAATCGTAATAAATAACATAATCACTTGAAATAAATGGCATCACTTTAATTTCATCAAAAGTAAACATGTTATATTTAATGAAATCATTTTTCGTATATGAAAAATTAACATTCACAAATAAAATAGGGATAATTGAAATTACTCCCAAACAAACCAATATAATAAATGTTCTCTTTATAAAATTATTCAATTTCAATGCCAACATTTCTTTCTACACCTATGTTATATCTAGTCATATCTTTAATATGTATTAATATTTGACTTTTGTCTATATCAGTTATGGGGGATATCGTGTTCAGAAATTCTGGTAAAGACGAATAATAAGGCCTGGCGTTATTAGGGTATTTTTCAGGATCGGGGAATAACAAAGGCTTGAACATTTTATTTTTATATTTACCTATAGGACCATAGTAATCCCACCGTTTTAATGCGTCACTTTTACTGACAGGGTTAAGCCGAGGTAAATAGTCTATTTGATTTATAGCCTGATAAAAACCAAGTAAGTTAGAAACCAAATCTTCACCACTGTATCCACTATCCGTGTACCAGTTAAAAGGAAAGGAGTCCTGATGAGCTTCAAATAAATGGCTTGTATACATCATAATAGTCAGTGCAACTCTTTGCTTATCATGTAAAGACAACCCTTTCCTCACTCTCCATTTTGTCATTTTAGACGTTCCGTATTTCAACCCTAACCCCATATATTGTGTGTATCTAATAGTAAAATAAGACTCCTTAGTGTCATCCCCTGAATTTATAGCAGCCATGAGCTTTCTGGCATCATCTCCTTTAGCATGACCGGCATCTACCCATCCCGACTTTTCGGTATAAACCAACCTCCCTCTTTCTATATCACTTCTCTTGCTCATGAGTACTCCTGTGATTTAGTTGGCGGTTATCGAAGCTATTCGGTCACTGCTCCTGCCACCAGGTGTAACGATTTGCGTTTAAAATCGGATCGACCTGCATTTATCCCCAAATTAACTGCAACTGACGGCGCAGCAAACCCAAGTTAATTGTCAATGAAAATCGCTCCGCCAATAGTACAAAAAACATCCGTTGTTGAGACTAGAGAACGATATCTTCAATGTGGAAAAATAAAAGAGAAACCAGTCACAGGATAATCTGAAAAATTAGCGATTATCTCAACTATCCGGTCACTCCCCATAATAGTCAATTTCGGTATAATAACATTTGTCTCTATCTTATATATTTTGGTGAAAATGATGTAAAATATAAATTTAAAAAAACACCTTTCTTGAGAATTTTTGTTTTTTTATTGAAGAATAAAAGGTATTTAGAATATTGTTCCCCGTAACAATGCGAATATGAATTGTTTTTATTTTATACTGAAAACATTTATATGATTTTTTTATTGATAATATAAAATTAAATTTATTTGACAGTTTTGTATTTGATGACTATTGTTCTCTCCTGATTTGCAAATGTTATTTCAAACCTAATAATATCCTTTGTTATTATTTCTTTCAAATAGAATTGATATTTTTGATATGCGGTTAACTTATTGTTTTTATTGTATTTATGACTTTGTTTAAATTAATTTCATGGGTAATTATATTTTCTTGATAATAAATGGAAACTATTTCTAATGTGATAATTTTTTATTGTATATTTGTTTTTAAATTTAACATAAATCTGAATGTGATTTGTCATTTTAATTACTGATGAACACAAAGCTATTTTTTACAATTGATGTAAAGCAGTAAAAATAGCCTCACTGTAAGAGGGTAATAATTATTTATCCGTCATTGTTGACAAAATATTTAAAATAAATTGGCCATAGGCCATACAGGAGTAAATAAATGAAATACGACTTTATTGTCGTTGGTTCAGGCGCAATTGCTGGTTCAATTGCTTATGAATTAGCAAGCAGAAATCTTTCGGTTTGTAGGGTTGGAAGTACTGATCGAACCAATGCCGCTTCTAAAGCAGCAGGTGCGATGAATGGTTGTTTTGGCGAAATTACCAGTGGCTTATTAGCGAGTGAACACGGTAAGCTGAAATTGAATATGGATTGTATTTCCAAAGAGCTTTGGCCTGCCTGGGCGCAACGGTTAGCTGACTCTTCTGGTGATAGGCGATCGCTGTTCACCGCTCAAGGGACTCATGTGATACTGAATACTGCCGGGATGGAAGAGATTGATAGTGTTAATTATGACGCTATTGAACAAACCCTGAACGAATATGCGGCCCCTTATGAAACCGTTGATCCACGTGAAATTGAATGGTTAAAGCCTAACGATCTGGTGCGTCCGCTTCGTGCTTTATATATTCCTGATGAACATGCTCTAGATTCGCATTTATTGCTGGAAAAGCTGGATGCGGCATTGGTTGCTGAAGGTGGCGTTCTCAAAGATGAGAATGTCAAGAGTGTGTTGATTGAAGACGGTTTAGCCATTGGCGTCGAATTGCTCAGTGGTGAGCGTTTAATGGCGGATAAGGTGGTGGTTGCTGCCGGTGCGCACTCGTTGGATCTGTTATCTAATGTCCCTTCTGTTGTTCGGCAGATCCCGCCGATATTTGCCGGCTATGGGGTATCTATTTTGGTCAAGATGCCAAAAGGCAGAGAATTGCCGACGTCGGTGATTCGAACTCCTAACCGGGCATTTGCTTGTGGGCTGCATTGTGTACCCCGTGGTGATGGTGTTCTGTATCTGGGTGCGACAAATATTCTGTCTGAAAAACCACGCAGTCAGGCGCTGATTTCTGATGTGCAGTTCCTGCTGGATTGTGCGTTAGATCAGTTGGATATTAACTTACATGATGCTGAGATCCTTTCAATCCAGGTCGGTAACCGGCCAATCCCTGCTGATGGGTTCCCGTTAATTGGTGAATGTGGCGTGAATGGCCTTTGGCTGGCTACCGGGACTTACCGTGATGGCTTACATCAGTCACCGTTACTGGCAGATTATGTTGCTAATGCGTTGACTGGAATAGAAAATACGCAAATTAACCTGGATTCCTTCAACCCGGTTCGTCCTCCGTTAGTGGGTTTCTCTCGTGAAGTGATGGCTAAAGAAACTGTCCAGCAGATGCTTGCTACAGGTTACGAATATCGCTGGGATATCAAACCTTATTGGTTGCCACTGCTGAATGAAGGCATGACACGCAATTATCAGGATTTGATTGAGTCTCTTCACCCTCAGTTTACACCACCGCCAGAACTGGTTGCTTTCTCTTATATTTATGAATCCATGCGTGAACGGTTACGTAGTTACTATGAGGCATGGTCATGAATTCTTCGCTAAAAGATCAGGCTGCTATTGATAAGGCCAGGGAATTACTGGCAGAGGCGGGTGTTTGGGATGTGGAAACCGATCTCGCCTGTCTGGCTGACCGTTATCTGGAAAGGCGCTGTCAGGATCGCGCCCGTGATGAATTTATGCTTGCGGTTCATGAGCGCTGTAACCGGATCCCTCTTGGGCATATTGTCGGCATTGCGGATTTTGATGAACTGCCTTTGGTGGTCGGTACGGGGGTATTTATTCCACGTCCTCACAGTCAGATTATTCATAAATGGCTGGAGAATGAACATGAAGTACCTCAGGGATCAGGGGTTCTGGATTTATGTTCGGGGAGTGGTGCTATTGGTTTAGCCATCGCTAAACGTCGCCCGGATTTAAAGGTCACTTGTGTTGAATATGACGACATCGCTTTTCAATACCTGACACGCAATATCAACCGGTTAGCGAGCTGGGAGATTAAAGCCGATGCATTAAAAGCCGATTTACGGGATTGGCAGGCATTTTCGCAATTTAACGGGTCGGTGGCGTTAATTGTCGCTAATCCACCTTACGTTCCAGAGCAGCAGACAATATTACCAGAGTGGGAGGAGCATCATCCTTATGTGTCGGTGTATTCCGGGGATGATGGGCTCGATTTAACGCGGTTGATTATCAAACAAGCCAAACAGTTACTGCAATCAAATGGCTGGTTGGTCATCGAACATGGTGAAAGTCAGGAGGAGAGCGTCAGAACACTATTTTCAGACGCCGGTTTTTCCTTGATACGAACAATTATTGATGAAGAGATTTCTGACACAACAGGCAGTTCGGTAATCACTGTAGGTTGTCAGCTCATTTGAATTCAGACAGTTGGAGTCTAGATAATGGATGTAAAACAGAAGCAGGATTGGATGACGATTCGTAAGTCACGGACCACCGGCGCCTTAGCGCAAGCTATTGATGAAGGTTTGACCAGTTTCACGGTGGTAGAACGTCAAGGTAAGCAAATTACGACAGAAGAAGGCAAAGTTTTTACGGAATTTGTTTCCTGCTCTTATTTGGGATTAGAACATCATCCTGCGTTAATTGAGGCAGCAAATCAGGCAATGGCCCGGACAGGGATTCATTTGTCATCGTCCCGTGGTGCGATGCGCCCGCAATATTTGAGGCAACTAGAGGAACTGCTGGAAGAAATTTATCAAGGTGGCTCTGTTGCTGTTTTCACTTCCACCAGTAACGTTCACCTGGGTGTATTGCCGTTATTGGGCAGTGGTTCTTTACCTAACTATCCACTTACCCGGCCAGTACATTGGTTGATGGATAAAACGGCTCATGCGTCTATGCAGGTATTACGCGGTATTCTCGAACAGTTCGGGCCAGTATCGCGGGTCGATAGTGCGGATGAACCGTCGGTACAGCAAGCTTTGCAAAACTGCGGAGAGGATCAGCGTACCCCTGTCCTGCTGATTGATGGTATTGGCTCAATGAATGGCTTGATTCCGGTGGCAGAATTAACCCGAAAATTGGCTGCTGCCGGAGGTTATGTCTATGTCGATGATGCTCATGGTATTTCCATTGTAGGGCGTCATGGTGCAGGTTACGCCTTTGCTGCACTTGACCATATTTTGCCATCTAACCTCATATTGGCAGGTTCGTTATCCAAAGCATTTGGTGGTGCGGGGGGTTTTGTGGTTGTTGCGGGTGCCGATGATATTGAAGTGATTAGTACCCTGGCTAATCCTCTGGTTTTTGGTCATTCGATTATGGTGCCGATGTTGGCCGCTAACGTTGCCGCAGCAAAACTTCATCTTAGCCTTGAAATAGAAATCCGCCAGGAACAGCTATGGAAGAACGTTAATCTGTTTGATTCCCTGACGGGTAACAGCCTGATGAATGCCGGTGTGCAATCTCCTGTTCGTGGTGCTTTATTCGAAAATGAAGCTGAAGGTCTTGAAGCTGCACGTCTGCTGCGCGACAACGGCATCTTATTGTTCCCGGTATTTTATCCACTCGTCCAGGATGGCAATGCCATGTTGCGTTTTGCCTTCTCCAGTGAGCATAAGGAGAGTGAAATCAGTCATTTAGTAAATACCTTATTCAAAATACGGGAAAAAGGGCTGAATTGGTCTGAGCCACAAGCCATAGCTCCACAGGTATAAGTGACATAGATTTATTGATGAAAATGATTGAAATAAACCAGTAATGAAGACCAAATATATGACTCAATCAATAATAGATAAGCAGGACATATTGCAACCTCATAGGGAATCTCTGGATGTGATTAATATGCAGATATTGGCGCTTCTTTCTGAACGTATGAAGATCTGTATGAAAATCGCTGAGATAAAAGCGGAACAGGATATTCCGATGATGCAGCCACAACGTATTACCTCGTTATTGGCTATATTGAGGGATAAGTCAACGGATTTTGGGTTACGGTCTGAATACACTGAATCAATATTTCAACAGGTTATTGAAGAAACCTGCCGTCGAGAAGAAGAGCTGATTGATCAGTTGCTACACGAGAAAGCAAAGAATAATGAAAATACTGCTCATTGATAATTATGATTCTTTTACGCAAAACATTGCTCAATATCTGTATGAAGTTACCGGGAGTGTGCCATCTGTCGTCACCAATTCTCTGACTTATGAAGCGCTGGCGATAGACAATTATGATGCTGTTGTGCTTTCTCCAGGGCCAGGGCATCCGGCTGAAAACAGCGATTTTGGTGTCTGTGCTGAGGTCATTGCCCGCGCCGAAATCCCATTATTGGGTATTTGCCTCGGCCATCAGGGAATTAGCCTGGCATTTGGTGGTTTTGTCGAACATGCACCTAATCCGGTGCATGGTTATCGCAGTCGCATCAGGAATACCGGGGAAGGGTTATTCCTCGGTTTGCCTGAGCAATTTGACGTGGTCAGGTACCACTCGCTGGTCTGTACCCGGCTGCCGGACAATCTTAAATGTACTGCCTGGACTGATGATGGCTTAATTATGGCAATTGAACACACCCAAAGACCGATTTGGGGTGTTCAGTTTCATCCTGAGTCGATTGATTCTGAATATGGGCGTGAATTACTGAGTAATTTTGTTCGTATAGCAAAGACGTATAAAGAAAATAACGGGCAGGATATTACCGCTCAGAATCAGTGTATTTCTGCCAATGAAGCTTATCTGGCGGTGGGCGGAAAGCCGCATCTCAACCTGAATTACCGTGAATGTCAGAGCATCATCGATCCTGAATCTCTGTTCATTCAACATTATGGCAATGATACTCACTCTTTCTGGCTGGACAGTGAAAAGTCGGATAGGCCCAATGCCCGCTTTTCAATCATGGGAAGTGGCAACAAACAGGGTGCTGTCAGGCTTGAATATTGTGTACAGACGGAGAGTTTGCGTTTGACCGGTCCTGATGGTGAACGGGTTGTCCAGGGTGATTTTTTCTCATTGATGTCTGAACTGCTTGATCTGGTGAAAATTTCCACACCAAAACGGATGCCATTTGCCTTCAAAGGTGGCTTTGTTGGTTATTTGGGATATGAATTAAAGGCGTTGACTATTGGCAGCAGCAAATATCATTCAGAACATCCTGATGCCAGTTTAATCTTTACTCCGCATTTTTTTGTCTTCGATCACCAGCAGAATAAGCTTTATGAGTGTCTGATCACACCGGTAGGCCAGCCACAAAATTGGCCGCCGGCACCTTTAGTGACCATTGCAAAAAATACCGGTGGGGTGATACCTGATTTTATTCCTGGCGCTGTCGATCAGAACAAAATTCGTCTGGAATATGGAGCTCAGAAGTATCTGGATGGGATCCATAAATCGCTTCAATACATCACCGATGGCGAGTCTTATGAAATCTGTCTGACGAATAGAGCAAAGATGGCTTATGCAGGGCTGCCATTGGATGCTTATCGACGAATGCGTCATGCCAGCCCTGTGCCTTATGGCGCCTATCTGGCATGTGGGGATTTTTCGGTACTCAGTGCATCGCCGGAGACGTTTTTACGCATTGATGAGGCCAGAGGTATTGAATCCAGACCGATTAAGGGAACCCGGCCACGAGGAAGAACGGCAGCGGATGATCAGCATTTTCAGGTGGAATTGAGTCAGTCAGCTAAAGATAGAGCTGAAAACCTGATGATAGTGGATTTAGTGCGCCACGATCTTAATCAGGTGTGCCGTCCTGGCAGTGTTCATGTGCCTGAATTGTTTAAAGTTGAGAGCTTCTCTTCTGTGCATCAATTGGTTTCGACAATACGCGGTGAATTACGTGAAGGCACTTCATCGATGGAAGCCATCCGGGCATGTTTCCCGGGAGGATCAATGACCGGCGCGCCGAAGAAACGCACAATGGAGATCATTGACTCTTTGGAGTCATCGGCACGCGGTGTTTACTCTGGTGCGCTTGGATGGTTATCTTTCAGTGGTGAAGCAGAGTTGAGCATTGTTATCCGAACGGCGGTGTTACATCAAGAATGTGCCGAGTTCGGCATTGGCGGTGCCATTGTCGCTCACTCCGATCCTTATGGTGAATTTGAAGAAACATTGGTGAAGGCCAGTGTGCCCTATTTCAGTTTTAGTCATATCGCGGAGGAAGTGTGAGTAACCATAAAGTTGTCATTCTTGGTGGGCAAGGTGCGATTGGCTCTTTATTGGGGCGCCTGTTTACTCAAAGTGGTTGCATTGTATACCGTGTTGACCAACGAACGCAGGGAGAGCGTTCTCTTTGCTGCCAGCTTGATATCTTAAATCCCGCAGCGGGTTCTGAGGCGATTTTTACTGAGGCAAAGGCGGTCGTCTTCGCCTTACCGGAAGCGGTTGCAATACAGGCTCTGCCTTGGGTGCTATCGGCGGTTGGTGATGATGTACAGATAGTGTCAACCTGTTCGGTTCAGGCACCTTTCCATTCCGCTTTAAGCGCTGCCGCCCCTGGGCAGCCTTTCATCGGTGTTAACCCGATGTTCTCGCCATCCTTGTCGGAGCAAAAAAGGCCTGTTGCAGTCACTCTTGATAACTGTCATGTTAACGAGCATTGGATTGAGCGGGTATTGACGCAGGCGGGTATGCGCATCAGTAGAATGACGCCGGAGGAACATGATCGGGTAATGGCGTTTTGTCAGGCTTTACCCCATGCCGCGATATTGATTTTTGGCCTGGTTCTGGCGAAAAGCCCGTTGGATATTGGTACTCTGGCGACTGTTGCACCGCCGCCAATGCGTACCATGTTGGCGTTATTATCAAGGGTTTTACTCAATCCAATGGAAGTGTACTGGGACGTTCAATATGAAAACCCTATGGCTGCCGAACCGCGTCAGGAATTGTTGCATGCCATACAACAGTTAGATTCAATAGTGCAGGCTGGTGATCAAACTGAATTTGGCAATAACCTCAGACACATTGCACAACAACTGGGGGAACAGCTCAATATTAGTGCTGCTGATTGCCAGCATATTTTTTCAACGCTTAAATGATAATAGGAAAGGAGTTGAGGGGATGTCATTAAATAGAGTTGCTGAGGCTAACGGGCGGGCAGGACTCAGAAATTGGCTGGGATTGCTGATATTGATGTTGCCGGTATTGTTGGTGACGGTGGACAATACGATCTTAAGCTTTGCTTTACCGAAAATTGCTGAAGCTCTGGGGCCCAGCGCAAGTCAGCAATTATGGGTAATTGATGCTTATTCACTGGTGTTGGCGGGTTTGCTGGTATCCATGGGGAGTATTGGCGATCGTGTCGGCCATCGTTCATTGCTGTTATTTGGATCTTTGGGATTCACCGTTATTTCGGTATTAACAGCGCTGTCAACTTCACCCGAACAATTAATTGGAGGGCGAGCCGTACTTGGGTTTTTTGGTGCGATGTTGATGCCTTCAACTTTGGCTTTAATCAGCACTCTTTTTGAGGATCGTGAACAGCGTCGGTTAGCTGTTGCTATCTGGGCGACAACATTAACTGTCGGTTCGGCGTTGGGGCCTGTCATTGGTGGCGTTCTGTTGCAATTCTTTGACTGGAATTCCATTTTTCTATTGGCAGTACCGGTATTAGTGCCATTGTTGATCTTCGGACCGATGTTATTACCGGAGTCCGAGAAAAAACAGACTGGTATTATTGATGGATATAGCGTTGTATTATCGATCATCGCCATGGTTGGTATTGTTTACGCGATTAAACATCTTGCCAGTGACGGGTTTGAAATAAGTGTGATACTGGAATTGTCTGTTGGCTTGGTTGCTGGCGTGTTATTTGTTCGTCGGCAGCGGCGTCTGCCCGTACCGTTAATGGATCTCTCACTGTTCCGTAATGGTATGTTCACCGGCTCGATTATGGTCAACTTATTGAGTCTGGCCTTACTGGTTGGCTTTGTCTTTTTTGCCACTCAGGTCTTGCAAATTGTATTGGGTATGAAGCCGATTTCGGCCAGTTTAGCGCTGGTTCCCGGACAAATAATGGCGATTATTATTGGCATGGCGATAGTGCCTGTTGCTCAACGGATGCCGGCTTATTACCTTGTGCCAATGCTGCTTGCTTTTGCGGGTATTGCATTTCTTCTGGTAGCCAGTTTCGGCAGCGATTTGACCACGCTGGTGGTTGCATTCGCATTATTAAATGTGGGTGTAGGTGCAATTGCGTCGGTGTCTAACGATCTGGTGCTTTCGTCAGTGCCGTCCTCTAAAGCCGGGGCGGCATCGGCAATAAGCGAAACAGCTTATGAAGTGGGTGTGGTACTTGGCACGACAATTATCGGTGGATTGGTGACCGCTTTCTATCGTGTCACTCTGCAATTGCCGGATGGGATCTCTCATGAACAGACGGGGTTGGCATTAGAAACTCTGGCTGGCGCTTACGTTGTAGCGAACTCATTAGCTGAGGCGGAAGGGCAACAACTGATGACTGCGGCAGCGGAATCCTTCACCAGCGCTATTCATATGATGAGCTGGATGACAGCGGTATTGACCGGCGTCGTGGTATTGATCGCCTGGCGTTTACTAAAAGCGCCACAGAAACAACAAGTGCTTGAGTATTGATAATCTTATGTGCAGCCGTTGGTAATGGCTGCACCGCGTTTCTTGGCGTGACTGTCTGGGATTATTAAATATAAAGTATTCTGAAAATAACCTCTCACCTTTTACTATTTTTAATAATTATAAAGTGATAATAATCTTAAATTTATAAACTTTATTTAAATGTTTTGCGGTTGATTTTATTAAAAGCAAAGATTGATTTATTCTATTATGTTTTTGTCTGGTTGTAATTTAATTGAAAATAATAACTCTACATAATTGGTTGTCTTATTTTCGTACTGCCAATATTTAATTGCATAGAGTTTAAATTGAAATAATTAATTAATTGATTTATTCACATTAAAAAATAGTGACACACCATAAAAATTTCATTTTTCTAATGGAAAAAACAGAAAGGCATGTTAATATTTTTAGTTGTGAAAAATAAACTTAACATTAAACCATTTTATATATATTGAGTAAGTTTTTAATTAATTATGGGTATTTTTTCAATTCGCCTGAAATTATTTTTTCAGTTATTGAGTATCTATTGTAATGAATAAAATAATCACGCAAAAAGATAAGGTGAGAGTGAAAGTACATACGGTGAATAAAGATAGGTAATAAATTATCTTTGTCTATAAGTTTTCGTTCTAAACGAAGATAAATATGTCATTGAATGATGAGTACTCTGGATTTAAAGGGCTTTTGTGAGAATAAAATAGCGCGGGAAGTTATGTAATGGGAAGATGATTCTAAAACTATAAATTTATACTCAGGAGATTTTTTATGAATAAAGTAAAAATTGTTGCTGAAACTTTGGCTGAATTGCATGAGCATTATTGTCTGACGGGTATAGAGCGGCGACCAAAACAATTGAAGACGGCGGATTTTCATGGACCAGTCGTATTTTCCGATGATCCAAAAATAGCCACTGTTTCACCCGCATTTTTTACCGTACAAACTATACAAGAATTAAAAAGGTTGGGAGGTGTGCCTGATAGTGATTATGGCCCTGGGGGAATGGAGCCGCATCATCCACTGCCTGAACCTTATTCAGCTGAACGACTGGCGAATGTCACTGGCAATCATGCCGATGTATGTAAAGCCTTCCGTGCTTATATCTATGGTGATTCTGCTTTGGTCAAAGATTATGAAAATATTCTCAACGCCAAGCGTTTTCCATTGAAAATCGCGCTATATGGTGGTGATAGCATAACTATTTCTGCGGGTAATCCATTGATCGTTCAAAGCCAAGATAATCACGGTGAACCTATTGTATTAGTTTATGAACAGATAACTGTTGAACCTGGTGGACAAATTATTTATCGCACCAATGGGGCGGTTCAAGCGAATACCATGACAATGGTGAGTGCTTTAGATTTAAATAATGATTCGTTCAATATTATTAATCAGGGAAATAATGGGAGTCATGGCGCGAATGGGGGGAGTGGGGGAGATGGGAAGAATGGTAGTAATGGTAATGCTGGGCAGAATAATAAAAACTCCTGCGCAAAGGCGGCTACAGCAGGTACTAACGGCGCTAACGGTGTCGATGGTGGGTCTGGAAGCAATGGGGAAAATGGGGGCAATGCAGCAGATATTAATCTTAAAGTTGGTCAAGTTACCGGCGTAGTGAGCTTAGCGTCGATAGGCGGAAATGGGGGCGATGGCGGTAATGGTGGTCATGGCGGAATAGGGGGAAATGGCGGTAATGGCGGTAGCTCCACCGATTATTGTAGTGCTGGAAGGGGGGGGAATGGAGGAAGTGGAGGAGATGGTGGAAATGGGGGAAATAGTGGTAAAGGAGGAAACGGGGGGAATATCTATTTTAGATATGATAGTGGTACTCCAACCATTGATGCTAAGTCCGTAGGGGGTTCTGGTGGTGCCAGAGGTTATGGGGGTTATAGAGGGAGTGGTGGTAATGGTGGTAGCGGTTCTCCCTATGGCAGTGCGGGTTCAAGTGGTGTATCCGGTAAAGATGGCGTTGTTGGAACAACCGGCGTTAAGGGCCATGTCTATATTAATGGCAGAGAGCAGTCATAACGCGAGATACTTTTATCGAAGTGTTAGGGAATAGATATTCAAATTTGTATATCTAAATACTGACTGTCTATTTAGCAGTCAGTACTTGAAGTGAACGAGGGTATTGCGGTCTGACTCGGTTATTTTGATTTGAAATGTCGCTAAGATAATATTTCATTTCACAGTATTGATGATATTTTTAAAACATTTGGAAAATATTGTGAACAGAGTGGTTTATTATTGGTAATAAAATTAGATTCTGATATGTCGTTTAAGAATTTATTTATGAGATTAATTTGTTTAAAGGTTGGTTTTATTATTGAAGATAGGTTTTATAATTATAAGTGATTATTTTTTGATTTTAATTTAAATCATGTTAATGATTTCATTATTTGTATATTTTTATCTTGTTAACTTATTGAAAAATATCACCGTGTCTTATTGTTGTTCTTTTGTTTTTCTTTGCTAATAATATCGGGTAATGAAAATTCAAAATTGAAATTCTTAATTGGCTAACATTAAAAAATAGCTATGCGTCACATAAATATCTTCTTTAAGTAATGGAAAAAATTGAAAATCACATTAATATTATTAATTGTGGAGTTTAAATATCACATGCAATTGCTTTCTGTAAAGTAGATAAATATTTTTCTACTTAATTCTAGGTGTTTCTCATTTGAAAAATAAGTTTGTAGGGGGATGTGGCCATTCTCATGATAATTATTTTTTCAGAGTTTTCCGCCGAATTATTTATACGGTTGTTGAGTGTTTGTTGTGATAACAAAAATAATCATTAAGAGAGATAAAATCTAAATGAAAACGCAAATTCTACATTTTGACCTAGCTCAAGGCCATTTACGTACCCACTCCAGTCAATTAAGCCTTTGGGTTGGTGAACATAATATACCGTTGCAAGAACATGATGAGTCAAGTTTAGCCAGAGCGGCGGCTGATAACCCTGCGATAGATATGGTTCTACGCTATGGTTCGCACGGTATTAGCCATTTCGCAGAAATACCTGAACACTATTTTTTACCTCATCACGTTACTCTAATTAAAGTGGTTGGTGATAAATCTGGGCCTTACCGTTCTTCGTTACCGGTTCTTTACCATCTTTCTTACCATATCCCTAACGCTCATTTACGTCGTTATGCCAAACGTAACATAGAAAAACTGGCCGTAAATAATATAGCGGTGGCTTTGCCAGGTAAACTTAGCGCTCTCGGTGTTAATAGCCAACATTTAGCACGAAACCCTATTCATTGTAGCGATTTGTTGGTTGCGGCTAATGAAGTGAAAACACCCTGGGAGGTTGCCTGTTCTATTGTGTTTTCCCACCCGGAATTGTCTAACAGTCAGGCTTATGCAGCATCAATTGTGATGAATGCACATATTGCCCCACCACAGGAAATAGACCCACAGCAATATAACCGGGTTTATGAATTGGCTATATCAATATCGAGTCAGGGACCTGCGACAGAGACAGGTGGTTTTGCCACTTATGGTCAATTGGTTGACCCTGATGGCAACGAGATGTTTTATGAATTTGACTGGGTCGGTAAAGATGGGCAGGTGATTTTCGCCGAAGGTGATCCGGTGATGCAATATAATCTATCGGATGAAACAGAGAATTATTCAGGATCGCCGGCCTCTAATGCGTTGAGAACCTCGCATAATGACACCCGTTTGCAAAATCATAACTGGAGTGTCAGCCAAAGTGCGTCTCTCGACGTTACCGAGTTCAAAGATCAAACTTCAGCATTGAATGTTCCGCGAGATACCAGCCAAATTTGGACTGCCACTAACCGCACACCTAATCACGGTATGGATGTGTATGCTGACAGCATCCGTTACGATCCCGGTCAAAGCCATTTTTCCATTGATTTTAAGAATAAATATTTACGTCAGCTAGGTGTCTATATTCAATTCTTTAAAGACACTCAAATGGAACAGCCGATCGATAATCCAACGGTTGACGGTGATTGGCCGTTTTATTTCCCTAAAGAGTTGGCAGCATTATTCGAAACACCATCACAAAAAGCCCTTGGAGTGTTGGCTAATGTCAATACGATCATGGGAATTCCGATGCCCACTGATCCCACTAATTTTGGCTTGCCTTGGCCGGATGAAGCCCAGGCGGCTAAATTCCTGTTTGGTGGCTTGGGAACTTCCCGTTGGGAAAACCCGATTGTTTGGCCGGGTGTGATTTTAACCGGGATGTTCCAGTACGGTATTCCATCCCTGATGATGTTGGCTGGTGCCGCAGTGACCAATAGCCAGTGGTATAAAGATTTTATTTCTAATAAAGATAACGTTGCCATATTAGCAGGTATTGCTTTCCCATTAATTGGCGGAGGTGCCGCTGTTGGTTCAGCGTTATTCAATACTAAAAAAGTGCTCACCAGTTTAGCCAGTATTGCTATTGGTATTTTGGCTAAAAAAGGACTGGAAGCATTAGCCACTTATGTTACAGCCCAAGTTGCAGCCAGTGCAGCCGCTCAGGCGGTTCCTGTTGTGGGTTGGGCGTTCAGGATTGCTTCAATTGCGCTAGATTTGGCTCAGATTGCAGTGACTACAGGGGAATTGCTCTCCACGCCGGCGACATTAGAAGTGGATATCAAGCGCCAGATGACCCTGGCTTTTACCCTGCATCCCGATCCTGCTCATGGTGAAACAGGTCGCCCGGAAACTGCAATCTGGCCGCCGGTGGGCGTTCAGTGCCAGGTGACGGTCGAATATACCAACGGCACCTATTACACCCAGACTATTCCATTACCTACAACCGGTTCCAATACGCCGCTATCTTTTAATTTCAATTCGGTTGGTTGGGGTGGCACCCTCAAAATCAAGGCTAATGTTTATTCTGCTACTGGCTGGTTAGCGGGGAGCTACACCAGTGAGCTGCTGAATGCGCAGCCAGACAACCCTAATGAGGGCATCATGCGCGTCAGTGGCAATATAAAAGAGATGTTAGTGCCTCTGACTCAGGTCACTCAATACGAATATTGGGAACAGTTGTCTTACGATAGCGATAAGAAGGAATATCAGTGGATTGAAGGCAGCGTGCCATTGGAAACCCAGTCTTCAACCAATTGTAGCAATGTAGGCAATAACATCTGCAAATTGGTCAATATGACGATACTGAATTCAGATTATCAGGTTGGTTATTGTTGCCAAGCTTCTGGTCAGAATATTCCATTGGAAGATCCATCCAGTCCGCCCAATAGCGGTCAGATGTATGTGTTGCAAAACATTTCCACGTTGAGCAACGACACGCTGAATCAGCGTCTGAAATTATCTAAGGTGGGTTTCAAAGTACAACCCTTGATCAGTTATAACAGTTTTGGCGAGGGGCCGGACGACAAAACCATCACGCCTTATAACTTTATTATTGATTCACGATTCGGTGAATATCATTTGCGTCGGGTGGACTTGCGTGACGGCAAACATGATTTTGGTTTGACGGATAATCCGCTGTCTTGGGGAACGTTCACTATTCCTCATCTGGATGCGATGGTGGTTCATCCGAGCGGCTATGTCATTGCTGTCAGTTGGCAATATAGCAAGATGCAGATCCTGGCGTTGGGTGATCAGGGCTATCCGGATGATCAGGCTCCGGCTGCACAGATTGTTTCTGGAGAAGGGGTTCGACAAGGGCTAACTCATGGGCCAATTGCCCTGACTATCACGCCAGATGGTCGCATCTTATTACTGGAAACAATCAATACCCGTATTCAGGCGTTCGATACTAAAGGGAACCCATTTCCAAGTTTTCCAGGGGCAACACTGTTTAAACTGGCTACTGCTGAGTATCAGGCAACACTGGATGCTCAGGTGTTCTCCCCGGCATTACAACAAGCGTTTCGTGAACAAGGGCTGACATTCCTGTTTGGTAACAGTGATCCGAGCTTTATGCGTTCGCTGAATACTGGAGTTCTGGATGAGCAGATTATTGCCGCCTTTGCTGAGGATGGGATCTATCTGAGTTATAACCAGACCGCAGACGGTAATATTGACCCAGTTGGCAGCACAACGGTTGACGTGATACAGCAAGGGCAGAGCTGGTTGGTATATGACCCGCAGAAACCCGCGACTTACACGCTGACCGCTCAGGGACAAACGGTATCTGTATATAACGATTTAAGTAATGTACGGGTCATCGCTATCGGTCAAGGTGTCAAATGGCAAATTGATGATCTTGCGGGCGCCCGCTCTTGGCTATTAACCCTTGATGCAACGAATCTGGCTGAAATTGTCGTGGCTGATTATCTGTCCTATATGCCACTGAATAAGCCAGACGGCATAACTTATCTGGATGTGGCGGTCGAGTCTAAGGGATATATTTATATTCTGTCATACCGTAATGAAGGACGTGATCCAACGGATTATATCCTTGATATCTATGAGCCTGACGGTAAGTTCCTAGTCACTGTCCCTGATTCGACACTGGTCCCTGATCCGGCTAAACGCCAGCATATTGTGGCGGCACATTTGGCGATAGATCCATTCCGGACTCTGGTGGCAATGAATTACGGCAAGTTCTTGGGGGAAAACCAGCGTACCCAACCCCAGATAAGCCAATGGACACCAACCACGCCGATATTTGATCTGGGTATCGATCAATTACCGATATTCCAACAACACGACATGGACAAAATCCGTGCAGTTTTTGCTGATAACAAACACCCTCTTAGTCATCAGGCAACTATCGAAACTATCAATAACAATGGTTATTTCATCATTACAGATGTTAATACCCGTTACCCGGTCATTTGCACAGTAGATAGCGATAATTTGCAGATTATTTCTGTCTACAGTTTCTCGGAGAAAAATATGTTATTAAAAAATTATAGTTCAGGATTTAAAGCGGTTTTGCAGTTATTAGGTCTCTCGGAGAACGATGTAACAGAGAAAGTCGTTATTTCATCTTCGTCGCAAGGCGCTTTACGCCCTAACGATCCACAGTCACTGGCTCCTGCTTATCCGGCAGAAGTGTCGTCAGCAGCGGAGCTGTTGATCCTTTCTGGCATCCCCCCAGTTGATGCACCGATATCCTTGCCGGCAACAGTTGATGTTTTTGCGATTGCTGAACTGGAGATTGCTGATGACGCGGTTCTGAATATTAGTAATCCGACTTCACGACCGATCGTGGTAGTCGTCGACACCCTGACTGTTAAGCAAGTTGGACAACTGATATGTGACGCCTCTGTGATTTTAAACGTACAAACTTATACCCAAACTCAGGAGAATACCCATGAATAAAATGAAATCTGTTAACGAAACTTTGGCTGAGTTGCGTGAGCATTATCATTTGACTGGTACAGAACAGCAGCTAAAACAATTAAAAACGTCGGACTTCGACGGGCCAATAGTATTTTCTCACGATCCGAAAATAGCTACTGTGCCACCCGCGTTTTTTACCGTACAGACTATACAGGAGTTGAAGGAACTTGGCGGGGTGCCTGACAGTGAGTATGGCACGGGCGGAATGGAACCCCATCATCCGTTGCCTGAACCCTATTCTGCTGAACGATTGGCGAATGTCACCGGTAATCATGCTGATATATGTAAAGCTTTCCGTGCTTATATCTATGGTTATTCTCCTTTAGTCAAAGATTATGAAGATATTCTGAATGCTAAACGTTTTCCGATGAAAGTCGCGTTATACAGTGGTGAAGATATCGTTGTCACTGCAAGTAACCCATTGATTGTCGGAAATAAAGGTCGTCACGGTGAACCTGTCAACTTAGTGTTTAATAAGATAACGATTGAACCTGGCGGCAAGATTATTTATTTGACCAATGGCACGGTTGAGGCGAACGAAGTCGTCGTAGTTAATTCCCCAAAACCATATCCAACCCCGGGTGATAATGATGGCCCGAACATTGAAAGTATTGGCAGTAACGGAAACAATGGTGGGAGCGGAAACAATGGTTCCGCTGGAAGAGACGGCAGTAATGGCAGTGCTGGTAAAGATAATAAAAACTCTTGCGCAAAGTCGGCTACGAACGGTACCGCTGGTGGTAGTGGTACTAAGGGTGCCAGAGGAAGTGATGGCGAGAACGGTAGGCATGCGGGTGATGTTAATTTTAAAATAGGTACCCTTAACGGTTTTGTGAATATGCTGACACAAGGCGGTAATGGTGGCGATGGTGGTAACGGTGGTAATGGTGGTAATGGTGGAAAAGGAGGGAATGGCGGTGGTTCTACCAACAACTGTAATGCTGGATATGGTGGTAATGGGGGGAATGGGGGCGACGGTGGTAACAGTGGTAACGGTGGTAATGCAGGTGACGGCGGTAACATCTATTTTACTTACCAGGAAGGAGGAAGTGCGACGTTCCAGGCCAGAGCGATAGGCGGTAACGGTGGCAAAGGCGGCAACGGTGGTGCTGGTGGTGCCGGTGGTGCTGGTGGTAAAGGTAGTAGCGGTGGTAACCCAGGTAAGGGTGGTTCATCGGGGACCACAGGAGCTGCCGGAAAAGCCGGTGCTGTAGGTTCAGTTTATGTCAACGGCAAAAAACAATAACCGCAAGGAGGAGTTATGGTCGCAGATATTCAAATTTTGGGTACTAACGGTGTGAATGGTGCTGATGGAGCCAATGGCGCTGATGGTCAACGGGGTGCTGATGGTCAGAATGCTTCTCGTCGTAAGCCACCCACTGCCGGTAGCCCTGGTGGCGATGGTCAATCTGGTCAGAGTGGCCAGGGTGGTCGACCAGGTTCCAGCTGGTGGTTTGCCCTGCTTTGTACCCGTTTTGACGTACAGAGTGTAGCACGCATTAGCAATAATGGCGGCATAGCGGGTTACGGCGGCAATGGGGGTCGTGGTAATTCGTCATCGTCAGGCAAACCGGGGGGGCGGTGGCAATGTTTGGGGCAGATATAACCAGACTAGCTCACCAAAACCAGTATCTGCCACCTCTAATGGCGGGAATGGCGGACTCGGGCAGGCAGGTGGTGCTGGGGGAATAGCCGGGCGTGGTGGTGTAAATGGTGACGGTTCACATGCACTTGATGGAGAATATGGCGTTGGAGGTATTAGCGCCAGCGGTGGTCAGGCTGGGAGAGGTGGAAAAGTTTCTGTAAATCAATTGCCGCGAGGATAATGACATGAGTGAATCCAGATCTTTTGCTGGCAAATGGCAATTTACAGCGACTTCAGGCCAACTGATTACTGTTCAGGCGGATGGTACGCTCAGCCTGTCCGCCAGGCAATCAGGGGCGATGAATCAAATGATTAATGCTTATGGCATGACTCGCTTTTGGTTACAGGCAGGCAATGGTCAATATTTGGCCGCGAGCGGTAATACTCCTCAGGCTAATCAACCGCGCGATGGCACAGTTGCTGAGATCCAGTTGGAAGAGGTGGGAGGATCTGGATTTCGTCTTCGTCGTATCAGTAGTCGTGGTGATAGCTATTTGGTGGCGCAGCAATCTGGGTTGATCTGGCAAGCGGTCAGTAGCAATCCGCCCCTATCAGCCCAATTTACTCGTACCATAGTGACAAAAAGCCTGGAATTTCTCAAAGAATGGGGGGCGATGGGAGCAGATTTGCGTTTTGCCTATCTCGCCGAAGAAAATTTGAATGATATGGTGATGATGGCCGTCAATTTGTCCAATGCTGACCTGCGTGGTTCTACATTGCTTGGCGCTGATTTAACTAATGTCAAAGTTGATAATTGCAATTTTAGTGGTTGTGATTTAAGTAAAACTGATTTAACGCATGTTCATGGCGAAAGTGCGCTTTTTGAAAAGTGTGTTGTGGGTAGTGATACCAATATGCCTGACGCTGAGCTACCGAATGCCATTTTTCGTGGCTGTAAGAGCAGTGGTGGTCAGCCTATATTGAATCGTCTACAAGCGCCCGGGGCGGATTTCTCTGGTGCAGTGTTACCTTCAGTGATAATGGAGAATGCCGATTTATCTCAGGCAAATCTGGTTAATGTTGATCTAAGCGGCTCCAGTCTGGCTTCCTGCAATTTTACTAAGGCAATCATGACGTTGGTGAATTTGCAAAATACCACCTTGCAGGCCTCGGATTTTAATCAAGCCACGTTAGTGGGGACTGATTTTACCGGGGCGAATATCAATAATGTTAATTTTAGTCGCGCTAATCTGACCAATGCCCGTCTATCGTTAACCACCGGTTATAGCCAACTAAACCTTAGCGACAGTACCTTATTAGCGGCGGTACTGACAGGGATGGATCTGGTTGATGCCACGATTACCGCTAAGACCGATTTTACTCAAGCACAGATGGATGGGGTCAATCTGAGCAAGCAGAGGTTGGATCAGGTCATATTCCTGATGGCATCGATGAAGAAGGCGAATCTGGATAATACATCACTCAACGGTGCCGTTTTGGTCGGCGCTAATCTAGCCGGTGCTACTGTCTTGGGTAATGTCTCTTTAGTTGGGGCGAATTTGTCCAATGCGAGTTTGCAGAGTGTTAATCTGACTGGCGCTCAATTTGGTGCTTTATCCACAGTGGCATATCTGGATGAAGCCGAGGTTCAGTCGCTGGATAACCAGCAACTGCCCGAACAATTACGTCGTCTGTTGTATCAGGGTAAAGTGCTGATTAATGGTCAGGCGGAGGTGTTGGTTCGTCAACCCGGTCAAAACTGGTTGGTCGAACATGAGGGTAAACCGCTATTTGTCCACCGTCAGAATGGGCAATTAGATGTTGCTCAAGACAATGGCGGCAATGCCGCGATTCTTGCCAACACGTTTATGCCTAATGCTATCCTGACTGGCGCTAATCTCTATGCGGTTGATATGTCCGGTGCTCATTGGTACGGCAGCGACGCCAGAGCCGATAATGCTAATCTGGAACAAGTCAACTTGTCGAATGCGAACTTAGCGACGATGAATTTCACTCAGGCGCGGTTATATGGGGCGAATTTATCCTATGCCAATCTAGTCGGTACTGACTTCAGCAAGGCGATGTTGGAACCCACCCAAGGTCTTAAACCGGCATCTCTGGCTTTTGCTTCAATTCAAGGCACTATCTTTACGGAAGCCAAATTAACCGGTGCTAATTTGACGAATGGCGCGGTAGCTTTGCCGTTTGAAGAAACGGGTAATAAGTTGGCAGGTGTTCCTTTATTCAGCGCGGCGCTTGAGCTGATGAGTTCATTAGATAGTGGCGTGATATCAAAGGAATTGCGTCAGGTATTTACCGATAACGGCTATAGCCTGTTGTCTAATGCTAAAATCATCGAAAAACAAAATGATCAATATTGGATTATCTCCAACCAGCCGCCGGATACTGATCTGAGTTACCGAGGATATTGTAACTTTATTGTGATTCGGGTAAGTGAGGTCGGCAATAACCACTTGCAAGTTTGTGGTGGATCGCCATTACGTATCATCCGTACTGCGGCTGACAATACATTACAACCGGTTAATATCGCTTTTGGGGTGACAATTGATATCACTCAGGCGATGGATGGTGCCACCACCTGCCCAAGTGGTTTGCGTTATCAGTTACTGAATAGTGGTATCAGCTATCAATCATTGATGACACCGGGATTACCTCCGCATCCGCCGAAATGTATTCCCAGCCCGACCGAATGGTGTTAATGAGTAAGCGCGATAATATGGTAATCGACTGATCGGAGTAAAGAATATCACTATGGATATCAATATGATGAAAAGCGACAATATGTCGATTACCATTATCGGTATGGGGTGCCGTTTTCCGGGGGGCGTGCGGGTCAGAAAACGTAAAAACCATTCATTAGATAAATTTTTAGTGGCGGATTTGCATAATAAATGTCCCTTTTTAATAAGGGAATTAATGATATTTAGCTAGAATCCGGTAAAAAGCAAAACTGGCATAGATAAATCCGCCTTTGTTTCCTTAGGATTTATGATTTTTTCCAATCTGTGAGTGAATTACGGAGTCTGATGGTTATCCCCCAATCCGAAATAGCCCAGCGCCAGTCCTGCCAACTGAGCTAAAAGTCATCATCTAACTTAATCAGAAAAGGTAATATCTCATCACTTATTAATGACAATTGTCACATTGCAAGTGCTTTTATCCTGAAATTAAACATCATAAATGTGATATTGGTCACAAAAATAAACAAAAAACAAAATTATTTTGAAATTATTAACATTGGTTATTAAATAACTAATATTAATCTATTTTTTATATAATTTGTAACATTGTAATAACATGAGTCTATTTTTTGGATAAAAATATAACGTCTTGTTTTTGTTAGTCTCTTAATTAATCAACCCCCAATTTAGTTGCCTGGTTGATTATTAATCACGAACATTGATCACTCAGTGCAATGGGGGGTTAATACTGCTTCGTAATTGTGGAATAGACATACAATGAAAAGCAGTATTTGGGTGTTGACGGTTTTTTGTAGCGTGGTTTCAGGCAGTCAGGCCGCAGACATTGCAGATCAACAACTGATCCATCAACAGGCTCGCCAGCAAGCGCTGGAGGCCCAATTAGCGCCACCGCCTGCGGAGGTTCGCCTGTCTGTACCCGAACAGGCGGTGTCATCCGTATTTCCGGTGGAAACCCCGTGTTTTCCTCTCTCCCACGTCAGACTGGCAGGCACCGAAAATTTCCCGCACTGGTTACCGTTCAGGCGTGTCGCTCAACAGGGCGAAAACCATTGCCTCGGTGATAAAGGCATTAGCCGGCTGATGACCCAATTGCAAGATCAGCTCATCAATCATGGCTATGTCACCAGCCGGGTTCTGGCTCCTCGTCAGGATCTGCATACCCAAACCTTAAAACTGGTGATGATCCCGGGCAAAATCCGGCATATCCGCTATACCCCGGACAGCGGCCATTACATTCAACACCTCACGCCATTCCCCACGCGTGAAGGCAAGCTGCTGGATTTACGGGACATTGAGCAAGGATTAGAAAACTTGCAACGTTTCCCGACCGTGCAGGCGGATATGAAGATTGTCCCGGCAGAACAGCCAGGGGAGAGTGATATTGTACTGGACTGGCGTCAGTCACGGCACTGGCGAGTTGCCACTTATCTGGATGATACCGGATCCAAAAGCACCGGGCGTTATCAAGGTGGGTTAACCTTTTTTCTGGATAACCCGCTGGCATTGAGTGATCTGTTTTATCTCTCCGGTGGGCGCGATATTCACGCGTCTGCCGGGAAAGGCAGCCAAAACAACACGCTCTATTACTCACTGCCATTTGGCTACTGGATGACGAGCGTGACGGCCAGTCATTACGATTATACCCAGACGATAGCCGGGCTGAATCAGGCGATTCAATACCGGGGCAAAAGCCAAAACCTGGCGGTCCAGCTCAGTCGGGTGCTACATCGTAACGCTGACCAGAAAACCTGGTTTAACGGTGAAATTTATCGTCGGACTTCGCGCAATTTTATTGATAAGACCGAAGTTGATGTTCAGCGCCGGGAAACCGCGGGCTGGAAGCTGGGGCTGTCCCATCATCACACTATCGGCAACGCCACTCTCGATACCAAAGTCACTTACCAACAGGGCATGCGCTGGTTTGGCGCGCAACCTGCGCCGGAAGAGTCCCGGAATGAAGGCACGGCTTTACCTAAAATCACCCAATTCTCGGCGACGCTGGCCGGGCCGTTAACGCTGTTTGCTCAGCCCTTCTCTTATCAAACCCAGTATCTGCGGCAGATAAGCGCCAGCCCATTGACGCCCCAGGATCGATTCTCGATGGGCGGCCGCTGGACGGTACGCGGCTTTGATGGCGAGTTGACCTTATCCGCTGACCGGGGTTGGTACAGCCGGAACGAACTGGACTGGCAAACCCCGCTGCATGGGCAGTCGCTGTATCTGGGGATAGATTACGGCGAAGTGGGCGGTCCGGGTAGCGACGCGCTGCTCGGAAAACACCTGGCGGGGAGTGCCCTGGGGTGGCGAGGCAGCCTGAAAGGGGTGAGCTACGACTTGTTTGTCGGTGTTCCGCTATCCAAACCCGCCGGTTTCCAAACTTCCCCTGTCACGGCCGGATTCAACCTGTATTGGCAGTATTAATTCAAATAGCAAAACTGCCAGTGGGTAGTGTTGTGTGGAGCAAAAATCATGAACAAGCAGTTATATCGTATTATCTTTAATCAGGCCCGTCAGATGTGGATGGTGGTGGCCGAGATAGCGCGGGCCGGACAGGGACGAACCGGACGTCGTACTCGTCGCCCCTCTTCACCGCAACGTCGTTGTCGGCTTACTGCGCTACGCTTTGGGGTGTTATTCGCCCTTGGCGGGATTTCACTCACGGCACAGGCAGCGATTGTGGTTGATGAACAGGCACCGGGACGTCAGCAGCCGACCCTCATTCGTAGCGCCAATGGTACGCCGCAGGTCAATATCCAGACCCCCGGTGCTGATGGCGTTTCCCACAATCGCTACCGCCAGTTTGATGTGGATAAGCCCGGCGTTATCCTCAATAACAGCGCCAGCGCTACCCCAACACAACTCGGCGGCATGGTGGCCGGCAATCCGTGGCTGGCGAAAGGGGAAGCCCACATTATCCTCAATGAAGTCAACAGCCGTGACCCCAGTCACCTCAACGGCTGGATTGAAGTCGCCGGACGCAAAGCGGACGTGATTATTGCCAACCCTTCGGGGATTACCTGCAACGGCTGCGGCTTTATCAACGCGCATCGCACGACGCTGACCACCGGACAGGCCCTGATAGAACAGGGCCGGCTGAAAGGCTTTGACGTCAATCAGGGCGAAGTGCGCATTGAAGGACACGGGCTGGACAGCCGGCAGCAAAACTACACCGACATTATTGCCCGCTCCGTCGCCATCAACGCCAAATTACACGCGCAAGACCTGAAAGTGACCACCGGGCGCAATATCGTGGACGCGGCACATCAGAACATCACGAAAAAATCCGCGGCGCAGGAAGAGGCCCACCCGCTGTTCGCGCTGGATAGCACGGCATTGGGCGGGATGTATGCCCATAAAATCCAGCTGATAGGCACCGAAGCGGGTGTGGGGGTCCGCAACGCCGGCGACATGGGTGCCGCGGCGGGTGAAGTGCATATTACCGCAGCGGGCTGGATTGAGAACCGGGGAACCGTCAGCAGCCGTGATGCGCTGCAATTAACCTCGTCTTCTGATGTCACTAACTCAGGCAAATTGCTGTCACAATCGGCGGTCAATTTACAGGCTGGCGGGGCGCTACAGAATCAGGGCCGGGTGGAGGCGCGGGGCGATACCCTAGTGACCGCATACACGATACACAGCAGTCAGGACAGTGTGTGGGCTGCCGGGCTGGATGATAAAGGGAAAACCACCCGGCCCGGTTCATTGACCCTGACGGCACAACATGTTCAGGCCGGCGGGAAAAATCTGGCGACTGACACGCTGGCTATCCACAGTCAACAAATTGACTTAAGCGGCAGCCAGACCGCAGCCAGTCAGATTCAACTGACTGCCAGCCAACAGGGGATAAGTACCGCTCACGCCACCGTCAACGCAGACCGTTTTACCGCTCAAACACCGGGGCAGTTTAACAACGACAAGGGGCAACTGGTGGCGCGGGAAATCCACTTAAGCACGCCCAATATCTCGAATCATCAGGGGACTATCAACCAAACCGGTCAGGGTGAATTAGCGTTTCATACTCAAACATTCAGTAACAATGGCGGCACCTTGTTCAATACCGGAAAAGGGCTGACGATAACAACGGCAAAGCTGGACAACCAGCAGGGCAACATCGTCAATCAGGGGGATAACCTCAGCCTGACTACGCAAGAAGTGGACAATACGCAGGGCACCGTGCAACTGGCGGGCAATGGCAAACTGTCACTCAACAGCCAGCGGTGGCTGGGTGATAAGGGCCAATTGCTCGCCAACGGTGAGCTGGACCTCCAGGCTCATGACCTGAAACTGAATGATGCCGTCACCTCCGCCAATAAAATCACCGTGAAAGCCGACACCGTATGTCATCAACGCGGTGTTATGCAGCAACGGGGCAACGATACGCTGTCCCTCACCGCGAAAACGCTGGATAACCAGCAGGGCAAGATTGGCGGTAACGGCGACCTGATCCTTGAAGCCACGACTCTGGATAACCGTAACGGCCACCTGGTGGCCGCCAAAAGTGGCAATTTGACGCTGACGGTGAAGGACCTGTTGAATAATCAGGCGGGGCGTCTGGAAGCCGGTCACGCGCTCCGGCTCACTGCCGGCTGGCTGAATAACGAACAAGGGAGTCTTGTGGCGACCGGCGACAGGGCCATCCTGACAGTCAAGAAAAATATTCAGAATACCCACGGACAGATTGAAGCGAAAACTGCGCTGATCACCCACAGTCAGGCGCTGGACAATACGCAGGGAAAATTACTGGCGCAGCATATCGATAGCCAGACTACCGGGCAGGCCTTCACCAACACCGCAGGTCAAGTCATCGCCGAGGACAGCTTGCGCTTAAATAGCGGCAAACTGAATAATACCGCCGGACGATTACAATCCGGCGGAGAGATGACCGTGGATACCCACGGTCATCAACTCATCAACAAAAAGAATGAGCAGAAAAACCAAAAGGGTGGCCTGCTATTCAGTGGCGGGCACCTGACCCTGCGCACCGGCGACATCGATAACACCGGCGGGATAATCGCGGCGGACGGCAAAACCACGCTGACCAGCACCGTGCTCACCAATACGCGGGGACAGATAGCCGGGAATGGTGGACTGGACATTCACAGCCGGCAACTCACTAACCACAATGGGACCTTACAATCCGCAGACGCATTAAATCTGGATACCGACGGGCAGTTACTGGATAACCAACAGGGCCTTATCCTCGGTGACGGGGAGACCACGGTCACCAGTGGCAAACTGGATAACCGTCACGGTCATGTTCAGGGAGGAAAACTGACCCTCAACACCGGACAAACGGAGACCGATAACCGGGATGGCAAACTGTTATCCGTGGACACGTTAACCCTGAACACTCACCAGCTCGACAATCATCACGGGCAGGTGCAGGCGGTGGGCGACACCACACTCAATGTTGAAACCCAAACCGATAACACTGGCGGCCTGATCCGTGGCGGCACGCAGCTCACCCTGAACACGGCTCACCTGATTAACCGCGAGACGGCGCAGGCGGATAACGGGCTGGAAGCGCAAAACCTGACGATTCATGCCCAACAGGTGGATAACACCCAGGGGGCCTTACGGGCGGCCAATCACCTGCAAGCGAACATCAGCCAGACCGTAAATAATACCCAGGGGCTGATATCGGGCGGTAAACAACTCATTATCAACGGCGAAACACCGCAACCGCATCTGGTGATTAACAATCGACAGGGCACTCTGATTGCCGGGAAGCAGGCGGACATTAGCGCCGGGGCCCTCAGCGGTGACGGCCAATTGTTATCGCAGGGCGATATGGCGGTCACCTTAACCCAGGATTTTCACCATACTGGCAACACGGCGGCTAATGGCAATCTGACCCTGAAAACGGCGGGCAATATTCTCAATGATCGCCAGATGAAAGCCGGTCAGACGCTGCATCTGGCGGCGCAAAACCTGACTAATACCCAGAAAGCTGAAATCAGTGCCGGTAAAACCCAGGTCAATGTGCATGACACGCTGAACAATACCGGGCTGATTGACGGCGACCTCACGCATCTCACCGCTAACACCCTGAGCAACACGGGAACCGGGCGCATTTACGGTGATCAACTCGCGTTCCAGACGGGGACCCTGAATAACACCGCACAGGACGGCAAAGCCGCCGTGATTGCGGCGCGTAATCGGCTGGATATCGGCACCAGAACGCTCAACAACCAGCATCATGCGCAGATTTACAGCGTGGGCGACATGCACATGGGTGGGCAACTGGATAACACCCTGTCAGCGACCGGTCAGGCTGGTAAGCTTGAGAACCTTGCGGCGACGATTGAAGCCGGGGGCAACCTGAAAATTGACGCTGACCAGATCCACAATACCAACGCTGGGGTGGTGACTCAGGTTGTCGAAACGGAAAAATCGCTCCATCACGACGCGGTACTGAGCGGCCAGACCACCCGGTATGATTGGTCGCAGGTCGACACCTCCCGCCGCAACAAATACGGCATACACGATGCCATCATGCCGGACGGCAGCCGCAGTAATGACTTTTACGAATATCAGTACACCCGTACCGTCAGGGAAACCCAGGTCAAACACAGTGATCCGGGTAAAATGCTGGCCGGCGGCACTATCACGCTGAACAGTGCGAAGGTCACCAATCACGACAGCCAGATTGTTGCCGGCGGTGCGCTAGGCGGGGAAATCGGCGAGCTGCATAATATTGCCACTCAGGGCGAGCGTATCACCACCGATGAAGGTCGCCGGACCCACTGGTACGCCAAAAAAACCAAACGCTGGCACCGGTTCGGCACCAAAACTTCCCAGGGGAAAAGCCGCCGCGGTTATGACCCCGCGCCGGTAGTGGAAACTCTCGACTTGAAAGCGCTGGCCTGGCAGGACCACACTCGCCCGCAAGGTACTGATATTATCCTCACAGACCGACAAACCGGTCAGGTACGACAGGCTCCTACCGCAGTGAAGCCCGTTGCCGGGATAAACGGCCAGCCGCGGGTGCTACCCCCCGGCCAGCCATTCGAACTGCCTCTGCCCCCGGAAACGGTTAAAGGGCAGACTATCGATCCGGTGATACGCGTGGTCACCCCGGATACCCGCCTGCCGGATAACAGCCTGTATACTGTGCAACCGGGCAGTGACAGCCACTATCTGGTGGAGACCGACCCGAAATTTACCCAATACAAACCGTGGCTGGGCTCGGACTACATGCGGCAACAGTTAACGCATGACCCGGCGTTGGTCCACAAACGGTTAGGCGATGGGTTTTACGAACAGCGGCTGGTGCGCGACCAAATCACTCAACTGACCGGCCAGCGTTATCTGCCCGGTTACCATAACGATGAAGCACAGTTTAAGGCGTTGATGGATGCCGGTATCGCCTTTGGTCAGCAGCAACAGTTAACGCCGGGGGTAGCCCTCAGCCCGGCGCAGATGGCGCTGCTGACCTCGGACATTATCTGGCTCACCAACCAAACCGTGACCCTGCCGGATGGCACCCCCGAGGTGGTCACCGTGCCGCAGGTTTATGCGCGCGTCCGTCAGGGCGACCTGAGCAGTGATGGCGCCCTGCTGGCCGGTCATACCGTGGCGCTTAACAGTCAGGGCGATATCACCAACAGCGGCACGATTAGCGGGCGGGATGTGACCCAACTGACCGCCAACAATCTGACCAACAGCGGCTTTATTCGTGGCGGCAAAGTGGATTTGACGGCCCAACAGACGCTCACCAACCGGGGCGGCCAGATTCAGGGAAATGACCGGGTGACCCTGCAAGGCCGCGATATCACCAGTGCATCGACTGTGCGCGGAGATGAAGCTAACCGTTGGCTGGACCGTCCGGCGGGGATTTATGTGCGGAACGATAAGGGCACCTTATCGCTGAGCGCCATCAACAATGTGCAATTAACCGCCAGTGAGGTGAAAAATGCCGGTAAAGACGGCCACACCGAGATAACGGCAGGCCATGACCTGACGCTGGAGACCTTAAACACGCAACACACAGAAAGCGGCGACTGGGGCGGCGGTAACACCCGCCATCTGACCCAACAACAGGATATCGGCAGCCAGATAACCGGCGCAGGTGATGTGATACTGCAAGCCGGGCATGACTTGAAGGCCACTGCTGCCCATGTTAATGCCGGTCAACAACTGACGGCGCGGGCCGGAAATGACCTGATGCTGACAACCGGTACAGC
>NZ_JBHFKW010000019.1:0-102673 GCF_042879395.1 Photorhabdus sp. RM322S
TTCAGGGGATGATTTTATTGATTGGTTGATCTGCTTCGTCCGATGTTCATTTCCTTTAAGAAACCAGAGCGAGATCTTACATTTTTAGAATGGATATTTTGTTTAAAAATAAATCACATTTAATTAAAAAAACAGACTGAATGGTTATCAAAGACTATTGATAAAGCTGTATTGAGTGGGATAAATTATATTAATATCTATTTATTGGTTGTTTTTTTCGTAAAATGGAATCCCGCCCCGTCCATAAGGTTTACTAGAAATTCTGAGTAGGTTTTATAGGTCATTATCCTTTATTTTGTCTTAATAAATCAGCAATTAAATAGCTTGATGATATAAAATACTTCTTCCTGTTTTTTCGTATAATCACTTCTTTTTCAGGGCTTAAATCCTGCCAAATTAACCGTTTTATCCCTTTTTTATTGCGTCATTTTTAGAGTTTTCCTCATAAAATAGCTGGCGAGAAAGCGTGTGAACACCCATCTGTTCGGGAAATATTCTTTTGCGTATTTCTTTTCAACTTTCTATTTATGGTTAATGATTTTCGAGTAAATACAATTAACTATCCTTCTGAAAAGTTGCATTTATTGATTTAAATCTGCTCTGGATATAAAAGCTTTAATGCTTCTATATTCGCGCTTTTAAATTGTTAGGTCAATGTAAAATAAGTTAAGTATAGAATCGCTGATAAATGAATTAAACAGGCTTTTTAAGCTGATAGAAAGAAAATTCGTCACGATATTCTAAGTTCAGCTCGTTATGGTGGGAATCTTTTCATATATTCATAAAGCTATCTTATCGAGTTAGTTATTGCCAGATTATAATTAGTTCGAATATCTGTTTTAGAGGAAGCTACATGTATTTCAGTGCTGGAGGTAAATCTGATAGTTTAACAATAAGAATAATTTATTAATTAATCTTGTTTGTTTAAAATATTAAAAACTTATTAACTATTAACATGTTGGATATCGTAGTATGAACAAAATGAAATAATTTCAGCTTACTTGTAAATCCTCGACATTCAGCTAATACTTAGTTAGATTTAGCTATCTAGAAGTCTAAACATATAAATGGATAAAAAAATCGAGGTTATAGCATGCCAATTTGTATACCGGATGAATTACCTGCTGTGAATTTCTTACGAGACGAAAATGTGTTCGTGATGACATCTACCCGTGCAAATATTCAAAATATACGTCCGCTAAAGGTATTGCTGCTTAACCTGATGCCAAAGAAGATTGAGACAGAAAATCAATTTTTACGATTGCTATCCAACACACCTTTACAGGTAGATATTCAGTTACTCAGAGTAGATAACCGGAAGTGTAGAAATACACCTATTGAGCATTTGAATAACTTTTATTGTGATTTCGAGCAGATAAAACACCAAAATTTTGATGGTTTAATTGTCACTGGTGCTCCATTGGGGTTAGTTGAATTTGGAGATGTAGCATATTGGGGACAGATCGAAAGAATAATTAGTTGGGCAAAGGAGCATGTAACTTCTACTCTATTTATCTGTTGGGCAGTACAAGCGGCTTTGAATCTTTTGTATGGTTTGCCGAAGTTTACCAGAGAAGTAAAATTATCAGGTGTTTATTATCATACCACTCTGGATCCTCTGGCACTATTGACCCGAGGGTTTGATGAATCTTTTTTTGCTCCTCATTCCCGCTATGCGGACTTTCCTGATCAGGTTATTCGTGAACATACCGATCTTGATATTCTTTCCAGCTCTGAAGATGCAGGTGTGTATTTACTGGCGAGCAAAGATAAACGTATGGTGTTTGTAACGGGTCATCCTGAATATGATGCCGGGACACTGGCTGGTGAATATTTACGTGATTTAGCGGCAGGTCTGGATCCAAAGATCCCAATAAATTATTTCCCAGATGATAATCCAGAAAGAAAACCATTGGCATCGTGGCGCAGTCACGGGCATTTATTATTTTCCAACTGGCTGAATTACTATGTGTACCAGATTACGCCATATGATCTTACTTACATGAATCCAACACTGGACTAATATCTTCATAAATGGCTGAATCTCAGCCATTCCATTCCCCAGATTTTTTTCTAATCTTCTGTCAACACCGCACTTTTTGTAGTTTATCTTACATAACAAAAACTTAACAAAATGATCGTATGATTTATGGAATCAATTTCTCTAATTATAGGTGAGTAATTTGTCGTTTAATTCATTGTTTTTTCTTGAATAAAAATAAATTTATTTAAAAATGGAAATCGTTTTTGATTTATTTTAAATATCGATTACTCTTATTCAAGTGTGCTTTAAAATGAGGATAAGTGAATGACGCAGCAAACTTTAGCGACTGAATTATCGTTTATTAAGCGATTTGGCGCGGCAGAGCAGGAGATTTTGACGCCTGAAGCGGTAGATTTTCTGGCAAATCTGGTTGTTCAGTTTACTGATAGACGGAAAAAACTATTAGCGGCTCGGGATATTTGGCAGAAGAAAATTGATGGCGGTGAATTGCCTGATTTTATTTCGGAAACCAGTTCCATTAGAGAGGGTGAGTGGAGAATTCAAAGCATTCCAACTGATCTCCGTGATCGCAGAGTAGAAATCACTGGACCAGTAGAACGGAAAATGGTTATCAACGCTTTGAATGCAAATGTAAAAGTTTTCATGGCTGATTTCGAAGATTCCTTAGCACCGGCTTGGGATAAGGTTATTGAGGGACAAATCAATTTACGTGATGCTGTTAATGGCACAATTTCTTACGTTAATGAGCAGGGGAAGCAGTACCAGTTACGATCAGATCCTGCTGTTTTGATCGCACGGGTAAGGGGGCTTCATTTACCGGAAAAACATGTTCTCTATCAGGATGAACCCATTGCCGGCGGATTGTTTGATTTCGCGCTCTATTTTTACCACAACTATAAGCAATTACTGGCAAAAGGGAGTGGCCCTTATTTCTATTTACCTAAAATTCAGTCTTACCACGAAGCGCTTTGGTGGAGTGATGTGTTCAGTTTTGCAGAAGATCGCTTTGATTTGCCGAGAGGTACAATCAAAGCAACAGTATTGATTGAAACTCTGCCCGCTGTATTTCAGATGGATGAGATTCTTTACCATCTTCGTCACCATATCGTTGGTCTTAACTGTGGTCGCTGGGATTACATTTTCAGCTATATCAAGACACTGAAAAATCATGGTGATCGGGTTTTGCCTGATCGTCAATCTGTCACAATGGATCAACCTTTCCTGAGTGCTTATTCCCGTTTACTGATTAAAACCTGTCATAAACGTGGAGCATTTGCGATGGGGGGGATGGCCGCTTTTATTCCAAGTAAAGATTCTGAACACAACAAATGGGTGTTAGATAAAGTTCGGGCGGATAAAGAGTTGGAAGCGCGTAATGGTCATGATGGTACATGGGTTGCTCATCCAGGTCTTGCCGATACGGTAATGGAGATTTTCGATAAGGCATTGGGAGAACGGCAAAACCAGTTAGCTATTTCCCGCGCAGAAGATGCACCTATTACGGCTGCGCAATTGCTGGAACCTTGTCCTGGAGAGCGTACTGAAGAAGGGATGCGCGCCAATATCCGCGTGGCAGTTCAGTACATTGAAGCCTGGATTTCAGGAAATGGGTGTGTGCCTATCTATGGCTTGATGGAAGATGCTGCGACAGCAGAAATTTCCCGGACATCCATTTGGCAATGGATTCATCATGAAAAATCATTATCCAACGGTAAAAAAGTAACAAAAAGCTTGTTCAGACAAATGCTGGAAGAGGAAATGGAGGTCATTAAGCAAGAAGTTGGAGAAGCACGTTTCAGCCAAGGGCGATTTAACGATGCGGCCAAGTTGATGGAGCGCATTACCACTCAGGATGAGCTGATAGATTTCCTGACACTGCCGGGATATCAATTGCTCGACTAAGCAACGAATAATAATAAACCACCATTATCCGATTAATTTAATAAAAGATAGGAAGTAGAAGTCATGACAATCTCCAGAACTCAACAAATCGCTCAACTGGAACAGGAATGGAAAAGCGCTCGCTGGAATGGAATTATCCGCCCGTACAGTGCGGAAGATGTGGTCAAATTGCGTGGCTCGGTTAATCCCGAACATACATTGGCACAGCTTGGTGCCAAAAAACTGTGGGAACTGCTGCATGGTAAAGCAAAGAAGGGTTATGTGAACTCATTGGGTGCATTAACCGGCGGACAGGCATTACAGCAGGCAAAAGCGGGTATTGAAGCGATTTATCTTTCTGGCTGGCAGGTTGCGGCTGATGCTAACACTGCATCCAGTATGTATCCTGATCAATCCCTCTATCCGGTAGATTCGGTTCCGGCGGTAGTAAAACGTATTAACAACAGTTTTCGCCGTGCAGATCAGATTCAGTGGGCAAATGGTATTGGTACTGATAGCTCGGACTATACCGATTATTTTCTGCCAATTGTGGCAGATGCGGAAGCAGGATTTGGTGGTGTTCTGAATGCTTTTGAACTAATGAAAGCCATGATTGAGGCTGGCGCTGCGGCTGTTCACTTTGAAGATCAACTTGCTGCGGTGAAAAAATGTGGTCATATGGGCGGTAAAGTTCTGGTTCCGACACAAGAGGCTATTCAAAAATTGGTTGCTGCGCGTCTGGCAGCGGATGTTTCTGGTGTGCCGACACTGCTCATTGCCCGTACAGATGCCGATGCAGCTGATCTGCTGACTTCTGATTGTGACACTTATGATAGTGAGTTTATTACTGGCGAACGGACTTATGAAGGATTTTTCCGTACCAGAGCAGGTATCGATCAGGCGATTAGTCGTGGTTTGGCTTATGCACCATATGCTGATGTGGTTTGGTGTGAGACATCAACACCGGATATCGAAATGGCCCGCAGTTTTGCCGAGGCGATTCACGCCAAATATCCCGGTAAATTATTGGCTTACAACTGCTCTCCATCGTTCAATTGGAAAAAGAATTTGGATGATAAGACCATTGCGCGTTTCCAGGCTGAATTGTCAGCAATGGGTTATAAATTCCAATTTATTACTCTGGCGGGTATCCACAGTATGTGGTTCAACATGTTCGACCTGGCACACGCTTATGCTCAGGGCGAAGGTATGAAACATTATGTGGAGAAGGTACAGGAAAGAGAGTTTTCATCCATTGAGCGTGGTTATACCTTCTCTTCTCATCAGCAGGAAGTGGGTACAGGCTATTTCGATAAAGTGACCACGATTATTCAGGGTGGGACATCATCTGTCACTGCATTGACGGGTTCTACGGAAGAGCAGCAGTTCTGATTGTTGTGTTTCTTATTCTATTCAGCCTGCTTATTGCAGGCTGAATATATTGAGGAGTTGCGATGGGGATAGATTCAGCACATCTGATAGCACAAACGATTTTACAAGGATTCGATGCACAGTATGGTCGCTTTTTGGAGGTGACTTCAGGTGCACAGCAACGCTTCGAACAGGCTGACTGGCGCGCCGTTCAGCAAGCGATGAAAAAGCGTATCAATCTTTATGATCATCATGTTGGGTTGGTTGTTGAGCAGCTTAAATGTATACATGGTGTTTTCGGATATGATGAAGAGTACATTGCCGAAGTGAAGGTGGTTTATACCAGTTTATTACCAGATTATCCCCGGTTTGAAATTGCCGAAAGTTTTTTTAATTCTGTTTATTGCCGTCTGTTTGAGCATCGTAACCTGACACCGGATAAGTTATTTATTTTTACCTCCCAGCCTGCCCGCAGATTCCGGGATATTCCCCGGCCGTTATCCCGTGACTTTTTCCCTGATGGCAATCTTGCCTCAATGTTACGGACAATGCTCAATGATCTGCCGCTTCGTTTACATTGGGAAGATCTGGAGAGGGATATTCGTTACATCACGGATTATCTGCAACGAACATTTCCAGCCGGAGAATTATTACAGGCGAATTTTCAGATAGCGAATGAACTGTTTTATCGCAACAAAGCCGCCTGGCTAGTGGGTAAAATCCGCATTGAAAATCAGGTTTATCCTTTCTTATTGCCGATCCATCATAACGAATCTGGTGGGATTTTTATTGATACCTGTCTGACCGATCAGGCTGATGCCAGCATTGTATTCGGTTTCGCCCGCTCTTATTTTATGGTTTATGCGCTTTTGCCTGCGGCTTTGGTGGAGTGGTTGAGAGAAATTCTGCCGGCCAAATCAACTTCTGAGCTTTATATGGCAATTGGCTGTCAGAAGCATGGTAAGACAGAATATTACCGGGAATATCTGGCATTTATTACCTTCTCCAAAGAGCAATTTATGATTGCTCCCGGTGTTAAAGGTATGGTGATGTTGGTGTTTACTTCCCCTTCACTTGATAGAGTATTCAAGGTTATTAAAGATAAATTTGCGCCACAGAAAGAGGTGACTCAGGAGCGGGTGCAGGAGTGTTACCGTCTGGTCAAAGAGCATGACCGTGTGGGGAGAATGGCTGACACACAGGAATTCGAAAATTTTGTTATTGATAAGGCCCGTATCAGTCCTGAATTGATGGCAGAGTTGCAGAAAGAAATACCGGAAAAACTGGAAGATCTGGGGGATAAGATCCTTATCAAGCATCTGTATATGGAACGCCGAATGACCCCGTTGAATATCTATATGGAACAAGTGGATGAACAGAAACTGAAAGATGCGATTGAAGAATACGGTAATGCGATTAAACAACTTGCTGCGGCGGATATTTTCCCCGGAGATATGTTGTTCAAAAACTTTGGTGTGACACGGCATGGGCGTGTGGTGTTCTACGACTATGATGAAATCTGTTATATGACGGAAGTTAACTTCCGCGATATACCGCCGCCGCGTTATCCAGAAGACGAGCTTGCCAGTGAACCTTGGTACAGCGTAGCGCCAAATGATGTTTTTCCTGAGGAATTCCGGCATTTTCTTTGTGCTGACAGTCGTATTCGCCGTTATTTTGAAGAGATGCATAGTGATTTGTTCAAAGCAGATTATTGGCGAGCGCTACAAGAACGGATTAAAGGTGGTCATGTGGAAGATGTGTTTGCATATCGCCGTAAACAGCGGTTTAGCCAGCGAATTGAGAGTAATGATGCAGAAACCCGTTATGCTGTTGCCTCCAAAGATTCAGTGTGATGTTTACTCATGGCAGTTGCTATTGGCAACTGCTGTTTTCATCCGCTATTAGCCGAATCTGTGGCTCATCAGTAGTTAATATTATTATCTTCATTAAATTGTTTCCTTAAGTTAAATATAAATTAACTCCGATTTATTTTTCTTATTACGGATATGAATGTTCCTAAAAATAATAAATCTGAAGTTTAATATAAAATATATTTTTTATTAAGAAAGCATAATCATAATGTAAATTGAAACCATATATTTGGTGATTGCTTTAAGAAATAAAAATGGAATTGTTTATTTTTTGGTGTTCTATAATTTCATTGAGTTCAGAAAACATATTTTTGTCACAGCTAATGACTAAAAAATAATGAATATTTTTGAATTTTAATTAAAATCATTAAAATTTTATATAATTGAATGAAATCATTTAAGGAGTTAATAATGGCTAGTGTAATTTTATACGGTGATAAAATTCATATCAAAAATAACTATAATAATGGAAATGGTGGCTATCTGGATACTAATGGTCATGCAAATGTGTCGGGAGCAAAATATAACGTACTTACGGCTTCTTCACCGACACGTGGTTCGGGTACAGGTACATGGCAAATCTTGTCTGCGAGCGGAAAGAATATAGGGACAGAGGTTTATAGTGGTGATACGGTGTTTCTTGTGAACCTTTACCAAAATAATGGAGGATATCTTGGCACTAATGGTTACGCACCATCGCCTGAGCTCTATAATGTTTACACGGCCGATAAAACAGCACGTCCGGTTGAGACCCTGACATGGTACATTTTTTCAGATACAACCAATGGATATGATGGTAAAGTTCGTGAAGGCGATATTATCCGTTTTCTGAATAGTTATAATAGTGTACGCGGGGGATTTCTCGATACTTGTTTCAATGCTACTGCTCCTGGTGCAGTATATAATGTATATACTTCACGTCTTTCTAATCGAGGCAACGGAACAGGCACTTGGAATCTATCAAAAGTGATTTAATAAGGATGGCACTCATCGATTAGTGCTTTATTAACTAATCCTTCTATATCTGTAAGGGTCTGGAAATATAATTGTCTTCGGACCCTTTATCTCATTTGTCACTGATATTACTTCTAAACTGGTTAAATAATTTCGTTATTATTCTGTTATATTACCGATAATATTTTCAGGAATATTATAAAGTAAGTTGAATTTATTGGGCTGAAAAGACAGGGCATGAAAAAATCAATGCCCTGAGAAGGATATGATAATTTAATAAAAAGAATTAACGAATTCCACCATATTCTTTACTGATCTCTTTTGCTGCACGGATAACTGAGGCACCAAGTTCAGTGACGCGATCATCGGTGATCCGAGATACAGGTCCGGAAATGGAAATAGCAGCGAAGGCTTGGTGATGCTCATCATAAATACAGGCGGCAATACAGCGCAGACCTAAAGCATGCTCTTCATCATCGAACGAATACCCTTGTTTACGCGCTTGTTCCAGATTTTCTTTTAAACTTGAAGGGGTTGTCTTGGTATGTTGCGTATAAGCATGAAGCCCTTTCTTATGCAGTAATTGAACCAGTTGGTTATCTGATAGTGTTGAAAGGAATGCTTTTCCCGCCCCGGAAGCATGCATAGGCAATTTGCCACCAATAGGTGCGGACATTCTCATCAGGGCATTACACTGCACTTGATCGACAATAACCGCCTCATATTCACTGTGATCAAGAATAGCCAGATTGACGGTTTCACCGGAATCTTCCATCAGGCGGCGAAGGATAGGGTGAATAAGTGCCAATAGATTGCGGCTCTGCAAGAAACTGCTGCCGACAATAAACGTGTGTGAACCGATAACCCACAACCCTAAATCGCCAACCTGACGAACAAAACCGTGTTGTTGTAAGGTGGTCAGAAGGCGGTGAGTGGTGGAGTTGGGTAATCCGGCTTGTTGTGCTAAATCAGTCAGTGCGATACCTCCGGGTGACTCGGAAATAGATTCCAAAAGATTAAGACCGCGACTTAATGACTGTACCTGCCCGTTAGCAGCAGCATTATTCGTCGTAATCTTAGTCCTTTTTGTTTTTTTACTGGTAACGGCAGTGCTCATTGAAATGCCCTCTGAATCATAAGATGGAATTCATTTTCATTTCTCATTATGGACGATAAACCTGAAAAATACTCATCCGATGTGTGGAGAATGTTATCTGTCACTCCTTACGTACTATGTGTAGATCTGATTTCTGTGCGCTGTCTGTGTTCACTATTTATTTACAATAACGGCCTGCAACAATAACGCCGAATAAGATAGTTTCTAGTCCCATAAAATTGATGGTTATCATTAAAGCCAGTCAAAAAATAAGATATCAGAATGACTGGTTAATTTGATGAATTAAATAGTAGATAAATAATAATTTATAATCTTTAATAATGTTATTGTGTAAGTGTTATTAAGAGATAATGTAAGGAATTAATAGTTTGTTTTGGTGAAAGTATTAAATTGATTTGGTAAAGATAAAATAATGAAATAATTTCAGAATATATTGTTTAATTTTTACATGAATAAAGTTAATTTGCTTTTATGTATTTCCACAATTAAAGTCATCTATCTCCATTATTAATCGATTGTTTTTATATATAACCATATTGTTCTGTGGAAGTTGTTATATATATATTTAATATATTCAGGATTGATATTGTTACTGATTGATAATTAATCTTGTTCATATATTAATGATATGATTCACATTTGCAATTAAATCATGTGTGAAGTGTAAAATAATTCTTCCAGCAAATAATTCGGAAAATAATATATGTTTCTTGATTTATCGATAGCCTGTAACTAATAAAGTATAAGGGGCTTTTTATTGGTTAATAATAAATTTAAAAACCACCAATAGCCCGAAAAGGTAAATATAGATAACTGATTGATATTTATCGCCTTTAAAACACGAATTTTTTTGGCTGCTTTCTCGCCGATGTCAGTCACCGGAGTGTGATGTAGTTAATGGGGGCATTGTAGATATGAAAAATAATAATTTTAAAGTGGCTGGCAATTTTCTCTGTAATTATAAGGTTTATCAGGGAGATAATAATGGCAGGGTGATTGTATTGTTACCGGCTATTGGTGTGGAAATCAGGAAATATGAAACTCTGATACAACAACTGGTAAAAGAGGGTTTTCAGGTTGTGACTGCTGATATGCCAGGTTATGGAGACAACCAACCCAAACCCAGCAGGGAAAATGATTATAACTATTCCGATCTGCTGCGGGATTATCTTCCCACAATGTTGGACAAGGCTATTCAATTAAATAGTAAGGAAATTCCTATTGTATTTGGTCACAGCCTTGGAGGGCATATTGCGACGCTTTTTGCCTGCTCAACTGACCGGCCTTTTTCTCTGTTTTGTGTGGCAACCGGGAGCGTGTGGTATAAGAATTGGCAGGGAATGGGGCGGATACAGATGATAAAGGCTGCTGTTATTTTTAACATTCTGACTGCGTTATATGGTTATCTCCCTGGAAAAAAGATTGGTTTTGGTATAAGAGAAGCTAAGGGGTTGATGCGTGATTGGTCCTGGACTGTCTGGACAGGGAATTATGACCATATCAGTGCTTATAAAGGTAAAAGGAATAAGAATTTATCCAAAGCGGTTTATATTTGTTTCAAAGAAGATAATTGGGCACCGTTAAAATCTACCCAATCATTAGCAAGTCTTATACCTCACGCAAAAGTGAGTGAAATAACCCTGGCTCTTAAAGGGAATCCTCATAGTGTTTGGATTAAACAGCCAGAAGGCATTATTGCAATCATGAAGAGAGAAATGATGGAGAATAGAAATGATTAATACATTGAAAATTCTGCGTTGGGAATTTCTGGGGTTGTTTTTCATCAGTTTATTTCTGACCTGGCAGCTTGAGAGTTATATCAATTGGTGGCAATTTATTGTGTTATTTTTTCTGATTGATATTATCGGCTATTATCCAGGACGGATTTGGAGTTTGCTGAATAAGAAAGAGGTTCCACCACCTGTTTTTTATACTGTTTATAATGCTTGCCATAATTTATTCACGCTTAGTATGATTACTTTGCTCTGGCTCTGGTTATTTCAGGATAATTACAGTGTTATTGCGTTATTTGTCCACATTTGCCTGGATCGGGGTGTGCTGGGAAATTTCCCTAAATTATCTATTAATGTATTTAAGCAGCCAACTGTTCATTAAAATGAAACATTATAGAGAGATAACTCCATTTAAATAGGAATTTATATCATGAGCTTAATTAAACAGGCATCGGAAATAGAAATGCAAGCAAAGGATTGGGGATTGGATGAATGGTTTACTGAACAGGTAGAGGTTGAACAAAGACAAAAAAACCATTATGCCAATGATCTTAAACTAACCTATTTGCCCGGTGATTTACGGGAATCTCTGATTAGGGAGCTCTCTTTTAAATCGATTTCAGAATATGAAGCGACTAAGGCATTGTTGTTGCTTGCAGATAAAGCACCTGACAATATCAACTTTGATTATATGTTGACCCAGATATTTGATGAAGGCAGACATGCCAAATTATTCAGGGAACACCTGGTGAGAATAGGTTTCGCGGATATCGGCAATGTAGCCGGAAAAATGGAAGGCCTCTTATTGGGAAAAATGACCAATATGCTGGAGACATTGAGAACTTATTTTGACAAGTGGGTGGTATTGGAAAATAACTACATCGCCGGTGTGCTGATCATTACTGTTGTTCTGGAAGGTGTGTTGGCGCCAACTTCAGAACTCAGTGAGATCAAATGGCGTCCTTTTGATATTACCGCCGCCGAGACTCAGGCCAGAGCTAATGCTGATGAATTAAGGCATCTGACCGTGTGTGCAAACATTGTCAAAATGGCGCTCGAAAAGGATAGCTCGTTAAAGCAACCGGCTCTTGAGTGTATAGAAGAAGGATTGGCGTTATGGAATCAGGTATCTGTTGATGACCTGTTTGTGGAGCGCGAAATGTTCTATCAACGGGGTATGCAGAGCAATTTGCGCTTTATTGAAGGCTATGAGTTGGCACCCGGGATGCTGTTGTCCGATTCTACTGTGGAATCTCGCCTTGAGCTATCTCATTCTCTGGTGGAGCAGATGCAACAGTCCCGTCTTGAGTACATGGGCTTAGTGTAGATATCAGGCTTATTCAGTGAGTTGTTTGAATAAGCAAAGGAGAGTTGAAAATGACAGATATTGTTGAAGAGCTCAGGAAAAATAGCGGGAAATATCAGCATTTGACTCCTGATAGGTTGAAGAGATTGTTGCTGGATTCTGGGGCCGCTTCACAATGCTTACGCTTGGTGGCTCAATCCAGCATCGAGGGGCTTCATCAGGTGGGTAAGACTGTACGTGAAGTCTCTTCATGGCTTCCCTCTGTCGGTATTGCCTTAACTATGCATAATCATATTGTACTGGCTTGCAGTAAGTTTCCCGATATATTCGAAGATAACAACACATTATTGGATGAAGTGATGGCTTCAAAAGCGCTGGTTGCTTCTGCTTTTGCAGAGGGGCTGCCTGGAGCGAATATTTTTATGCCGTCACTTAAAATGCATTCTAAAGGAGGAAAACTATTGGTTAATGGTTCGAAGAAACCCTGTTCTCTGTCTTCGATTGCTGATTATTACGTATTATCGGTATGCGACACAGATAATGACAATGAAATGAGAGTCGTGTTGGTTTCTAAATCGGCGCAGAGTATTAAGGTTATTCCTTTCTGGCGACTGGGGATTTTTACTGAAAGTGATAATCAAGAAGTAAAATTTTTGGATACTGAAATTTCCTCAGAACGTCTTTCTCATTATAAGGGGCTTGAGCAGCAAGCAATTCTTTCCTACGGTTTATCACTGTTTAATTATTTTGCCGCTAATACTTACTCTGGCGTTTTGGATGGTCTTGCTCGTTTTATTCCTGAGAAAGTGGCAGAACAGCAGTCCATTAAATACACCCTGACCCAAGCTGATTATAAGATTAGTGTTATTCTCGATCAGATGCTGATGATAGCTTTTTATGCTAGTCAGGATGAAAATGCCGTCTATAAGATCCTCGCGTTACGTTATACCTTGGAAAAGATCCTTGAAGAGACCGCCAATTTCATATTCCGATGTTGTGGTGGGATTAAGGTGATGACAACACCAGAAATTATGAGTTTCTATTCCGCTGTACAGTTATTTAAATTTCATCCTGTAGGAGAATTCCAGATGATTAACCAAATAATGCAGCCAGCTTAATGATTTTTTAGATCACCTATTTATAACTCAAGAATTTTCCCATGCTGTTTACAGCATGACTTTGTGCACCTAAAAAAAGAGAGAGAGAACTATGTTTGTTAATCAATATCGTGAGAGTTTATTAAACTCTGTGGGCCTTGAACTGGATATTAAGTCTGCTGAAAATAACCGGCTTACATTATCGGATGGCCGGGTTGTTAAAGACTTTTTGGCTCAATATGGTGCATTGCCATTTGGGCATAATCCTGATTTTGCTATCACCGAAGTCAGTAAGTTCATTGAAAATAAAGAACCTATCTTCTTTCAGCCCAATATTCACAAAAAGGTACGGTTATTGGCTGAAATGCTGGCAGAACAAATAGACAAGGAAAAATACACCCACTGTACTTTTACTAACAGTGGTGCTGAGACGGTAGAAGCGGGGATTAAGTTTGCACGCCTGGTGACCGGCAGAAAAAGTATTTTGAGTCTGAATCGCAGTTTCCACGGTAAAACTTACTCGGCATTATCCGCTACAGGCTCCAATCGGTTTAAAGCTGATTTCATTTACGATGATAAGCTGTATGAACATGTTGATAGTGAAAACCTGGATGAAATAAAAAGAAAGCTGGAAAGCCGGGAATTTGCCGCATTTATCATTGAACCGGTACAGGGGGAAGGTGGAATGAAAGTGATTCCATCGGATACGCTCTCCAGTATTTTGCAATTGTGTAAGGCCAATGGCACGTTGTCAGTATTTGATGAAGTTCAGACTGGCATCGGTAGGTTGGGGGCATTCTGTGCGGCCACGCTCTATTCCCTGAAACCGGATGTGATCCTGTTTTCTAAGGCGTTGGGTGCGGGTATCTCGCCTATTGGTGCAATGTTGTATTCAGATGAACTTTATGTTTCCGAGTTCGACAAGAAACACAGCTCCACGTTTGCCAATAATGTTCTGGCGGCGACTATGGGGATTGCTGTTATCGAACATCTGACTAAAGATGACGGCAAGGCGTTAACGCATGTTCAGGAGGTCAGCAATTATGTTGATGAATGTCTTGAACAGTTGGCCGCTAAATACCCGACGCTTTTTTATTGGCAAGGTGCCGGCTTGATGCGGGGTCTGGAAATACAGGACAGTAAAGCGGTTTCCAACATATTTATCAATTTCAGCCAACGAAGTGGTGGTTTGGCTTACATTATTTGTAGTTTCTTATTGAAACACTATGGCATTTTCACTATGCCATTGATGTCCCGTCCTTGTTCTGTACGCTTTGAGCCGCCGCTTAACGTTGCCAAAGAAGATATTAAAGCGTTTTTCACGGCTTTTGATGAGGTTTGTAAACTGGTCCAGAATGGGCGATATGACATTCTGTTTTCACACTTGATAGACTTATCTGTTGCGGATCTCCCGCCACCGTCGGTCAGTTATCCAATTTCAAAAAACAACAATGTTGCTCAGATTAAAGCGCCTGTACCGCAATTGGTTGAGGGTAAGAAATTCGCTTTCCTGATTCATACCACTTCGGTCAGTGAGCTTGCGCATTCCTATTGTCTGTCAATAAAGGAGAATTACACACCGGAGCAACAGAAACAGCTCGGTAACTGGATCACGGAAGTTTCCGCGATTGATTTCAATCCTGATATCGCGGTTGAGTTTGGTGTCGAAAGCTCAACGGCATACGCTAACGGTATGCTTCTTTTCTCACCTATCAGTCCCGAAGATATGATGGCTTTGTCGGTGAAAGAACGGGCGGTGTTAATGAAGGAGTATTTTGATATAGCAGAGAAAAATGGTGCTGAAATAGTCGGATTAGGCGCTTATACATCGGTGATTACTGATGGGGGTAACAGCTTGGTGAATAATCGGCAGGGCCGGATAGTGACTAACGGCAATTCTCTGACGGCGATGGCGGTGGTTGAGGGTATTCGTTCAATGTTGGCTGAAAATGCGTCCCAGCAAACGTTGGCGGTAGTGGGGGCCAGAGGCTCTGTCGGCCGGCTTTCTGTCACCGGTTTAGCCCATAACTTTGGCCGGATTATCCTGGTTAGCCGCCCCAATAAAGCACGCATTTTGCTTTCTGAGCTGACCAAGGCGCTTCTCTCCACGGTGTTAAAAACTCACGATATTATCCAGCCAGATTCTGTCATGGATAAGATGAGGAAATGGCTTGTTAAACAAAATCCCGGTGTCACCGATGCCCGTGTGTTGCATCAGCAAGTTCTTGAAGTCATTGGCACCTTTGGTTTAGAAGCGATAGAGAGTTATGAACAATCTTTGAGTCAGGCTGACTTTATCGTCTCAGCAACCAGTGAAGGCAAGCCTTTCTTGAATACGAATTACTTGAAAGATTCCGCCATTGTTTTTGATGCGGCCAGACCATTCGATTTCATTCGTGACGGTAACCATCTTGTTTATGAAGGTGGTTTGGTCTATCAGCCTGAGAAAGTCACTTACAGCGATTGCAATCTGATCGATGTCCCTGCGGGGGTCAATCTGGCTTGCTTGTCAGAAACCATTGCTGTGGCGCTTGAGCAGGTGAGTGTTCATCAAAGCATCGGTAAGTCTATTGATTACAATGACGCATTAGCCATTCGGGATATCGCCAGGAAGCATGGGTTTATCCCGGTCCAGTATGCCCCGAAGAATCAAGGTGAACGTTATGAGTATGTTGCCTGATGTTCCCCAGGTTATTACCACCGGGAACGCTCAGGATGTTCTTGGCAACAGTCATCTTAGAAAAGTGCTCTGCTATGCAAAGCACCCGTTGAGTAGTCTGTTGTTCAATAGTGAAACACAGTGGTTTACGAATCAGAAGGGAGCGATTGGTTTCTTCCAGGACAAAAACCTACATATGTGTGTGGGTGGCATCTTGGCGCCTGACGAAGAACGCGCTGCACTTTTGCAGTTATTTCTCAATTTCACCAGAGAAAAACGGGCTTTCCCGGTTTTTCTGCACGGTGATGAGAGTGACTTTGTGTTATTGAAGAATAATGGCTTTTCTGTGAACCAGCTTGGGGCCAGTTATTCACTGAGCCTTAATGGATATAGCATGACAGGCAAGCGGTTTCAGCAGCTTAGAAATAAAATCAGCAAATCCAGAAGGGCAGGAATTTCTGTTCGAGAGATAAGCTCGCAAGAGGAATATTATCGGCTAAAACCACAACTAGAACAGATTAATCAGCTTTGGTTGAAAGAAAAACATGCGAAAGCCCTGAAAAAACTGGTGATTGATTTCAACACCGTGGAAGTGAATTCAGGTGAGCACAGAGTCTATATTGCAACTCGGGGAGAACAGATTCAGGCATATATCGTCTATAGTTACACTTGGGGGGAGACATCGGGGTGGTTTCATAATCTATCCCGAAAGAAACCGGATATACCCGACGGCACTATGCAGTTTATTAATGAAACCGCGATTAATGACTTCCTGGAAGAGGGGACAGTTTCCTACCTTCATTTAGGTTTCACCCCATTGGTGGAGTTTGGTGAGGAGAGGAACTTCAATGATTCGGCAATCTTTCATAAAATTGCCAAATGGTTGTCATCAAAAGGCGGCATTGTTTATCCTGCCGCTTCGCAACGTCAATATAAAATGAGCTGGCGGCCGTCGTTAATTGAACCGGAATATATCGCTTTCCCTAAGGGAAAGGCCATGAAGGCATTATGGTCAACATTGCGAACGACTAACAGCATTTGATGCTGTAAAAAAGTCTTATTTTAACGTTGAACAACAGGTGATCAGAATGGTGCTGGAAAGGCCGGGATGATCACCTGTCATAGCTAACACTACCTGCTTTTCTTAATAGTTAACCTTATATCTTGATTATCACTTTTGCAGAGCGATAATCCCCTGACTGATCATCAGACGTGATTAATTTAGAAGAACTTTACTGCTGCGTCGATGATTTTTGCCCAAAATTTATGCCACTCAGGCATCTACATTAGCGAATGGATTAACCCGTTCTTGGCCTAAAAAAGGAAAGATTATTGTGGATCGTCTTGGGAAACATCCATCAGAAATTTGGCTGAATTGATATTTTAATACGAATGGACAGATGCTTAAACGAATGTTTATGTAAGTGGCTTAAATACCGAATTTTCTTTTCACGCTAATCTGGCTTAACGTACTATTTTTCCTCATTCTATTGGGGCCCTTGTTTAAAGCAAAAAGTGTGACTTTGTGATACAATTAATATGTGAGATAAAGTTACACATTGATTGGAGATTATTATGGCAATAACACGTTTACGTCAACAGGGTGGGGCAGTGGTTGTCACAATTCCTAGTGACGTTGCAGCAGTAACGGGGTGGTCAGTAGGTATAAAATTGGATGTAAGAACATCAGGTGACGGAATAAGCATCAAACCAGCAGGTAGAATTGCCAGAGGCAGGAAGTCTCTTTCTGAATTGTTGCAGGGCATTGATGAAACAGAAGTGCGGACTTTCAACGAAGCAACAGCCGATGATCTAAATTCTCATCCTGTTGGTAATGAGGTGATTTAATGGTGCGTAGAAAGGACGTCCCAAGTAAGGGTGAAATCTGGCATGCTAACGGCGATCCCGTTAGCGGCAGAGAGTTTAAAGGGGCACATTACTATCTGGTTATCTCTGAATTTGCATTGAATCAAAAGTTAGGCACTGCACTTTGTGTTCCAATTACTAGTGGTGGAGGGCTAGCACGTTCTGAAGCTATTACCGTATATCTGGATGGTTCAAGTACCGATACCGGAAAAATTACCGGTGTTGCGCTTTGCTACCAGATTCGTTCACTTGATTTGAATGAACGCAAAGCTACCTATTCGGCACAAGCTGAACCTAATGTCGTTGATGAAGTATTAACTAAAGTAATAGATATTCTAGATCCTCAATTAAATTGATTGTCAAATTTTGGGATGCAGTTCAAAATAACGGGGTTTGTCAGCGGTCGCGATTTTAAAATTTGATCCCGTGAAACGTTTCTGTAAGACCTACTGGATATCGATATCCGTTTAGCAAAAACCGCCGTAAACCCTTGCCCAGTGAGGGCGGGGATTTAAGGCGAAAAGCCCAAAGGGCTTTAGAGCTGGCTACTCCGGCGTATTCTGACTGGCAACCTACGCTTTTCACGTTTCTCTCGTTGCGCCCCCTGCGCTACAGGCAAAGTATGACCTTGACCACAGAAGTCTGGTTTTGCTCTGCATCCGCAAATGCGTATTTTGCTGATAAAGGCACCGTGATGATACCGATTTTCAATGAGTCATCATGACGCTTACTGCCCGTTTCGGCGGATAGGCGGCCAGAAAATGCACATGATTACATTCACCCTCCCTCTCAACCCTTTCACCTTCTCGTTTTGCCGCCGCCGAACTGAATGCATCACGTAGCGGGTTTATCATCCGTCCATCAAAGCGCTTTCGACGGGACTTTGTTGTGAATATCACATGCACAACCCGTTGATATCTTCCTGTAACCGGCTAAAATCAATGCACTATCTCAATGAGCGCTGAATATGTTAAGAGCGACCAAAGTACGCATTTACCCCACACCAGAACAGGCGGAATATCTTAACGGCCAGTTCGGTGCGGTCCGTTTTGCGTACAACAAAGTGCTGCACATCAAAAAGCAGGTTTACAAGCGTCACGGCGTGAGTTTAAATCCGCGTAAAGACCTCAAACCGCTACTGGCGGTCGCGAAGAAATCACGCAAGTACGCCTGGCTCAAGGCATATGACGCCATCGCGTTACAGCAGGCGGTGATCAATCTGCATACCGCGTTTGATAATTTCTTTAATTCGAAGTTGCGATCCCAATTTCCCACGTTCAAACGCAAACAGGGCCGGCAATCCAGCTATCACTGTGTTGGGGTGAAAGTGCTGGATGGCGCAGTGAAGATCCCGAAATTGTTACCAATAAAGGCGCGCATACACCGAGAAATTGAAGGGCAAGTTAAGAGCATGACGCTATCCCGAACAGCCACGGGAAAATATTTCGCCGCTATCCTTTGTGACGATGGCAGGGAGGTGCCGGAAAAGCCGGGCGTTATCACCCGCGTGACCGGTTGTGATATGGGTTTATCCCACTATCTTATCCAGTCGAACGGGGAGAAGGTGAATAACCCTCGTCACCTTATCAATGCCACTCGAAACCTGCGCCGTAAGCAGAAATCGCTATCCCGCAAACAAAAGGGCAGCGCTAACCGCGGCAAGGCCCGCTTACGTCTGGCGGCAGTCCATGAGCGGATAGCCAATGCCCGCGCCGATTTTCAACACAAACTCTCTCGAACAATGGTTGACGAAAACCAAGCGGTCATTGTTGAGACGCTGAAATCGGCAAACATGATGAAGAATCACCACATTGCTCGCGCTATCGGGGATGCTGGCTGGCATGGCTTCCTTATGAAACTGGAATACAAAACCGCGGCGGCGGGTGTCCACCTGGTCAAACTGGATCAGTGGTTCGCCAGCTCGAAAACCTGCCATTGCTGCGGTCACAAAGTGCCGGAAATGCCGCTGCATAAGCGGTTCTGGCAATGCCTTTGCTGTGGTGTCGAATATGACCGTGATATCAATGCGGCGATCAACATACAGAGCAAGGGCACAGCAGAATTACAGGCGGCGGGACTCGTCGTTTCTGCCCACGGAGGCCCGCGTAAATCCGTCATATCGACGGTTGTGGCTTGTGAAGTGGGAAGCATCGCCCTTTAGGGCGGTGAGCAGTCACAATTGTCTTTCATCAGGGCCTGAATCGATAGTGATTCATAATGGCCGTTTATGGTGTCGCAGCCGCATCCCTTTATTTCAGACGATGGTATAGCACTGCCATAAATTGGCGTTGAGTATGTTGGGAAGCTCTTATAGTAGGTTTTCGCCTGACCAGTATGCCCGTTCAGCCTTTTAACTGAGCGGGATACGAATGTCTGAAAAATTATATTGACTCAAATAAACACTGATGAAGTGTTTGAACAATTTGTTCTGCGTCATTGCCTTGGACAAGCAGGCATAGGTTATGGTTGCTGGCGCCGTGACTGATCATACGGAGATTGAATCTTTCCAGCGCACTAAAAACCTGTTTTCCTAATCCACTGGTTTGAGAAAGCTGATTACCAATAATCGCTACCAGCGCCAGATCTTCTTCCACGTCAACCCTGCACAACGTTGAAAGCTCAGTCATCAGTGCATTGGTCAACAAACTGCCATTCCTGTTGGTGGAGCCGGTAGTGTCAAGTGTTAATGCCACATTCACTTCAGACGTTGTGATCAGATCCACGGAGATGTTATGACGCGACAGGATAGTAAATATTTCAGCCAAAAATCCCTGTGCGTGTAGCATTTTCAGGCTGTGCAATGTCAGTAATGTTTGTTGCCGGCGCAGGGTGATAGCACGGAACCGAGGTGGCGCTTCTGTCGTATCGCAAACCAGCGTACCGCCAGCTAGGGGATTTTTACTGGAGCCAACAAATACCGGAATACCACAGCGAATAGCCGGAAACAGTGTTGCCGGGTGCAGGATTTTAGCGCCAAATGTTGCCATCTCTGCCGCTTCATCAAAGGCAATTTTATCAATTCGTTGAGCCGCAGGAGCCACCCGCGGATCTGTGGTGTAAATCCCCGGAACATCTGTCCAGATATCAACACGTTCCAGATTCAGGGCTTCCCCCAACAGTGCCGCGGTATAGTCACTGCCACCACGTCCAAGTGTAGTGGTACGGCCTTTCTCTTCACGACCAATAAAGCCTTGAGTGACAATCAGGGTATTTTTCAGATGAGGTAAGAGATGTTCAGTTGCCAGTATTCGAAGCTGTGTGTTGTTTGGTTCTGCACGACCAAAACTATCATCGGTACGCATAATTTTGCGAATATCAAACCATTCGGCATCGGTACCACGCTGGCGAAGCAACTCGGTAAATAACAGCGTGGACATCAGCTCTCCGTGGCTGACTAATTCATCTGTCAGTGCATCCGAAGTTGCCAGCGATGCGGTTTCAGAAAGTGCTTTAATATTTTCCAGCAGACGGTTGATTTCCCGACGAATAGCATCAGATATGTGCAAACGATCAGCAATCGCATATTGAATGGTGTGGATCTGTTTCAGATAGTCAGCCCGTTTATCTGCATCGCAGCCTTCCGCCAGCGCGATTAATAGGTTAGTCATACCAGCAGAAGCAGACAGTACAACGACACGAACTTCTTTATTTGCCAGTACGATATCTGCACTGCTATTCATGGCATCGAAATTTGCCACGCTGGTACCACCAAATTTTGCGACGATATACCCGCCGGTTTCCGGGAAAAGGGATGAAACAGAACTCATTGCGATAACCTTATGTTGACTGGATGGAATTTTAGAAATATCGGGTTAACCGGCTTGAGTCAACGTAGTGAAGGGTTATATCAATATCTTTCATGATGATAGGAGAATCATAAAAGAAATTGAGGATAGCGGAGAGGGTTGGTTGTTTTTCATGCAACTCAGCAAATAGAGCTAGAAAAACTTGATTGTTTTGACCAATATCAGTGATTAAAGGAAAGGAGGCTTTAATCACAGAATTACGGGTTACAATCTTTCTTTACCTCCAATTATTTACAGTCAGTGGATAGAGAGCATCGCCATGAAAAATATCAATCCTAGTCAAACTTCAGCCTGGAAGGCATTAGAACAGCATTTTGAGCAGATAAAAGGTATTCACCTACGTGAGTTGTTTGAACAGGACAAAGATCGTTTTGCTAAGTTCTCCGCGACGTTTGATGACCAGATGCTGGTGGATTTTTCAAAAAACCGCATCACAACCGAGACATTGGAAAAGTTACAGGCGCTGGCGAAAGAGACGGATGTTGCCGGCGCTATTCGCAGCATGTTCTCCGGTGAGAAAATTAACCGTACTGAAGATCGCGCTGTACTGCATATTGCTCTGCGTAATCGCAGCAATACCCCGATTATTGTTGATGGGGAAGATGTTATGCAGCAGGTTAATGTTATGTTGGAAAAAATGAAAAATTTCAGCCAGCGGGTGATTAACGGTGAGTGGAAAGGTTATACCGGTAAGGTGATGACTGATGTTGTGAATATCGGTATCGGTGGATCAGATCTCGGCCCTTATATGGTGACTGAGGCGCTAAAACCCTATAAAAATCATCTAAATATGCATTTTGTTTCTAATGTTGATGGAACCCATATCGCGGAGACCCTGAAAGCGCTTAACCCGGAAACAACTTTGTTCCTGATTGCTTCCAAGACGTTCACTACACAGGAAACCATGACCAACGCTCACTCTGCGCGTAACTGGTTCCTGAAAACTGCCGGTGATGCAGCGCATGTTGCGAAGCATTTTGCCGCTCTTTCCACCAATGAGCAGGAAGTTAAGAAATTCGGTATTGATACCCAAAATATGTTTGAGTTCTGGGATTGGGTGGGGGGCCGTTATTCATTATGGTCAGCGATTGGTTTGTCTATTGCGCTCTCTATTGGGTTTGATAATTTTGAACAACTGCTCAGTGGTGCACACGCAATGGATCAGCATTTTGCCCATACCCAGTTTGAGCAGAATATCCCCGTATTGCTGGCGCTGATTGGCATCTGGTACAACAATTTCTTTGGCGCGGAAACTGAAGCGATTCTGCCATATGATCAATACCTGCATCGTTTTGCAGCATACTTTCAGCAGGGCAATATGGAATCCAACGGTAAATATATTGACCGCAATGGTCATCCGGTGGGTTACCAAACCGGCCCAATTATCTGGGGTGAACCGGGAACCAATGGTCAGCATGCTTTCTATCAGCTTATTCATCAGGGCACTAAACTGATCCCTTGCGATTTTATTGCTCCGGTGATCAGCCATAACCCATTGAGTGACCATCACAACAAATTGCTCTCCAACTTTTTCGCTCAAACAGAAGCGTTGGCATTCGGTAAAACCCATGAGCAAGTGGACGCTGAGTTTTCCGCCAGTGGTAAAACTGCGGTTGAAGTCGGCCATGTTGCACCATTTAAAGTGTTTGAAGGAAACCGTCCGACGAATTCCATTCTGTTGCGTGAAATTACCCCATTCAGTTTGGGTGCGTTGATTGCCATGTATGAGCACAAAATATTTGTACAAGGGGCGATTCTCAACATCTTCACCTTTGACCAATGGGGAGTTGAGCTGGGTAAGCAGCTGGCTAATCGTATTTTGCCAAAACTTGAGGAGGGTGAAGAGGTTGCCGATCATGATAGTTCGACAAATGGATTGATTAACCGTTTTAAAGCATGGCGTTAATCAATTATTCTGAATCAGGAATTTAATTTGTATAAGCGAATTGTGTTCATCATAATTCGCTCTTTTGGCAAGCATTATTTACAGAATTTATCATAACTTTTTATTCTGTATACCTACAACGTGGTATTCTCAGTGCCCATCAATTGTACTACCGGATAAAAGAAATTTGTCCTAATGGAAAATCGCATGTTAACTGACTCGATCTTAACAACGGCACCTATTCAGTGGTTTTCGGTGGATTCATCTGACTTGCCTGATGGGATTTCAGACTGGCTGATGGAGTTAGGCTCAATGACCCGCCGTTTTGAACAATACTGTGAGCGTGTTCATGTTGTACCATTCAGGGAGTTTTTTATCACAACGGAAGAACTTCTTGATGAAAGTGAGCATTTGCTAACTTGTCAGAGATACTGGCTGCGTGAGGTCGTGTTATACGGTGATAATATCCCTTGGTTATTGGGAAGAACATTGATTCCTGAAGCAACATTAACCGGCCCTGATGAAAATCTGGTTGATTTAGGAACAGTCCCGCTTGGGCGATATCTTTTTAGTAGCAATAAATTAACGCGGGATTATATTCATGTGGGGCAACAGGGGAAATGTTGGGCAAGGCGATCATTGCTGAGGTTATCAGGCAAGCCATTATTATTAACGGAAGTCTTCTTGCCTGAATCACCTGTATACGAAAGTGAAATTTAAAAAAAGGGGAGACAGAAGTGGTGGGAAGTATGGCGCAAAGTAAATGGCTGGCCTATTGCCGTTTAATGCGTATTAATAAACCCATAGGTGCATTATTGCTGTTGTGGCCGACGTTCTGGGCCTTATGGATTGCCGGGAAAGGGATCCCGGATATGCACATATTATTGGTCTTTACTGCCGGTGTGTTTCTGATGCGTGCAGCAGGATGTGTCATTAATGATTTTGCTGACAGAAAATTTGATGGTTATGTCGAACGGACAAAAACACGTCCTCTGCCCAGTGGTGCTATCAGTGAGAAAGAGAGTAAGATCCTGTTTGTCGTACTGGTGCTGATTTCTTTCGGGTTGGTTCTGGCGCTTAATAAGATGGCTATCTGGTTGTCAGTCGTTGGGTTGGCGCTGGCCTGGTTTTATCCCTTTGTTAAACGGTTCAGTCATCTTCCTCAGTTTGTTCTGGGAGCGGCTTATGGCTGGTCTATCCCAATGGGATTCGCTGCGGTTAGTGAGTCCTTACCACTAGAATGCTGGCTGTTATTTCTGGTTAATATCTTGTGGTCGGTTATTTATGATACGCAGTATGCCATGGTCGATCGTAACGATGATCTGAAAATTGGTGTTAAGTCTACTGCTATCCTGTTTGGTCGTTTCGATAAGTTGATTATTGGTTTACTGCAACTTGCTATGTTGCTGGTTTTGCTGTTGGTGGGTTATATGATGAATCTGGGCGGCATCTATTATTGGTCATTGTTGCTTGCCGGTGCCTTATTTATTTATCAGCAGAAACTGATGGCAGGTCGGGAAAGAGAACTTTGTTTCCAGGCATTCCTCAATAATAACTATGTTGGTGTGGTGTTATTTTTGGGTATCTTCTTCAGTTACGTTTGATATATCGGGTGATAATGGGGAAAACCCATTATCACCCGGATGTTAAAAATTACACTTCTTGAGTTGTCTCTTCTGCATCGTTGTGTTCAGCCGGCAAACTGACACTCTCAATAGTCAGACGGATTTCAGGTGACATCAGCTCACTCAACACCTGATACAGCTCCTGAGTATTTGCGGTAATCACATCACCACTATCACTGATATACCCTTCTTCACGCAGTGTATTTACCGATGTGGTGAATACCGCCTTATCGAAGAATTCAGGTGCATTAATGCCATGCAATACCGATAGACGTTGTGCCAGCATTCGGCTCTCTTTCTCCAGCGCACCCCGGCTGATTTCCGGGTTGGCATTCAGTAAGGAGAGGGTGATGGCATAACGTTGCAGTGTTTCGCGGACACCGGCTGCCAGCAATTGCAATGGGCGAATACGCGCTGGATTCAACACCAGCATACCTTGTTCTTTGTTACAGATAAGGCTCTGGCGAGTAAGCTCATTAACCAGGATATTAACCACTTCTCGCAGATCTGCTTTGTTGTAACGTATAAACAGTTCTGCTTTGAGCAGGGGATAAATGATTTCTACCTGGCTTAGTAACGCTTCACGGCTGATACGGCGATGATCAATAACGATGCAGGCAATCAGTGATGGCAGTACCAATAAATGCTGGATATTGTTGCGGTAGTAGGTCATCAGAACCGCACGCTCACGCGGCAGGATAATGATGTCGCCCATACTGTCTTTGTCTACCTCGAACTTATCCATTTGCAGAGCGTGTTCTAACAACTCTTCTGCGGTTTTCTTTGGCACAGTAACATCGGTTGTATAAGGCGCGTTGCGCATGAGCTGTATATAACAATCCAGTTGCTCGAGCAGTTGCTCACGAGTAAGTGCTCGCTGACGTGATGACAGCAGGGCAGTTGAACACAGGTTGATTGCGTTAGCAGCTGCGGCATTGTTGATGTTCACCATAATTTTCCCGGCCAGCTTACTGACTGTCGGGTTAACCCATTCGGGACGGTGAAACTCTATTGGGTCAATAGAATCGCGCCAGTCAGGAACATGGTGATTAAGATATTGGATCAACGGGATAGGTTCACCAAAGTTTACATAGCCTTGCCCCAAATTACGAAGTTTACGCAAACCGCGTATCATCTGGAAAAAGCTCTCTTTCTCTTTGGTTGCTCCCCGCAGCTCTTTGGCATAGGTGGCAACTTCCATCACATGTTCGTAACCGATATAAATTGGCACGATAGTGATTGGGCGTGATTCACCTCTCAACATTGCTTGTAACGTCATGGTCAGGGTGCCCGTTTTGGGATCGAGCAAACGACCTGTCCGGGAACGGCCACCTTCCATAAAGTATTCAACAGAATAGCCGCGTGCAAATAACTCACCCAGATATTCACGGAATATCGTGGCATAGAGTTTATTACCTTTAAAAGTGCGGCGGATGAAAAATGCACCAAGGCGGCGGAATATCGGCCCTGCCGGCCAGAAATTCAGGTTGATACCCGCGGCGATATGGGGCGGTACCAAACCCTGATGGTAAAGCACATAGGAGAGCAGCAGATAATCCATATGACTACGGTGGCAGGGCGCATAAACCAGTTCGTGACCATCCTGTGCCAGACGACGGATGCGTTCAGCATTGTGAACATTGATCCCCTGATACAGACGGTTCCAGGTCCAGCTAAGTACACGATCTGACAGCCGTACCGTTTCATAAGAGAAATTTGCGGCAATCTCTTCCATCATGTTAACGGCATTCTGTTGCGCTTTCTCATGGGAGATTTTCTTGCTGCGGGCCTCATCGGTGACGGCCTTTTCTATTGCTTTTGAAGCCAGCAGCTTATTAAACAGCTCCTGACGAACAGGCAGGCGCGGACCCACTGCCGCCAGGCGTTGGCGTGAATAGTGCATTCGTGCCACGCGAGCCAGCTTGTGAGCAATTGTCTTGTCTGTGCCATGCTCAGTTGCCATATAACGCAGAGATACGGTGTTTGAAAAACGGACAAAACTGTCCCGGCCCAGCCAGAGAATAGCGAAGAATTTCTGGATACCATTAAGTAGCCGCAGATGTGGGGTGCTGTGTCCTTCACGTCCGGGTGAACGACCAAACATGACAGAAACTGGCAGCATTTGAATATCCAGGTTTGGATTATTACGATGCAGATCCAGATAAGCATGGAAAATTTTTACGGATTCCTGCTTTGGCGCGCAATAGCGGAATACGCGTGGGCCATTATCGATAAATACATAGCCCGGAAGCTCAGTATCACCTATCTCCAGTGAGTTTAAAGGGTCCGGCAGATCCTGCTCAAGACATTGCTGACGTAATGTCAGTAAGTCTGCTTTGGAGTGATACGGCAAGACGTACAGAATAGGGCGTGTTGTATCGAGCCGTAATTCGGTAATGGGATCTGTAGGAATAAGCTTGCTCTTTACCAGTATTTTCAGTGGTAAATTCAATAATTTATAATATATTTTACGCCAACCTGACATAAATAACTTGAAGCCTCTTGTTAGCAATACGTCGCAAGCATACCAGAAACAGGTGTTGAGATCTGTTATGTTAAGACGATAATAAAAGATAGAAAGTGGCAAATAACCTTATATTTGGTGTGAATAACTTATGGCAAATCAATCCAAGGGACTGACCCGTATCATCAAAGCAACCGTATATTCGATGAAAGGTCTCAGGGCTGCGTGGCAAAATGAAGCGGCTTTCCAGCAGGAAATAATCGTATCTATATTGGCGGTAATTATTGCATTTTATCTGGATATCAGCGCAATTGAGCGCATTTTACTGATTGGTTCAGTGATGCTGGTGGTGATTGTGGAGATCCTGAACAGTGCTATTGAAGCTGTCGTTGATCGTATTGGCAGCGAATTCCATGAACTGTCCGGCCGGGCAAAAGATATGGGATCGGCGGCGGTCTTTCTGACGATGATGCTATCGTTAATTGTCTGGAGTACCATTCTCTGGCGCTATTTTGTGACCTGATTTAGTTTAATAATGAGTCATTATACTATATTGGGCTGATTTTCTGCCCTGGCAGGTTCCCAATCGCTATTTACCTGTATATACTCACAGTTTGACTGTATAAACACACAGGGGGCGAAATGAAAGCACTTACCGTAAGGCAGCAGCAGGTTTATGACTTGGTGCGTGACCACATTTCGCAAACGGGTATGCCACCAACGCGTGCTGAAATTGCATCACGTCTTGGTTTCCGTTCACCTAATGCGGCTGAAGAGCATTTAAAAGCATTGGCTCGCAAAGGGGTGATAGAGATTGTTGCCGGGGCATCCAGGGGTATCCGTTTGCTGCTAGAAGAATCTGGTTTACCGTTGATTGGTCGTGTAGCCGCAGGTGAACCACTGTTGGCGCAGGAGCACATTGAAAGTCATTATCGGATTGATCCTGCACTGTTTAAGCCAAGTGCAAATTTCCTGTTGAGAGTCAGCGGTATGTCCATGAAAGATATTGGGATTATGGATGGTGATCTGTTGGCTGTGCATAAAACACAGGATGTTCGTAATGGGCAGGTTATTGTTGCCCGTATTGACGATGAAGTAACTGTAAAACGTTTTAAACAGACTGGAAATAAAGTTGAATTATTGGCAGAAAACCCTGAGTTTAAGCCAATCGTGGTGGATCTGCGTGAACGGAGCCTGACAATTGAAGGATTAGCCGTCGGGGTGATTCGTAACGGTGATGGGTTTTGATAGTAAAATATCGAATCGTTGTTTTTTGATGATTGTCAAAGAGTTGCAATATTCCGGCAGAATCATGTTATTGGTTTATCAATATGATTATCTTGAACGTGATTCTGCGGTTGCCAACCGCTATTTACAGGTTCTCTATTTCTTTTTTACCTCAATACTGTGGTCGTGCTGGCATCCATCCCGCTCAGTACAGGATTCAATCTCTGCACAAGAGGAACATAAACCATGCGCTTCAATGACGGTATGGCGTAAACTGAATCCGGCGGTTTTTGCTAACTGTTGAATAGCGGATTCAACGGCTCCACTATCTCGTTCTGTAACAGAACCGCAGCGGTCGCAAATAAACATTGCTGAGGTGTGGCTTGGTTGTTCGATATGGTGGCACAGCACATAACTGTTGGTGGATTCTATTTTATGAATAAATCCCTGTTCCAGCAGAAATTCCAGTGCCCGGTATATGGTTGGTGGTTTAGCCTGTGGTTCTGCTTCCCGCAATAAATCCAGTAAATCATAAGCACTGATTGCGCCGGGTTGTTCTGAAATTAGACGCAAAACTTCAAACCGCTGCGGAGTAAAGCGAACTCCCCGTGCCAGGCAAATAGCTTCGGCTTGTTCCAGTAACTTTTTTTGGTTAATCAGTTTCATTGCGCCCCTTACAGCCAGCATGATAACAATATTAGGATGTTATCATGTTTCTACGATAGAAAATATTCTCCAGAAAAGTTTACTGTGCTTGTCCCTTGATGGGGTTAATTTGGTTAAATTGATACTTAGAAGCAAAAATAATGTTTTCTTGAGGTTTGTGATAATACAGATAAGAATTATCATATATGGTAGATAATCTTCGGAAAGGAATCATTTGTGATGAAAGAACTTTTACAAAATCAGCCTCATTATAGGCAGTTTCCTGCTAAAGGCTATCAGGTAATAAAGAATATTATCTGTGAAAAAAGAAAGTTACCTTTTATGAGTTCATTATACGCATTGATTAATATTTTATTTGTAATTGCAGTCTGTATGGGAATTATATTATCTGTGGCAATTGTATTATTTATAATAGATAATGTATCCGTCCCTACTACAGACTATTTACTTCTGGCACAAGTAGTCAGTATAGCATTATTTTCAGTAATGTTACTTTCAGTTATTATTTATCGTATTGTTAAACGTCCTGAATGGGAACAACGGCGTTATTATCAACAAGCAGGTTTATCTTTTTTACCGGAAGAAAAGCGCCAGGTATTGCGGTTAAATATTGTGAGTGACTATTGGCTGGGTTTTTGGAGTGAAACTCTGGAGCATTATCCTTTGCAGTCACGGGTTGCTCATGATAACTATCGTTACTGCCTGCTCCCGTTATCACCTACTCAGGAACATCAATCCCAACTATACAGTGACTGGGGAATTATTGATGAAGAAGGCTATATGAAAATGCTAACCGGTTTGTGGGATGGGATGCATTCAAAACATTTTGCTGTTGATGCTGCGCTTAGTGATGGCAAAATGTTTAAAGTTCTTGCCAAATTAGTTGAAGTAACACCTGCCTCTATTCGTAAATGTTCTCAAACGGCTAATGGGCGCCCACCTGCATTAGTGTGGGGATTTGATTTGTGGCTTGCAATTGTTTTAAGCCGTAATTGTTTTTGCGCTGGTTATATCAGTGAAGACGTGGCATGGAAAAATATGCTGAAAACCGCTGATTATATTTATGAAATCTTTGGCCGCTTTGATGAGTTCTATACAAACTTCCGGTTGGGTAATGCCTACTGGAGTAATGATTTTGACAAGAGTAAAGAACGGTTGGATCAGTTTAATTATTATAAATTATATTGTGACTGGCCAATTGCCAGCCTGCCGTGGCCTGAGCCAAAAGGCATTATTATGGAACGGCAAATGATGACAGGTTTTTCTGCATTAGTAGAAGATGTTTTACGTAGTAGAATGGAAGAACAACAACGTTATGAAATTGATATTGCGGAGCCGTCAGCGTCTCGTATACTTCATTAATATTTATATTAAACTTTTCCCCTTGAAGAATATTTCAGGGGAAAAGTGAAAATTCTATTTTACCAGTTAAATTATAAAAATTACCGTGGTTAACAGAATTTACCCCATTTCCTGAAATCATCTATTTCAAATGAAACGGGGCTGATATTTACGTCATCAGTTAATGAGTTAAATTAAACTGATAAACTTTCTCTCAATATCTTTAATAGCTGCGCATCCCGCCAGCTTCATGCTAAGTTTCAGCTCATCTTTAAGCAGGTTTAAAACGGAAGTTACGCCTGGTGCTCCACCCAATGCCAGTCCATATAAAATTGGTCTGCCGATAGCGACAGCTTTGGCGCCTAATGCGAGTGCTTTAAACACATGAATACCGCGACGGATACCGCCATCTAAATAGACCGGAATATGATGTCCAATGGCTTCAACAATGCTTGGTAATGACTTGATTGCTGCCGGGACAGTATCTAATTGCCGGCCGCCATGGTTAGAAACTTGAATAGCTGCGGCTCCGTGGTCAATACATTCTTTAGCATTTTCGGCAGATTGAATACCTTTTACGATGACAGGAAGACCTGATTCTTTGACGATAAATTCCAGATCCTTAAAATCAAGATCCCGTTTAAATAGCGCTGTAATTTCTGATAATGGTGCACCGGCGGTAGCGCCAGGAATATTAGGAAATGGAAGTGAACGTGGGTAGGTAAATTTATTGCGTCTATCGGTTTCCCTATTACCACTCCACTCTAAATCAACCGTAAATACGATGGCGGTTGCACCCATAGCTTTAGCCCGGCGTATTAGTTCACGGTTCATACCCATATCTTTGGTAAAATAAATTTGGAACCATTTGGGGCCGTTACTCACTTTTGCTATCTCTTCAAGAGATGAATTAGACAGAGTTTGTGCAGTAAACAGGGCACCAGCGGCAGCCGCGCCACGCGCTGTTCCCAATTCAGCCGAGATATGAGCCAGTCCATGTGCTGCCATCGGTGGAATGAAAATAGGCATATCCACTTTGCTGCCGAGTAATTCGGTTGTTGTGTCAGGTTCTTTTATCCCCGCGAGATAGCGGGGAATAATTTGGTAATCGTCAAAGGCTCTGGTATTTTCACGTAGCGTCCATTCATCACCTGAACCGCCGCTAATATAGCCAAATTGAGGGGCAGGAATCAGTTTACGTGCTTCTTCTTCCAAATCATAAAGATTAATAATATCAAGGGCTTTTTCTTCGCTACCTGTTTTATAAGCTCCTTGCAGTTTTATGTTAGCAGTTGCAGCATTAGCTGAAGATACCGTAGATAGGATACCGGCAGCAGCAAGACTTAATCCTCCAACCATGACGTCTCTTCTTGATGGCATACAATTCTCCCTTACTTAAAGTAGGCTTATAAATATTGACAATAGAATTTGTCCACATATATAAGAATAGACAAATTCTGGATAATTCAAGCTAATAAATACTTAAGCATGTTTTTATGAGCTTACAAAGCCTGTTGGAGCCGGTTTTTTTGTTATGCGAGGTTTATCTAAAAAATTAAAATTTAGTTTTAGGTATTGAACTATTGCCTAAATTAACTATACGAAAATAGTTAATTGCTATAAGTTATAAAAAATTTTCATCGTTCTTTGTCAGAAAGAGACTATTATTGAAATGCAATATTAAAATGGTATTAGATTATAGGTCAGATGTTCTATTTTAATATCTATTAACTCAAAATCTTATTTAATAAAAATATTAATTTTTTCTTTAAGGAGAAATTATGAGTAATAAAAATGAATTTAAAGCTTTTTCTGCTAGCCAGGATGCTAATGTTGTATCTCAAGGAGAATATGAAGAAAGTCGGGATCTAAACACCGGGATTCCACCCAATATTATTTCCATTGGTTTGTTAAATAAGGTGTTGCGTCAATCATCAATCATATCATCTGTGGTAGCTGATTTTATCTCTACACAATGTAGCGATGATGTTTTGGATGATGGCGATATAGTCAAACTCACTACACAATTAAATAGAGCTTTAGAGCAGAAAATCACAACAGAAATTCCAAGTGCTTCATTAGCACAGGAAGGTATTGTTCAGCTTACAAACATGCTTGGTAATAGTAGCAGGTTGGCCGCGACACAAAAGCTTATCCAAGAATTAGCAGATTCGTTTAATGACAATCTTAGTAATAGAGTGCCTAATATTCGGAAAGTGAATGGTAAGGAGTTGTCTGAGGATATTCATCTGGGCGCCGTGGATATTGGTGTATATACACCAGAACAAATAGACCAAAAAATTAATATTGAAGTAGACAGGAGAATTGATATTGAATTAGACCAAAAAATTAGTATTGAAGTTGATAAAAAAATTAATTCTAAAGGTAATAAGAACACCGCCGATAAAGCTGTTAATGGTTGGTGGAAATGTGGAGACACGGGTGTAATTTATCAATGGGGACGCACTGACGTGATCCAAAGTGGTAATGTGGCTCGTATTCAGTTACCAATTAGTTTTTCCAATACGGATTATTCTGTGAATATTAATCCTATCCAGAGCAAAATAGGTTCTATGGGAGCGGTTATTGGCTACGTAAATGTGATTGATCGCTCATCTTTCGATTTATTAAACTCTTGGGTAAATGCCAGATGGAACAGCCCATTCTTTTGGATAGCGATAGGATATTAGTTATGTATTATTACAGTGCAAAAACCAATGCGTTCTATCCAATAGAGTTGAAAGAGAATTATATTGCAGCTGGTTCATTGCCGGATGATGTTATGGAAGTCAGTAGTGATATTTATTATAAATATGCCGCTAATAATGCACCAGAAGGAAAGTGCCGTATAGCGGGTAAAAATGGCTTGCCAGAATGGGGGGATATTCCTCCATCCACGGAAAGTGAATTACAGCAATATGCCCAACTCCAAAAGCAGCAATTAATGGCTGAGGCAATAAAACAAATCGCACCATTGCAAGATGCTGTTGATTTAGATATTGCTACTAAAGAAGAGAAAATGGCTTTATTGGCATGGAAAGAGTATAGAGTAATACTTAACCGGATAGATATTTCACAGGGAAAAGATATTGATTGGCCTGAGCAACCAAGGTGATTGATAAAATCTGGGTTGATGAATTTCCCTGAAAAATTGATTGCCTGATTTTTTAGGGAAATTCAGATTTTCAGATTAATCTAAATTTTGATCGCATATTATCTACTATAAATTAATTTTACTTAAATTAATTTATTCTGATATAATTTTTATCTGAATTCAGGTATGAATTGTATGCTATGTGAGCTGATGGAGGCAATTGATTTTTATAAGAATCTATTTGGTGCGATACCAAGACAATTCTTTCCTCATTTTAAAAATAATGGTTTTGCAAAATCAGCAGGTTTTATCGATAATCCTGAACATGTAGATGTATCAATAGCGTTTTTAGAAATTCCTGGAACTGGCGTTTTTATCGAATTGATGGAATATCACTGTCCAACTGGAAGAAAACGGGATGAAATAAAAGAGACTCATGACATTGGTGGTGTTGGTCATATTTGTCTTAGAATGCAGAATATAGACAGTGTATTTGAGCACGTAAAGAGTTTTCCGAATGTCAGATTGATAAATTCATCACCATTATATAAGCCGTATAAAATAGACGAAATAGCCAGTAATGAGTTTATGTTTTTTAGCGAAGAAGATGAAAAGAATACTGTTCTAAAGCAAGAAACCTGTAAGATTATCGGTAATATCAGATATTTTTATTTTATAGATAAATATAATGTTCAATGGGAGTTTGAAGAAGGGCATGATGATATTGGAACTGATTGATTCTATCTCCAATATAATGATGTTTTATTAATTGGGAAATATACATGTAAATGTTTAATTATGTTTACATGTATAATTAAAAAATTAAGGTGGGGAGATAACTCAGGGAATAAGTATTACTATAATGAATATTCTATTTGATATTTATTAAGTCTACTGTGTCTGATATAATAGAGTCAAATACATTTTTAATGGGAATTAGAAAATAGCCCGGAAGATTGGACTATTATGAATATTTACAGTTTGAATAATTTTGCATGGCTGCCTGTGCGATATAATAATATTTCTCCTTCCGTTCTTTTATAAATTAATAGAAGGTCTGGTTTTCCATGACATTCTAAATACCCGATATAGTTTCTTTTCAGTGGGGGCTCTTTATATTCTGGGTGGTAGTGGTTTACCCATTTATAAGCAATTTTAATACAGTATCAATAGCGGCAAGTGCTGCTTTATCGTGCTGATACGGCTTTAAGTCCTTTTTAAAGGCTGATGAATATCAAATTTTTAGCATGATTATTTGAATATCTCGCCCCAAAATTCATCAACGGTATCAACACGAGTGCCACCGCCATTTTCTAGTTCACGGATCGCAGCTTGTGTTGTCGTATTAGGGACATGACGTTCCTTTGTAGCTTTGGTGAGAACTAAACGGATAAAGCTGGACATATCCAAATTGTTATTCTGGGCGGCTTGTACTACAGCGTTTTTAAGTTCTTCAGGTACACGGACTTTTAAAATAGCACTATTTCATAGTACACCTCTTCATATTTTTGTGTGTCTATTGTGGTCACAAAACAAGTTTTATCGAGTGAAAAATGCATTATTTTTTGCCTTTTTCTGCAATGTAACGTCTACGTTTTAGTCAGTATAAAATATAAATAGGTTTTGCTGAAGCTGAAACAGGAGAAAGGTACCTTACATTGTAGTTAATCATTGCAAGGTCAGCTCCGACTCTATTTTGGTGTCAGTAGTATACTTATGCTGTCAATACGAGGGAGTTTTCTATGTTATAGTAAGCCATATTCTTGCGAACTTCCGTATCCGGCTACACCATTGCTGATGTGTACAGAGGAAGAAACAATAGCTTAAAAAGTACAGAAATGCACCAAAATAAAGAATCAAATAATATTTGTAAAATCAAAGAACTAAATAGAGAGATAGATAAATATAGCCCTAGTCGATTTTCCATTGCCCCGATGCTCGACTGGACAGATCGTCATTGCCGTTATTTCCATCGTCTGTTGACTAAGCAAACGCTGTTGTATACCGAAATGGTGACAACTGGAGCAATTATTCATGGAAAAGGCGATTATCTAGCATACAGTAAAGAAGAAAACCCAATAGCATTACAACTGGGTGGAAGTGATCCACAAGCGCTGGCGTATTGTGCGCAAATTGCTCAGAAACGTGGCTATGATGAAATTAACCTGAATGTGGGTTGTCCTTCTGATCGGGTACAAAACGGACGTTTTGGCGCTTGCCTGATGGGGGACGCTGCATTGGTGGCGGATTGTGTCAAAGCAATGCAGGATGTGGTCAGTGTACCGGTTACGGTTAAAACCCGTATTGGTATTGATGAGCAAGACAGCTACGAATTCCTGTGTGATTTTATTGATACTGTTGTACAACGCAGTGGCTGCAATATATTTACCATTCATGCACGCAAAGCCTGGCTTTCTGGTTTAAGCCCAAAAGAAAACCGTGAGATACCACCGTTGGATTACCCGCGGGTTTATCAACTGAAAAAAGATTTTCCTCAACTGACAATTGCTATCAATGGTGGTATTAAATTGCTGGAAGAAGCAAAACAGCATTTGCAACATGTGGATGGGGTTATGGTCGGGCGTGAGGCGTATCAGAATCCATCTATTCTGGCACATGTTGATCACGAGTTATTTGATTCTTCAATTCCGGTAGTGAATCCCGTTGAGGTGGTTAGAACGCTTTATCCTTATATAGAGCAAGAACTTTCAAAAGGAGCCTATCTGGGGCATATCACCCGCCATATTTTAGGCATTTTTCAGGGGATTCCGGGTGCGCGTCAGTGGCGTCGTCATCTGAGTGAAAATGCCCATAAACCCGGTGCAGATATTTCCGTTGTGGAACAGGCGTTGGCAATGGTAACTGAGCGGATGTAATATCCGCTCGTTTTACCGTTAAGGATGGGATTAAAATATTTATCGATATCGCATGATTTTTTGCCGTGATTTAACTTATTTTTCGGGATTAGCTTCCCATTATTTGACAAAAATAGATATCCATATATGTTTGTCAAACATTGTGATACTGCTCGAATAAATCAATTTTGCCGTACTGGAATTTGGACAGTCTTGTTTCAGCAATAATGCTTAAGTTCTGCGATCTTTGCTGGTGGTAAGTACTTAGCAACCAGTTTGTTAGGCATTATTCAACATGGAATGCGTAAACACTGAGTCTTTTTATTTTTCTTTATCATGCTATATTGTGAAACTTAACATTGAACAAAGATTAAGATATTCAACGATTATTGATTTTTTAATGGGTATAAAATTAATATCGAATAGAAGTAAGTAATTAAAAGTAGTTTGTAATGGTATGAAATTATTCAGGATGAAGTTTGTATGCTTGGGTAACATTATTATCCAGCAAGAGAATACAGGCGTTAGGTTGTTCGAATGAAGAAGTGGGATTAGTTGAAAACTATTGTGTCGTTACATCAGAGCGAAGAACTGCCTTTGTGGAGGTTTGGTGTTGATGGATAGTTTAAGATATGAGAAGTTCAGTTGTTTTAATCATAATGACGTCTTTTTCTACACATTAAAGGAAAGTTATGTCGAATTTTCAGATTGGTTAAATAAAAAGGCCTTGAGTAATGAATCAGCTTATTTATTGTATGATGATACGAATAGAATAGACGGATTTCTTTATTTAAAACCTGAAAGTAATGTTTCAGATGTCGAACCTTCTTTGCCTGGTAGCACTCATCTTAAAATAGGTACGTTTAAGTTTGAATCAAAAGGCACATTGCGTGGACAGCGTTTTATAAAGAAAGTATTCGATACAGCAATAGCGTTAGAGGTTGATAACATATATGTGACTATCTTTGAAATGCATGATTACCTGATCCGCTTATTCAAAAAATATGGTTTTTATAAGCATGGCGAAAAACATACAAATAATGGCATAGAATTTGTATATGTTAGAGATTTAACCTTAATAAATGGTGATATTCTTCTTGATTATCCATTGATAGTGAGTAAAACAGAAAATAAATATTTATTATCAATATACCCAGAGTTTCATACACGCCTCTTTCCTGATTCACGCCTTTTAACTGAGCCACCTGATATTGTTCAGGATGTTTCACATGCTAATAGTATTCATAAAATATATATATGTGCAATGAAAGATGTTCTTTACATGAAGAGAGGAGATATCATTGTTATATATAGGACTGCCGATAAGCAAGGGCCAGCGCGATATAGATCAGTGATTAGCTCACTTTGTGTTGTTGAAGAAGTTCGGGTTATTGATGAATTCCAAACTTTAAAAAGTTATATTGATTATTGTGGTAGGTTTAGTGTCTTTAGTGAAAGTGAATTAACTAAAATATATAAAGAAAGACGATATCCATATATAGTGAGATTTACTTATAATGTGGCTTTGCCCAAAAGGATTATTCGTGATAGACTTATTAATGAAGTTGGTTTAAATGGTGATGATTATTGGGGAGTAATGAAATTAACCAATGATCAATTTAATGATATTATCCGACTGAGTGAAGTTAATGAAAGTTTTATTATCAATTAAGCCTGAATATGTTAATAGAATACTTGATGGTTCAAAGAGATTTGAATTCAGAAAAGGGGCTTTTAAAAATAACGAAGTTCAGTCCGTTGTTATATATGCGACTATGCCTATAGGGATGGTTGTTGGAGAATTTGAAATTGAAGAGATCATTTCTGATTCACCTTCTGTTGTGTGGGAAATGACTCGACAATTTGCAGGTATAACAAAGGATTTTTTTGATAATTATTTTGAGGGGAGAAAAAATGCTGTCGCAATTGGCATTGGTAATGTTAAAAAGTACGATAAACCTTTGTCTTTAGATATGCTTGGTCAAGGGATAAAGGCGCCTCAATCCTATCGCTATTTATCTTCCTGAATGAGAGATACCCCAATAATTAATAGGGGTATCGTTTTATCCTCCATCTCACACTCTGTACTCAGCACTGTTATCTAATGAATGTATATAATATAGTCGTTGGCGGTTTGGTCGATAGCTCGTTCAATTTGCCGTTAAGGGATCAGTAAACTTGATCCCTGAGTCGCGCGACTTTCCAATGTTTGGTGCGCTCTTGTCGCTTCACTTAGTGGGAATTTCTGACTCTCTGGTACATCTACATTAATTTTGCCGCTAGCAATCAGATCGAATAGCGCTTTGCTGGCTTCCTCCAACTCTTCGCGGGTCGAAATATAGCCGGCGATAGAAGGGCGAGTAACAAACAGTGAGCCCTTTTGATTTAAAATCCCCAAATCGACACCCGTAACTGGTCCAGATGCATTGCCAAAACTGACCATCAAACCGTGGCGTTTCAGGCAATCCAGTGAGTTCAGCCAGGTGGATTTACCTACGGAATCATAAACTACACCCACTTTTTCACCGTGGGTTATTTCATAAACTCGCTCAACAATATTTTCGCGGTTATAGTTAATTACCTGCCATGCACCAGCATCTTTCGCGCGTTGAGCTTTCTCATCGGAGCCAACAGTGCCGATAAGTTTTGCACCCAAGGCTTTTGCCCATTGGCAGGCAATCAACCCAACGCCACCAGCGGCGGCATGAAACAAAAAGGGTTCACCGGGTTGAATCTTGTAGGTACGGTGCAGAAGATAGTAAACTGTCAACCCTTTCAAAAAAGAGGCGGCAGCTTGCTCAAAGGAGATGGCATCCGGCAGAACAGCGACTTTACTTTCCGGGACATTATGCACTTCACTGTAAGCGCCCAAAGTTGATTGCGCATAAACTACACGGTCACCCACTTTTATGGACGTTACAGCGGAACCCACTTTGCTCACTACGCCTGCGGCCTCAGTACCCAGGCCGCTTGGCAGGTGTGCTGGTGGATAGAGCCCTCTACGGATGTAAGTATCAATATAGTTGATTCCAATAGCTCTGTTTTCTACTTGTACTTCATCTTTAGCAGGTGATGCGGGTGTGAATTCACAATATTTAAGGACTTCAGGGCCGCCGGTTGCGGAAAATTCGATATGCTTTGCCATGACTCAACCTCGTAAATGTAGGGAGAATGTTTGCACGTAGTAGTTGAACTGATTGTAAACGGGCTTTAAGGTGTCAGGAATAATTACAAACTATATCTAATTACTCAAGACACTTCATAGCGTATACTCGTGCGTCGTTACAGGTTTATCAGTGGATTATTGCGGGATTCATGGCAGGAAAAAAATCAACTCACAACAAAATGGCTGAACCAAAAGATCGCCAAATGGAGGGGCTGAAGCTTCCGCCACACTCTTTGGAAGCGGAGCAATCCGTGTTAGGTGGTTTAATGCTGGATAACGAGCGTTGGGATAATGTTTCCGAACGAGTCACCAGCAATGATTTTTTCAGCCGTCCACATCGACGTATTTTTTCTGAAATGCAGCGGTTGCTGGAGATGGGCAACCCCATCGACCTGATTACGTTATCTGAATCTCTTGAGCAGAGTGGGGATCTGAGCAATGTAGGCGGTTTTGCTTATCTGGCCGAATTATCAAAAAATACGCCAAGTGCGGCTAACATTAATGCCTATGCGGATATCGTCCGCGAACGTGCTGTTGTCCGCGATATGATTGCAGTAGCTAATGAAATTGCGGATGCGGGTTACGATCCTCAGGGAAGGAGCAGCGAAGAATTATTGGATCTGGCTGAATCGCGGGTATTCCAGATCGCAGAAAACCGTGCCAGTAAAGATGAAGGGCCGAAAGGGATAGAACGGATCCTTGAGGAAACCGTCGAGCGTATTGAGCAACTCTATCAGCGGCCTCATGATGGCGTAACGGGTGTTTCTACCGGTTATCAGGATCTGGATAAGAAAACCGCAGGGTTACAAAAATCAGATCTGATCATTGTAGCCGCTCGTCCTTCTATGGGTAAAACCACTTTTGCCATGAACCTGTGTGAAAACGCAGCCATGATGCAGGACAAACCTGTTCTGATCTTCAGTCTTGAGATGCCTGGCAACCAGATCATGATGCGTATGCTGGCATCCCTTTCACGGGTGGATCAAACCCGTATCCGTACAGGTCAACTTGATGATGAGGACTGGGCGCGGATCTCCAGTACGATGGGGATATTGCTGGAAAAACGCAATATGTATATTGATGATTCTTCCGGCCTGACGCCGACCGAAGTGCGTTCCCGTGCCCGGCGTGTTTTCCGTGAAAATGGCGGGTTGAGCCTCATTATGATCGACTACCTGCAATTAATGCGGGTTCCATCTTTATCTGATAACCGTACTTTGGAAATTGCAGAAATTTCCCGTTCACTCAAAGCGTTGGCTAAAGAACTTCAGGTGCCAGTAGTTGCACTTTCTCAGCTCAACCGTAGCCTTGAACAACGGGCAGATAAGCGCCCGGTTAACTCTGATTTACGTGAATCCGGCTCAATTGAGCAGGATGCCGACCTGATTATGTTTATCTATCGTGATGAGGTTTACCATGAGAGCAGCGACATGAAAGGTGTGGCTGAAATCATTCTTGGTAAGCAGCGTAACGGTCCAATCGGTACAGTTCGCCTGACGTTTAATGGTCAGTGGTCGCGGTTTGATAACTACGCCGGACCGAGTTATGACGACGAATAAGTATTAACACCAGAGAATTAATCAATAAAGGAATAAAATGAAAGCGGCAACCGCAGTTATTGACCGCCGCGCTCTGCGACATAACCTGCAACGGGTAAGGACTCTCGCCCCTAAAAGCAATCTTATTGCAGTTGTGAAAGCAAACGCTTATGGCCACGGTTTACTGGAGACAGCACATACGCTGGAAGACGCCGATTGTTTCGGTGTAGCGCGAATTAGTGAAGCATTGACGTTACGCTATGGAGGTATCGTCAAACCGATTCTGTTATTGGAAGGATTCTTTGATGCGGTTGACCTGCCTGTACTGGTAGCCAACCATATTGAGACGGTAGTGCACAGCGTTGAGCAATTGGAAGCACTGGAGCAGGCTGAATTATCTCATCCCATAAAGGTGTGGATGAAGCTGGATAGCGGAATGCATCGTCTTGGTGTTCGGCCGGAAGATGCAGAAGCTTTCTATGAACGGTTAAGTCGTTGCCTAAATGTGCGGCAGCCAGTCAATATTGTCAGCCATTTCAGCAGGGCTGATGAACCCACTGTAGACACAACCCGTCAGCAGATAGCCTGTTTTCAGGCTTTCTGTGCTAACAAGCCGGGAGAAAAGTCTATTGATGCGTCGGGGGGGATCCTGCTGTGGCCGGAAGCCCATCAGAACTGGGTACGTCCTGGGATTATGATGTATGGTGTATCGCCATTGCCTGATAAAACGGCGGCGGATTTTAACCTGATCCCAGCGATGACATTAAAATCGAGCTTGATTGCGGTTCGTAAACACAAAGCCGGTGAGTCAGTCGGTTATGGTGGAACCTGGGTCAGTGAACTGGATACCTGGCTTGGTGTTGTGGCTATTGGTTATGGTGATGGTTATCCGCGCAGTGCTCCCTCAGGAACGCCAATATTTGTTAATGGGCGTGAAGTGCCGATTGTTGGCCGTGTTTCAATGGATATGATATCTATTGATTTGGGGCCGGATGCTACAGATAAAGTCGGTGATGAAGTGGTTCTCTGGGGGGATGTGCTGCCAGTGGAACGGGTTGCTGAATGCACGGGCATCATTACTTACGAGCTGATGACTAAACTCACTTCCAGAGTTGCAATGGAATATATGGACGAATGATGCTATAGGCTATATTGTTTGTTGAATAACTGATTGACAAGGAGTATAGCCTGATGTTCCAGAATGTTGATGTTTATGCCGGTGATCCTATTCTTTCGCTGGCTGAAGAATTTAAAAAAGATCCTCGTGCGGAAAAAATTAATCTGAGCATTGGGCTGTATTACGATGAGCAGGGTGTGACTCCGCAATTGCAGGCTGTGGCTACCGCCGAAGAGCAACTTCGCGCGTTGTCACAGACTGCCTCTCTTTATCTGCCAATGGAAGGGCTGCAATCATATCGTCTTGCTGTTCAGGAGCTGCTATTTGGTAAAAATCATCCCATGTTGCAACAGCAGCGGGTAGCGACAATTCAAGCGTTAGGTGGTTCTGGCGGTCTGAAAATCGGTGCTGATTTTTTGCATCGGTATTTTCCTGATTCAGAAGTATGGTGCAGTGATCCAACCTGGGAAAATCACGCGGCTATTTTTACGGGTGCTGGTGTGAAGGTGAACTATTACCCTTATTTTGATGAACAGACCAAAGGGGTAAAATTCAGTGAAATGCTGGAAACGTTCAGAAAATTGCCGGCAAAAAGCATAGTTTTGATGCATCCCTGTTGCCATAACCCAACGGGATCTGATCTGACAGATGATCAATGGGATCAGGTTGTTCAGATTGTTGAAGAAAGGGAACTCCTGCCATTTCTTGATATTGCGTATCAGGGGTTTGCGGATGGTATGGAAGCAGATGCTTATGCCATTCGCGCTATGGCGACAGCCGGTTTGCCTTTCCTGGTGAGCAACTCCTTCTCCAAGATATTTTCTATGTATGGTGAACGCGTTGGTGGCTTGTCTGTTGTTTGTGATGATGGACAGACAAAAGATCGGGTGCTTGGACAGTTGAAAGCTGGTGTGCGCCGTATTTATTCCAGTCCACCGAATTTTGGTGCACAGGTTGTGGCTAAGGTTCTGACTGATCCGGCTTTAAAAGCGCAGTGGTTGGGAGAGGTTGAGCATATGCGCCTGCGTATTCTGGAAATGCGTACGGTGCTGGTGGATGTCCTGAGAACCACACTGCCAGAGAAAAATTTTGATCACTTGCTGAAACAACGCGGCATGTTCAGTTATACCGGCTTTAGTCAGCAGCAAGTAGATCGCCTGCGTAAAGAGTTTGCTGTTTATCTGGTCGGTAATGGCCGAGTCTGTATGGCTGGGGTTAATTATCATAATGTTGAGCGTATTGCTGAAACATTTGCGGCGGTAAATAAGTAATAAATTTTAATGTAAATGATCTGCTATTGATGATAATGATTGGCAGGTTTGTAAAATAGCAGTATACCCCTCTTTAGAAGCGCACTAGGTATGGTGCGCTTCAGATAATTGAATTTTAATATTTATATTCTTATGTTTTTTTGACCTGCAATTATTAGTCAGACTAGTATCACGAATGAAAAGTCAAAAGATAATAAAACGCCAGATAAATTAAGAAGGAATAATACAGCGACAGTATATGGTATTCCTCCAAATGGATATATAGTAGTAAACGATAGAACGGGAGAAATTACTCAGATAGCTGATAAAATGGACTCTGGCTGGAATGCTAATAGTCGAATTAAGTGGAGTAAATAAAGTGAATATATCTATAGATAAATTACGCGTTTATACTAATCCTGATGAGTTCTTTGCCTTAGGTGGAAGTATTGTAATGAAGTTAACACCTTAAGCGGCGATAGGATTCTGTGAAATTGCTACTAATAAAAAATTAGTAATTTCACGTATTGAAGGGTTTATTTGGCATCGTAACACCGGAAAATTTGAGACTAGGTTAGATGCTATTTTGGATGGATTAATGAATCCGGATAATGATTTATAAAAGGTGAAAAAAATAATAAAGAAGCTATAGAAAATATCAAGGAAGATGAAAAAAGTGGACATGATGTATTTATTATTACTTTAGCTAAAAAACGGTAACTTACATATCAATTATCAGAGTATAAAGCTACCTTGTTTGAATTTATCCCGATATGTCAGGTGAGGACTAGGGATAAAGAAGGACCGAGTTCTATGCTGAGTAGGGCTTAGTCCTTTCAAATTAGACTTGATCTTATCGTGGTTGTAATAGAGAATATATTATCATTATTTTCTTGAATTTTTTGTTGAAATAATTACTAAAAATCAGCTACGATAAGTCTTTTAGAATACTCTTTGATAGAATAGTTGATTAGCATCGTTTTGCTTATGAGGAAGTAAATGGAAAATTTACATCGTTGGGAAAAGAATGGTTATATTATTTCTACGGATAAACATGAATTAAATATTAACTTGATTCATCAATTTTTGGCAAAATCGAGTTGGGCAGAAGGAATTGATAAAGAAACTGTGAATTTATCAATTGAAAATAGCTTAAACTTTGGTTTGTACAAAGATTCCCAACAGATAGGATTTTCGCGTATTGTCACTGATTTCGCGACCTTTGGTTATCTATGCGATGTTTTTATCTTGGATGATTATCAGGGGTTAGGATTAGCACGCTGGATGATGGAGTGTTGTCTGGATCATCTTCAAATAATAAAGCTCAGAAGAATTATGTTGGTTACTACCACAGCCCCTTGGTTATATGAAAAGACAGGTTATTCACCGGTAAAATCAGAAAACTTTGTTTGGCAAATCGTTCGTCCTGATATTTACAAGCAAAAAAATATTTAATGTAATTAAATCAATCTATTGGTTAATTATAAATGAGGGATTCATATATGCAGAGAACAATTCATCGTGTCAATATACAGATATAAATTGCTGTGAAAGTCATGTTAATCAAGATTCGGTGAATTGAACAGTTTGCCAAAAATATTGCCATTTGAACGTGATCTAACTCTTGCGATTTATTGTGAAATAGATCACTTTTTCATGAAACATGTCTCAGACGGTAAAAATGATTTTAACTATTTCAAGGCATACCCAAACATTTGTTAGTTTTCAATAAGACTTTTCTTATTTCTTTGTTTTGTTAAATCTATTTCTAGTATAAAACACTAGCCGATTCTTAATATTCTGGAAGGATGGGTATTCCAGCAGGATTTAACTTGATGGTTATCACATAAAATTGGGCTGAAAATCCAGTCATATACTCTTACGATCGCTCTCCCAACTTCGTTGTGAAATAAAAAATCTCGCTTTACTGTTTTGTTTTTAACACATAAAACAAACGTATGTTTAAAAACAAACAAGTGCCCAAAAATGACGAATCGGGAAAAACAAATATTGCACCTTCTGAGACGAGATCCATTGATCCCACAGCAGGAAATTGCCGATATTTTAGGTATAAGTCGCTCCGGTGTTGCTGGTCATATTATGAATTTAATGAATAAGGGGTATATAAAGGGGAAAGGTTATATTTTATCTGATCACAATTATGTGGTGACTATTGGATCTATTAATATGGATGTTTGTGGTTATGCATCCGCTAAATTAATTTATGAAGATTCTAACCCAGGAAAAGTGAAATGCACACCTGGTGGTGTAGGTAGAAACATTGCCCAAAATATCGCTCTATTGGGTAAAGAATGTCATCTTATTTCTGTTGTTGGTGATGATTTCTATGGCAGTACTTTATTGGATCAGGCTAAACGCGCGGGTGTTAACGTCGATCGCTGTTATAAGCTTTATGGTGAGAATACCTCGACGTATATCTCTTTATTAGATGATAGCGGTGAGATGTTGGTTGCTATCAACGATATGCATATTCTGGAAAAACTGACCCCATCGTTGTTGGTGAGTCATTGTGATCTTATTCAGCATGCTGGCGTACTGGTTATTGATTGCAATTTATCTGAAGAGGCTTTGGTTTGGTTGTTGACTAATGCCGGAACAGTGCCGGTATTTGTGGATACAGTATCTGCATTTAAAGCACCTAAGATTAAAAACTGGCTTTCCTATATCCACACCTTAAAGCCTAATTTTCTGGAGGCGGAAGCGCTAAGTGGAATGAAAATTACCCAACCTACCGATGTTCCGGTAGTGGCACGATGGTTTCACGATCAAGGTGTGCAGCGTTTAGTTCTTAGCATGGGCGTAGGGGGTGTTTACTTTAGTGAAAGTGATGGTATGGCGGGTTGGTCACATCCTATCAGTGTCAAGGTGGTTAATGTAACGGGCGCCGGCGACGCCATGATGGCCGGTCTGGTGAACTGTTGGCTGGAAGATATGATGCTGGCAGAGAGTGTTCGTTTTGCTCAAGGGTGTTCTGCCCTTACATTATCTTGTGAATTTACCAATAATCCAAATCTGTCAAATGGCAGTGTCCAAAAACTATTGGAATTACAATCATGAAAAATCACGCTATTGGAAATGAATATCTGGATGTTTCCTCGGAAGTTGCAGAAGCTTTAGCGGATAACCAACCCGTCGTAGCGTTGGAATCTACGATTATTGCTCAAGGGATGCCTTATCCGCAAAATGTAGAAATTGCGCTACAGGTTGAGCAGAAAATCAGGGAAAATGGCGCTATTCCTGCAACAATAGCCGTTATTAATGGACGTATGAAAGCCGGTTTGTCGCATGAAGAAATAGAACTTTTGGGCAGTGAAGGCTACAAGGTTACTAAAGTCAGTCGTCGTGATTTACCCTTTGTGGTTGCTGCCGGAAAAAATGGTGCGACCACCGTTGCCTCTACCATGATTATTGCGGAAATGGTGGGGATTAAAATTTTCGCTACCGGTGGCATTGGTGGTGTGCATCGTGGAGCAGAGCATTCTTTTGATATTTCAGCCGATTTGCAGGAGTTGGCGAAAACCAGTGTTGCGGTAGTCTGTGCGGGAGCCAAATCCATTCTGGATCTTGGCCTGACAACAGAATATCTTGAAACTCATGGTGTACCGTTAATTGGCTATCAGACCCACTCTTTGCCGGCATTTTTCTGCCGTACCAGTCCATTTTCTGTCAATATTCGCTTGGATTCTCCAGAACAGATAGCCCAGGCAATGGTGATAAAATGGGATACCGGATTACAGGGGGGATTAGTGATTGCTAACCCGATCCCTGAGCAGTATGCCATGCCGGAAACGGAGATTAATGCCGCTATCGAACAGGCTGTGCGCGAATCCATTGAGCAGGGAGTAAGTGGAAAGGAATGTACACCGTTTTTGTTGGCTCGAGTGGTTGAGTTGACCGGAGGCGATAGTCTGTCTGCCAATATTCAATTGATACTTAATAACGCTGAACTGGCGGCGAAAATTGCTTGTTGCTATTGGGAAAACCGTAGGTGAAGTGAGTTTCGGAAAGCTACTGGCAGAAAACAACGGGGCTCAACTGAGCCCCTATTTGCGCATTAGGCTTTTTTCGTCAATATCGGTTTCAGGAAACGCGCAGTATGTGATTGCTCACATTCGGATACCTCTTCAGGAGTACCGGAAATCAGAATTTCGCCGCCACCGTTCCCTCCTTCAGGGCCAAGATCCACGATCCAGTCAGCGGTTTTAATCACATCAAGATTATGCTCAATAACCACAATGGTATTTCCTTGATCGCGTAACTGATGCAGAACTGTCAATAATTGCTGAATATCAGCAAAATGCAGACCGGTTGTTGGCTCATCAAGAATATATAACGTCTGCCCGGTTCCTCGTTTGGATAGTTCTCGTGCCAGTTTTACCCGCTGCGCTTCACCACCTGATAACGTCGTTGCTGATTGCCCCAGGCGGATATAGGAAAGACCAACATCTATTAGTGTTTGCAGTTTGCGGGCCAGAGCAGGAACAGCATCAAAGAATTCACGGGCTTCTTCGATCGTCATATTTAGGACTTCATTGATATTTTTGCCTTTATATTTTACTTCCAGTGTTTCACGGTTATAACGCTTACCTTTACACTGATCGCAAGGGACATAAATATCAGGCAGAAAGTGCATTTCTACCTTAATAACGCCATCACCCTGACAAGCTTCACAGCGTCCACCTTTAACGTTAAAACTGAATCTCCCAAGTGTATAACCACGGGTGCGGGATTCAGGTACACCTGCAAACAACTCACGGACTGGCGTAAATACACCGGTGTAAGTTGCCGGGTTAGAGCGGGGAGTTCGACCGATTGGACTCTGGTCAATATCAATCACTTTATCGAAATGCTCCAGTCCTTGAATATCAATATAAGGAGAAGGGTTGATATTGGTCGCGCCATTTAATTGGCGTTGTGCAATGGGGAACAGCGTATCATTTATTAGCGTCGATTTACCGGAGCCAGAGACCCCGGTAATACAGGTGAATAATCCGACTGGTAGGTTGAACGTCACATTTTTCAGGTTATTACCTTTCGCGCCAATCAGCTTCAGTACCTTTTTCGGATCAGCTGGAATACGCTTCTCTGGAATTGAAATTTCCCGTTCACCACTCAGGAATTTACCTGTCAGTGAATCTTTGCTAATCATGATATCTTTAACTGTACCTTCCGCGACGATTTCGCCGCCATGCACACCAGCACCGGGGCCGATATCAATAATATGGTCGGCAGCGCGGATGGCATCCTCATCATGCTCAACCACAATCACAGTATTCCCCAGATTGCGCAAGTGGATCAGTGTTTCCAGCAAGCGTTCATTATCCCGCTGATGTAACCCGATAGAAGGTTCATCAAGTACATACATCACGCCCACCAAACCGGCACCAATCTGGCTGGCAAGACGGATACGCTGAGCTTCGCCACCGGACAGTGTTTCGGCGGAACGGGAGAGTGTTAAATAATTCAGACCAACATTAACCAGAAATTTCAGGCGGTCACGGATCTCTTTCAGTACTTTTTCGGCAATTTGTGCACGTTGACCACTGAGCTTGATATTTTGGAAGAAGTCCATTGCATGGCCGATGCTAAAATCTGAGATTTCCGGCAAAGTTGTATTCTCAACAAATACATAACGGGCTTCTTTGCGTAAACGGGTTCCGTGACAGGAAATACATGAGCGGTTGCTGATATATTTCGCCAGTTCCTCACGAACGGCAGTAGATTCTGTCTCTTTATAACGGCGTTCCATATTATGCAGTACACCCTCAAACGGGTGGTTGCGTACCGTGGTATCGCCACGGTCATTAGTGTATTTAAATTCAATGGATTGTTTACCGGAACCGTATAACACCACTTGCTGAATACTGGCGCTCAGGGAATTGAAAGGTATTTCAATATCGAATTTATAATGGTTTGCCAGTGAACACAGCATCTGAAAATAGTAGAAATTACGGCGATCCCAGCCACGAATTGCTCCCCCTGCTAAAGAGATATCACCATTCTGGATGACTCTGTCAGGATCAAAAAATTGCTGAATGCCTAAACCATCACAAGTTGGGCAGGCACCGGCTGGGTTGTTAAAAGAAAACAGGCGAGGTTCCAGCTCACTCATGCTATAGCCACATGCAGGACACGCGAAGTTAGCGGAGAAAATCAGTTCTTCAACTTTATTGTCATCCATATCGGCGACAATGGCTGTGCCACCTGAAAGCTCCAGCGCTGTTTCAAAAGATTCAGCCAGACGTTGAGCCAGATCGGTGCGAACTTTAAAGCGATCAATGACCACTTCAATGGTGTGTTTCTTCTGTAATTCCAGTTTTGGCGGATCGGACAGATCACAGACTTCACCATCAATGCGTGCGCGGATGTACCCTTGTGCTGTCAGATTGTCCAGCAACTTCGTGTGTTCACCTTTGCGCTCTTTGACGATCGGTGCCAGCAACATTAGGCGATTCCCTTCCGGCAATGCCAGAACATTATCTACCATCTGGCTGACAGTCTGTGCTGCGAGTGGAACATCGTGATCAGGACAACGTGGTTCACCTACACGAGCAAACAGCAAACGCAGATAGTCATGAATTTCGGTAATTGTACCCACGGTTGAACGTGGGTTATGGGAAGTGGATTTTTGTTCAATGGAAATAGCCGGGGATAACCCTTCAATATGATCAACATCGGGCTTCTCCATCAGTGACAGAAACTGGCGCGCATAAGCTGAAAGTGATTCAACATAACGACGCTGCCCTTCTGCATAAAGCGTATCGAATGCCAGAGAAGACTTACCTGAGCCGGACAAACCCGTGATAACTATCAGTTTGTCTCGGGGAATTATCAAATTGATATTTTTGAGATTATGGGTGCGTGCGCCCCGAACTTCGATGTTATCCATGAACCATTTCCCAGATTATTCGTACGTGCATAACTAATAATAAGTGCGTTATTATTACACAGAGTTGACTGATTAGATATACAGTATTTAAGTGAAATAATGTAATAAGTACAGTATTACAGTATAAAGTACGGTGAGCTTCGCAAAGTCAGTTCTAATGTGGCTGCGTTTCATTTTTAGCGTCGCATGTTAAACTGCATTGCTTATAATTGTAGAAATTCATTTCATCAGGAGTATTCCCAATGGCCAGCAGAGGCGTAAACAAAGTTATTTTAATCGGCAACCTGGGGCAGGACCCAGAAGTCCGCTATATGCCGAACGGTGGCGCAGTTACTAACATTACTCTGGCGACTTCTGAAAGCTGGCGCGATAAACAGACCGGTGAGATGAAAGAGAAGACTGAATGGCACCGGGTTGTTTTATTCGGCAAACTGGCAGAAGTCGCGGGTGAATACTTGCGTAAAGGTTCACAGGTTTATATCGAAGGTTCTCTGCAAACCCGTAAATGGCAAGATCAGAACGGCCAGGAGCGTTACACCACTGAAGTGGTGGTAAACATGGGTGGTACCATGCAAATGCTGGGTGGGCGTGCAAGCGGCTTACAGGATAACCAATCACAAGGCGGTAGTTGGGGACAGCCACAGCAGCCACAATCACAGCCACAACAATCTCAGCAGTTCAGCGGCGGCGGTGCGCCTTCCCGTCCGGCTCAGTCCCTTGCTCCACAAGGCAATGAGCCACCGATGGATTTTGATGATGACATTCCGTTCTGAGTGTGAAATTTTTATTTTAAAAACAAGTGGTTATCATGTTTTGGTGTGATAATCATAGGCTGTTGGAATGCCTATTGCAAGCCTGACTAATCCTTACCCAGTAATGGGTTTGAACCTCGAAAGAGGGAGGGGAGTGCAGCATGTCAGGAAAAGGCTGGTTGCGGGGAAATAACCTACTTTGCGCCAGCCATTGCAAGTTCCATATAATTTGACATTCCATAGTTAACATCTCTGTTCAGGTGACGAAATGTAGGGTGCTACACAACGAAGTGGCGTTAAGTTTTAATGAGGCCGCTGCCACAATTTGGGATCGCGAGGCGTTATTATTGCCACTCGAGACATAAGCGCCTGCATTGCGCCGGCCATTAATAAGGTAACTTTCTCTCTACGATTAGTTCCTTGTCTGCACTCCCAGGCCTGTACTCCTGCTTGCTGCACTTTAATGCCGATTTCACGATAGATACCATGAGCAGAAGCTATGACCCAGGCTGAACGCAAAGGTAAACCAGTAAGCCCTGTCAGAGCAGAGGTATAATAAGACTCCGCTTCCACCACCAACCGGGATGCCACCCGAGCAAGCGCAGGACGGTTTTCGGTATAAATAAGTGTGTCCGGCATTAGCCCTTCTTGGTAAAGCCATTCTAGCGGAAGATAGCAACGCCCGGCCTTCGCGTCCTCAATAATATCCCGAGCAATGTTAGTTAATTGAAAAGCAATTCCTAGATCGCAGGCCCGATCCAGCACACTCGCTTTGTGAACCCCCATCACCCTTGCCATCATCAGCCCAACTACTCCCGCGACATGGTAGCAATATCTCAGAGTATCATCTAACGTTCTGCAAGGGTCACCGCGTACATCCATCGCGAATCCCTCCAGATGTTCGAAGGCCTGTTGCTGAGGGATTTCATGACTCAGAGCTACTGTCTGAAAGGCTGCAAAAGCAGGTTCGGTCATTGGCAAACCGTCATAAGCTTGCCTCGTTAGGTATTGCAGCATTTGAAGTTTCTCGCAAGCGTCATACTTATCAACATTGCTTATTTGTCCCCCCAACTCTTGCCCGTCTATTATATCATCACAATAGCGACACCAGGTGTACAGCATCATTGTGCTGCGCCGTGTTGCCGTATCGAAAAGTCGGGCGACACTGGCAAAACTTTTTGAACCTTGATCCATTATCTGACTAACATGTTTAAGCAGCGCGGGATTCATCTGGCGATATCTTCCAACATCAGTGTGGCTGTGGCTTTTGCTGACCCCATCACGCCGGGAATACCCGCTCCAGGATGCGTGCCTGCGCCGACGAGGTACAGATTATCAATATGGCTGTCCCGATTGTGTGGTCGGAACCAGGCGCTTTGTGTCAGCAACGGTTCAAAGGAGAAGGCCGAACCTAGATGGGCATTTAGCTGGTCACGAAAATCAAATGGGGTAAAGATACGATGAACGACTAACTGCTTGAGTAGACCGGGCATATAGTACTTTTCCAGATACGCGAAAATACGGTCACGTAGGCGTGGCCCCTCTATATCCCAGTTGAGATTAGCTGTTCCCAGGTGTGGTACAGGGGCCAGAACATAGTAACTTGCGCACCCCGGGGGAGCAAGAGATGGGTCAGTAACAGAGGGGGCATGGAGATAGAGCGAAAAATCCTCTGCCAGTCCGTCATGATAAAAAATATCTTCGATGAGTTCCTTATAGCGTGGACCAAAGCAAACTGTATGATGGGCTAATTGCGCATGGTGGTGGCTCAGACCAAAATAAAGCACGAACAGTGAGTTGCTCATTCGTTTACGCACCAGTGTTCGGGCGCGGGCCATTCCGACCGGATGCTGACCTAACAGGTGCTTATAGGTATGCACAACATCGGCATTTGAGGCCACAACGTCACATGTCATATTTCGTCCATCAGTCAATTGTACACCTGTGACCCGATTGCCATGGGTGGTGAAGCGTTTTACCTTTGCATTAAGCTCAATTTTTCCACCAATATCGGTAAACAATTTCACCATTGCTTCGACCAGGGCGCTGGTTCCTCCACGCGGAAACCAAACTCCCCATTCTCGTTCCAGTGCGTGGATCAAAGTATAGATAGAAGATACAGCAAAGGGGTTACCTCCTATCAGTAGCGAGTGAAATGAGAATGCCTGGCGCAGACTCTCATCTTTGATATAGTGTGCCACCTGGCTATAAACACTACGCCATGCATGTAGACGTACTAACTGGGGAGCCGCATTCAGCATGTCGCGAAAAGAGAGGAAGGGCACCGTTCCAAGTTTCAGGTAGCCTTCATCAAAGGCCTTCCGAGAATAGTCCAGAAAGCGTCGATACCCGTTAACATCACTTGGATTGAATGTATGGATTTGCGCTTCCAGATGTTGCTGATCATTGTCGTAATCAAACATCTTGCCCGATTCCCAACAGAGCCGATAAAAAGGGCGTATGGGAAGTAAATCGACGTAATCAGCCATACGTTTACCAGCCTGTGTAAACAATTCTTCAATGGCATTGGGAGCGGTGATGACAGTGGGGCCAGCATCAAAGGTGAACCCCTGTTCCTTATAAACATAGGCGCGTCCACCTGGCTTATCCCGTTGTTCCAAAATACATGTCGGGATCCCCGCAGACTGGAGCCTTATTGCCAGCGCCAGCCCACCAAAACCAGCACCAATTACCAGCGCTTTAATCATGATAAAATCCCTGAAGCTTCTTGTGTTGTTTAAACATGGCCTTTAGGGCACCTTTTATCGGCACCGGCGGTTTACCTATGAGAATCCGGGCCTTATCGACGAAATTAAGTTGCTCCGCATAAAAACGCGCAATCAGATCTGGGGAAAGTTGATAAAAACGTTGCATCACCTGCCAACGTTGTTGTGGATCCCCAGCCAGGAAGAGCATGCGATTTAGAAGACGGAAAAAGCGCTGGTGTTGCCACTGCTGTCGTGCGTAATCCCTGAGGGTAATGAATAAGGAGGTATCAGTAAGCTCCGGCAGAGCAACAATACGATCTGCTAACCGAACGGCGTGTGGCAGAGAGTAGCCTGTCGTGGGGTGAAACAAAGCTGCACGCAACCCACAGGTGGGCTGGCCTGCTAGTTGTGCCCAGAAAGAGGTAAAATCCCCCGTAAGTGTAATCGGGAGACAACCGCTCTCTTCTCGAACTAGTTTACCCAGTTTCCAGCCATGCCTCTTCGCGTACTCTGCGATAGTTGCCTGTGACAAGGTCTTATCCGGCGGTTCTCGATCAACGTAATGTGTGTCTTCTATCAGCAGACGAGTTGGGGAAAACGGCAGGACATAGACAAATCGATAACCTGTATTCTGTCCCACACTGGTATCCATTAAAATCGGATGGGTTAAAGAGTGCGACTCTTCCAGCTCCCATTCCTGACCAAAAAATGCCTGGGTACCATTCCCCATAAACGGTCCTGGTCGCCAGCCTCTCCCATCAATGACTGCGCCTGCACTTAGAGCCGAACCATCCTGTAAGTAAACCTTCTGTGGCGTCAGCTTCTGTACCAATAAACGAGTCTGTATACGCTCGCCCAAATACGCACGGAGTATGTTGGCAAAGTGTTGGGATGTGACACTGAAATATGAATGTGGCAATGTGCGTTGAAATGCTGGAAAAATTACGTCGTAACCTGACCAGCGATAGGTGATCAGCGGTGCTATCCACCCATGTTCCGCCTCAGTAAGATCGTGTTGATGAAATGACCACGTGTGATTTCCCCCTATTGTTTCTGTGTTTTCAATGAGCAACACTCGCAGATGCGGTTTACACTGCTGAAGACGCATCGCGATCAGTCCGTTGGCCAATCCTCCCCCCACCAAAATCAGATCCCAGTCGTACATCATTTTGTTGATCATCCGACAATCACCAAGTTATTAACCTCATCGAGAGTTATATACATCACGGAAATTCGTAGCGGAAAAACTCATGTTGGTAGCAGAATAGCTGTACGCAGCGCCGCAATATCGGCGCTTCCTGTGCAAAAGCAGGCGACTTTTATCTGCTCAATAATTAATTGGAAGTGTTCTATAACTGCATCTGTGGAGAGGGCTGCACTATGTATGACGGCAGCGGCCTGGCCGACCAATTGTGCCCCCATGCAATAAGCTTTGGCAGCATCAACACCATTTCTGATGCCGCCAGAGGCGATCAGTGGCATGTTTGGAAGTGCCCCGCGTATTTCACGCAGTGCTGTCGTGGTCGGAATTCCCCAGTCAGCAAATGCCATGGCCAGTGCGTGGTGATACGGTGTGGATGCGCGTTCAGCTTCAACCGCTGCCCAACTGGTTCCTCCAGCCCCGGCTATATCCAGCATACTGACTCCCGCTTCTGCCAATTGGTGTGCTACAGGAAGCGATAAACCTGAACCTACTTCTTTAACAATTATGGGAACCCCAAGTTTTGCTACGAGTTGTTCAATAGCATATAGAACATGGCACCAGTTACGGTCTCCCCCCTGTTGCAGCGCCTCCTGTAGCGGATTTAGATGGATAATTAGAGCATCGGCTTCAATCATCTGTACTGCTCGCAGAGCATAATTAAACCCGTGCTCGCCACGAATTTGGGCTGCCCCGAGATTAGCGAAAAGGAGAATATCAGGAGCTATCTGACGTAGTGAGCGATTAAGCCCATCATTTGCTTCATTTTCAAGAGCAACACGCTGTGACCCGACCCCCATTGAAATTCCCAGTACTTGAGCTGCCTCTGCAAGATGGTGATTAATCGCATGAGCACGATGAACCCCTCCAGTCATAGAGCTTATGAGCAGTGGTGCTTGCAAAGTTTTTCCAAAGAGGGAACACTTAAGATCTATACTGTCCAGATCCAATTCTGGCAGAGCACAATGCTGAAATCGCCACTCAGCAAACCCCGTTTTTACCTGGGTCTCAGTTTGAGGGGAGTGGAATATAATATCCAGATGCTCATTTTTACGCTGAGTGTGATCGATCTTTTTCATTTTTTTTGGGCCAAGGTTGAAATTCATTAAACATCGCAATATTTTTATCAAACCAGCGTCGTATAAAATATCGTGAGGCTGAATGCCTGCGACACACTACCGCCAAATATTTATCAATGTATCTGATGTGCCTGCGTAAATGTTCATGTACTTTAGATTTTCCGAGCAGAGTCACCATTGTTAACTTTTCCTTATCCTGATACATATCTTTCCCTGTATTATTCAGATCATCGCTCAAGTCATCCAGTAATTGAAACGCCTGCCCCAAATGTTGTGATACATGACGCAATGCCTGACGAATTATATCAGGTGCATTCACAGCAATTGCCGCTAACTGAAGTGTTGCGTCGAAAAGCAAACCGGTTTTTAAATCGTTGGTGGCCGCAATGGCATGATAATTACCAGTACATAATGTATTGTTCAGATCGCGAAATTGTCCTTGGACAAGACCGTTTAAACCAATTGCATGAGAAAGTATGGCGACAGAAGCAGATTTATCGTATTCAGAAAGGTTTGTTTCTACAATGAGGCCAAAAGCCCGGCTCAACAAGGCTACAGCCGCCAGGATCGCGACACTTTCACCATACTGCCGATGAATAGCTGGGCGTCCGCGCCGATGTTCAGCATTATCCATACAGGGAAGATCGTCTAAAATTAATGAGGCTGCATGCACTATTTCAATTGCAGATGCCAGCTGTAGAAAGTCAGTCTTCCAGGGGTTTTCTCCAAGATCCAGGACTATGAGCAGCAATAAGAGGGGGCGGATACGTTTTCCAGATACCAGTGTACTTGCTCGCATGGCTGCGCAGACTTTGTCATCCGGGGCTTCTGAAGGAAGTATCCGTTCCAGGTGCTGTTGTAGTGCACTCTGTAACTCCAGTAATGTCTCTTCGTAATTCATAGCTTGTGCAGTACTAACGTTCATAAGTATTTCCCGAATCACGTAAATAATTTCACTAAGCCATTTGAAAGACAATGATAAGCTTACTATTACTACAGGTTTCAGGTTTCTAGCATAACTTCATTTATCCAGCAGTGATGCATTCCCATTGGAATATGGTGCGGCAAACGTAATCTGCACACCATTGAGAGATCATCAGCATTCAAAATCACGACATCTGTACAGTGCAATTTTGCGACATAAACCTTAAAAATAAGCCAACCATCATCTTCTTTAACAGAATCCTTTTTGGCTACAAAAACAGGCTCTTCAGGCAAATCATTATCAAAACAGTGACTTATTACACTCCTATCAACAAAATCAAATTTAATTATTGATCTCCCTTCACTTTCAGTGTCCCCCCAGCAAACGAACCAGGCATATCTGTGCTTTCTGCTACAAACTATAGGGTTTATGGCTGGAAAATCGGTGTTCCCCCTGAATAAAATTTCTTTATCAACATTCCCGGATGCAGTGCATAAAGTAAAACGACAAAGCTCTGAACTATTATTTTTAAATATATTTTGTGTAAATACTGGGAATGACCGCCAAAATGAGGCATCAAAAATCACATTTCCATCAGCATCTTCATAGCCATTTGCGAAATGAAAAACAAATCCAGGAACTGCATCATAGAATTTAGCATCATGGCTTTCTCTTGAAATTAAAAGGACTTGGCCCTTCTCATTTTCACGTGAATTCATAGATGCAAGGATGCTTTCATTGCCAATTATATTTCTCAACTTAAGATTTATATGCGGCCCACCTAAAAAAAACAAAAAATAATTCTTTGTCATTATAAAATCGTGAATTAATTGCCTTTTCTTAAGCGGAATGTTGAGTATGACAGTCATGTCACCGGCACTGTCTATTTTGTATAGTGTCAACTTAGTTCGAATACCATATGTCACACCAAATCCATATAAATTATCATCATCTGGTATTTTTTTAGGATGTGCGGTAAAGGGTACTTCACGAAGGTTTAGTTTGGGAAGAAAAGAAAATCGTGCTCTTAGCTTTCCAAAAAAATCATATCTTGAAATTGTTTCAAGAGTTACCGGATTAATTAAATGTGGCATCCCTCCTTCCCACAACGCCAGAAGTTTATGAGAATGATACACAATATTTGTATTTGCCGGATTTTTAATAATAAAAAACCTCATCCTGAGTTTTAGTTTTCTGGGGATGGTTCCAACTGAGCGATATAGTAACCTTTGAGCTTCTTCCTCTCTTAAGTATTCCTTTGTTAACACATGTCTGTTTCTATAGAATATCCCATTATCACTGAACGTTACTTTAAATATCATCCCATCCCCATCAAATGGATGATTATAATATTCGTCTCCCCTGTGCAGGCGACCGGGACCAATTCTAAAGAAAGTACCTTTTAACTCTGAAGGAACTTCCCCTTCAACAGGAACTAATTTTGAATCAAGTTCCTCCAACTGAGATTGAAAGGGATTAAGATGGTTTTTCGAGAATACAAAATCGCTCAAGTCTTCACCTCTATATTTCCAACCGAATAATAAGTAATGATTTAATACCGGGGCTCTACAATAAGATATAACTATATTAAAATAACAGTACTGTGCTGAAGATGAACAGTACTATTTTTTTTCAAATGGATTTTTATAACTGAAATCACAAAAAAGAATCTTGCTATGAACAACAACACACCTTTTGTACGAGCGTGGTGATAGGCACAACAACTTTCTGATGTTCAGTCTGAGGAGGAAGATAGACAGCAAAAGTCATGGTGCAGCCAAGTATGGCTGATTCGTGCTGATAAAACATCCTGCCATCCCCAAAATAAGCGTGGCGTTCAATCCTCTCTATTCTTTTTCCTCTCTGTAAAACCTACGGATTCATTCATTTTACGGTGAACCCGGCCAGCGTTTTCTGTTTTGTTAAAAACCGTCTGTCACAGCACGGTTTTTAACTCCCGCAAAACAACTTAGTAATGGATGACTGTACGAATAGATTTTCCTTCATGCATCAGCTCGAAGGCTTCATTGATGCGCTCGAGCGGTAAGGTGTGAGTAACAAAAGGTTTTAATTCAATTTTACCTTTCATTGCTTCTTCCACCATGTCAGGCAATTGACTGCGGCCTTTAACGCCACCAAAGGCGGTGCCTCGCCACGAACGGCCGGTGACCAGTTGGAATGGTCGGGTTGCGATTTCTTGTCCTGCACCCGCCACCCCAATAATCACTGATTGCCCCCAGCCACGGTGTGCACTTTCGAGCGCGGCACGCATAACATTGACATTACCAATACACTCGAAAGTATGATCCACTCCCCACTCCGTCATTTCGATGATGACCTGCTGAATAGGCTTGTTGTAATCATTCGGGTTCAGGCAGTCGGTTGCGCCGAACTGTCTGGCCAGCTCAAATTTTGCTGGATTTGTATCGATGGCGATGCTCCTGCCCGCTTTTGCCTGACGAGCTCCCTGGAGTACAGCAAGGCCAATGCCGCCGAGCCCAAAGACGGCGACAGAGTCACCAGGTTGCACTTTAGCGGTATTGTGCACTGCACCGATGCCGGTTGTGACACCACAGCCCAGCAAGCACACTTCTTCATGGTTTGCTTCCGGGTTGATTTTTGCCAGTGATACTTCGGCCACGACTGTGTATTCGCTGAATGTGGAACATCCCATATAGTGGTAAATAGGCTGTCCTTGGTAGGAAAAACGGGTTGTGCCATCCGGCATTACACCTTTCCCTTGAGTTGCTCGTACGGCCACACACAGGTTGGTTTTTTCGGATTTGCAGAACAGGCACTCTCCGCATTCTGCGGTATAAAGAGGGATAACGTGGTCACCGGGTTTGACGCTGGTGACGCCTTCTCCAACTTCAACGACTACGCCTGCGCCTTCATGCCCGAGTACGGCAGGAAAAATGCCTTCCGGATCATCCCCTGACAGGCTAAAGGCATCTGTATGACACACACCGGTATGGCTGATTTTGATCAGCACTTCACCGGCTTGGGGTGGGGCAACATCGATTTCAACGATTTCAAGGGGGCGGCCCGGCCCGAATGCAACAGCGGCTCGTGATTTCATATTTCTCCTTAATGCATAACCGCTCTAGGATTTACCGTAGGCAGAAAAAGTAAAGCTTTAGCTTATAAGGCCCTGCTTTTGCAGGACCTATATGTATTACTGTATAACATCGATCAAGCCAAGATCATTATTTAATGTTGTACCACTGATCATATAGTTGGCAATTGCTTGATTTCCTTTTTCGTATAAAAAAACTTGATGAGCTTCATTATCACGCCCCCATACTACAAACACATGCATATAAACTGTCGCTCCATCAGGAACCCCAAGATCGCCTGGATCAATAGTCTTTGTTACTCCAAGAGTAATATCATCACTTTGTTTACTTAGAAATTTTTCACCGTTGGCATCAATATAACTAAATTGGATTCTAGCAACAAATCCGCCTGAGTTTTTAAGGCTCATTTGCCCAATCTTTTGATATTCCATAATAATTTCCTCTTAAGAAAAGTATTGATAACATTTAGATATTCAACTACACAAATCGTCCAAGATTTATAAATAAAAATAAATCTTAGTAGGTGAAAATAAATAACATCTTAAAACAACCAGGGCAAATAAATATTATATGTGTTTTTGGAGTGACAGAGTTATCATGATAAACATCAAGAATATATGTTTTTTTTGTTTTTATTTTTTTGAGATATTTAATATAGTTGCTGTTTTTTCTTTGAAATATAATCCGGTGAGATATCTGTTTTTTTATTATATAATAACACTTTTACTGTTTTTATATTGTTCTTATAATTATCTTATATTGTTTTGATTGAGAATAATTTCAATTTATAATGTTTTCTTGTTGAGTGATTAAAATTAAATTTTAATCCAAAAAATAAATATTTGTTTCCTGGATGCTTTCCTAATCAGCGTGGAATACTTCATTATCTGTAAACATAAGATCATAGTAACAAGAATATAAGGATTTAATTAAAATAAAATTTTTATATTATTAATGTCTGTTATATCATTGTAATTATTTTATTAAATCCATTATTTTAACGAAATTAGGACTTATTCTTTTTATCCATAATTTCTTTAAGTGCAATAAAGTGTTCGATTAATATATTCTTTTCATTAGGTTTAACTGAAATAGCAATTGATTGTGGTAAAACTGGAAACTGACCATTGATACAATGCTGTGGAGCAACTGATCTAACAACGGTTTCTTCAGAATTGTGTGCGAATAGAATAAAAAGCATTTTTACCGGAGACATTCCTAATGCCATATTTTCATTAACCTGATGTATATTAAGTAAATATTTTCTTGTTAATTCATCAATATCATGTTCTTTTATTGTTTTTGCATCTTTATATTTTGCATCAAGTATTATAATTAGTGGGTTTTTCCAACTTTTTGAGTTTACTTTCATGATAAAATCAGGGCAAAAATGGTGTTTTCCGTATTTATTAGAATCAATGTTGTTACTCGTATTAACAAGATCTCCTTTTTTACTATGGGTGCTTAAAGGGAAAATTTTTGCTTCATAAAATAATTCAATATCGTAGTTTTCATTTTTAAATAAGAAATAATTATTAATTTCATTTGTTGGTCTTTCTATTTTTACGCCACCGAAAGGTAATTCTTCCGAATGAAGTCTATAATTCTGTTCAATAAGCTGAACTTTATAACTTTCTTGAATAATCTCATGTAATAAAATCAATACGGTAGTTTCATAAACTATTGAGAGGTTCTTTAATCCTGAAAAAAGTTCTTTGCCAATGAAAGAAGGTGTTGGCGCATGGTGATATTGCTCAATCAGATAAAAGGTTTTTCTGTAATGATTATGTTTAGCAACATAAGGTGTGACTTTAGGAACGATACCTATTGACGCTGTTGAGGGTATTTTTTTATTAAACAATAATCTTGTTTTTTCTAAAGTGCTAATTAAATTTTCAATTTTTTTGGCTTTTTTTATTAAGGCTAAATCTGCATATTTTGACATTGTATGGTTAAATTGGATAAATTCATTTGTTTCTAAAGATTGGATTTTATCTTTAGGAGAAATCAGTGATTCTTTAAACATCATCAGGAAGACATTAGCTTGTTTTAGAAAAGCGTGGATGACTTTGTTTTCGTAAATATCTGTATTCTCTTTTAGTGTTTCTTTAGGAAGTTCATTGAAAGAATATCCCCTGTTATTATAGAATATGTTGGCGTCTTCATTATTTGCAGGAGATAATTGGTCAAGATTGTATAATGCCCACATAATTGAATCTGGGCCGGTTGGCTGCCCTTGTTTTGATAGAATGAGTTTTGGTTCTAAAGCGTGCCTATGTTCTATAATAAATAAGGGCAAATGTTGCGTCAAATAATTAACTGTTTCTTTTATTATTTCTAATTTATTGAAGTTAAAAATATTATCTTCATCAAATGATGCAGTTTTTCTGCTTTTTGAAAAACAAATGGAAACAATATCCTCTAAGTTTTCGGTTAAATATTCTAGCATAATGTTTGCTAGGGTGGCATTTTCTCGTCTTGCCAAAATATCAAAGGTAACACTATATATAGGCGCATATTGGGTTCCTATATATAGAGAAACTTGGCTTTCCCCAAAAAAATTATAAAAATATCTTGAACGATGTGAATTTAGTGGTTCTATTGATGTATATATTTTTTCACTATTTTCATAGTGAGAAAAAATTAATTCCAGAGATGTATCTCCTATGATTATTATAGGAATGCCATTTTTCTCAATATCATCCTCCGATAAAGAAACTTGAAACAGAATATGATCTAATTCTGTAATTTTATATTTGTTGTTGATTCTGAGATCAACAACTTCTCCATCAGAAATTGAATTGATAAACATTTCCCAACGGATCATATATTGGCCCCATAACAAAACATATTTTGGTTTCCGGTGCTAATAATTCTTCTCAGCAGTTTATGTGAGCGTTCCATTTCGTCAGGTAAATTATCTAACAAGGTATTTAATCGATTACCAAAATTCTGTCCATAGCCGTTTAAGAGAGGTAATATATGTTGAGCTACAGCGTAATCTAATGCTTTGTATTTACTTTCGATATACATCATTGGGCCAGCCACATTATGGTATGAGCGAATAGCTTTTATTTTTCGATATGAAACAATAACGGGAGTTCCGAATTCTGGGTTATCATCACGTAAAGTTTCGATTATTAATTGCAGAATTCGCTCAATATCTGGTGTCATTTCTAAAGATCTTGGAAGGAAAATATCAATGAATTTATTTCCGGTAATTGGGGAAATGTTTAAATCTTTATGGGTATCTGATTTTACTACACTCAAATCATAGTCTTGTTCAAAATCATCAAAATTGATTATAGCAGCCCTGTCTAACAATCTGGGAGTAAGGGATTGAACAGATTCGTCTTGATTGATCGTGCCTAAAAAACGTAAATAGGTGGGTACCTGAAAATGTTGTTCCTCTGGATTACCGGTTAAAATTATTCGCTTAGACTCAGGATCGGCCATTTCAAGGAACGGGCTGAAGTAGTGTTCCGGTTGTGAAAGGTTAAACTCATCAAGTAAAACAATAGCCGGAGCGGCTGATTCAATTTTCTCTTTCATTTCGTAATGAAGGTGTCTAATTAAATCAAACAACCCAGTAGCGGAAGGTATAAAGGATTGGGATAAGGCATTATAGAAACCTAATACATCTCTTGATGAAGTCCAACCTCGCGCAACAGGAATATTTAATAAGCGATTTTGTAGCCCCAGGCTAGCTGCGAGTATTTTTGCCAGCGATGTTTTCCCTGTTCCCGGTAATCCGCTAAATAATGTAAACTGACATTGTGCTATTGTTGTCAGAATATTTGCAACGGTATAATAATCTGTTTTACGGCCTCGATTATTTAAAGCATCAAGGACGCTATTGATGAGATTTTCACGGGTATCTTCATCACTTTCAGTTGCTGAAATTTTCCTTGTTATGACATTATAATCCAATGAGCTAAATACTGCTTTTGGCTTTAAACCACATAAAGCATCCACATCGGGTTTAAGCTGAACTAACCGGCTGGTTAATACTTCATTACTTTCTCTCAGTTTTTTCGCAACATCTTCAACCTGCTCTTCCATCTGCCTTTTTCTGTCTCTATATCTGTCCCGTTCACGTTCCAGATCATCTATTTCATTTTTTAAGTCCTCGATTTTTTTAAAACGACTATGTTTTTCTTCTAAGACTTTGACTTCTGCGGTTAGAGTATCTAATTCTTTACGTCGGGAAGATAGTTTCTGTTCAATCTTATTTTTTTCTTCTGTCGTAATAGTGATTGTTGATATCTGGCCACCATTGAATTGAAATAGCTCTCTTGCTCGCAGCATTTTGCGGATATCAGCTTCTACTTGCTCTTTTTTATTGACTAATGCATTAAATGCTTGCTGCTGATTTAATTTATCTTCTTGTAATTTCTTTAAAAAAGATTGTTTCTCTTCCCGAAAATATTCTTCTTTATTCTCGTCGATATATTTTTTTAAAATTTCTCTTCCTTTATCAATTGAAAGAAAACTATCCATTAAATCTTTCCTGGTATTATCCCAATTTTCCGCCATTTCTAAATTTTGAAATAGCCTATTAAATCTTTCAGGGAAAGTTCTGAATTCTTGTGAGGAAGTATAGCATTTACGAATTTGTGCTATTGTTCCTTTGTTGAAGCTTCTTATTTCAGAATTTTGTGCAATTCTATTTCCATAGGTTGAAATGATTTGATCATTAGTTATATAATCGATGGTGTCATCTATGTTTTCAAATATTCTTTTTATATTACATAAGAAAGTCATATGTGAATGATTATTTTGTGATAAATATGCGATACATTTTTGGATGCCTATTTTTCCAATATGAAATTGCTGGATTTTATTTAATGGAGTACTTATGGGTTTTAAATGTAAAATATGTTGGTTTGTTGCTGGATCTATCTCATCAACATAATCGAAAGGCCCATAGATATAGCTGTTATCTTGGATTAAGATTGTTTTTGTTAAGGGTTTTTCTGTTAAAATAATAACTGCTTCGTTAACATCAGGAAATGGAAGATCGTAAACTTGGCAGGCTAAAAGCCCTTTGATGTCTTCGCAAAAGTTTGCTCTGGTGATATATTGGCAGTTCCCTTCTTTTTTTTCAAAGTTTGTTGGAACACATGTTGCTGCAAAAAGTGAGGAGCTGTACTTTTCGCGTAATTCGCTATACCCTGAAGTAACGAAAACCTGTTCAGTTTCACAAAATAAACTTTCTTTATTAATTGGTACAATTTCACCATTACTCAAAATCTCAAAATACACTCTGAGCTTCCCTAGTTGATCTTCTCTTTCGTAGGAATATCCTTTTTCTATAGTGCATAGTACTTTTCTTTCGTTTGTTTGCATCTTGTCTCTCGTTGGCTTAAGTCATGTCTGAAAATGAATCATAACATATCGTAAAATATATTCATCTATGATTTAATTTAGCTAGATATTTATAGAGTTCTTAGTTTTTCTATTGTTGAAAATATCTAACTACAATCGATAAAATGAATGACTATATTATTCATTGAAGTATAAAACGGAATAACCGAGTATTCATTTTGTAAGAAAGTGGCGATGTATTTTAGGACTGGAAATATCCCTCAATCACCGCACAGATTATTACTTGCCATAATTCCGCCGTCCGATGAGGTATAGCCGAGGCAGCCGAGAATGGTGTCATATAACTCAACATGGCGGTAGGCATTACCTGTTTTGGCCTGTGTTCTGAGGTTTTCAAAAGCCTGAGCATTATTTGGGGCATCTAGGAATTTATCTGATGCCCAAACTATCAATGGCACACGGAATTGTTCCGGTGGCGCTATATGACGTGGTGTGCCGTGTAGATGGGTATCATCGCTGATCGATTCGCCGTGGTCTGAGGTGTAAAATACCAGCGCTTTTTTATTCCGTACCTGGTCAATGACGTTTTTGATAAAGTAATCGGTGTATAAAATGCTGTTATCAAATGCGTTGATGAGCTGTGCTTTGCTACAGTTATCATCGACGTTCATGCATTCCGGCTGATATTTAGCAAAGTTGCGCGGATAACGTTGTGAATATAGATAGTGAGAACCTTTAGTATGCAAGATGACCAGATGTTTACCGCTTGGATGATGTTCCAGTGATTTTTTTAACTCATTAATCAACATCATATCGTCAACAGGCTTGCCATCGTTGCGGCTCTCAGAGGCGATCAGTTCACGAAAAGCAAAATTGTCCACTTCGGTCTTGTTATAAAACCAGACTTCACTTTGCATTGAGAAAAGTTCTGAGCTGAACCCTAATTTATGCATAACTGAGAATATGTTTTGTTCTTTCAGTGTGCGCTGGTCGTTATTTTTGGTGCCGCCTTCGCGTACAAACATACAGCGCAGGGAAAGTTTGGTGGCGGTGTCGCAGGATTCACCACGGAACGAGACCAGATTGGGTTCTTTGCTCAGAAGTGGGGTTGTATCGCGCTCATATCCCAATATTCCCATATGATCCCAACGCGCAGTTTCACCAATGATAAATATCACGTAGGTATCATTAATTCCTTGTGGAGCGACATAAGTGAACTTTTGTGTCGGATCAAACAGTTCATTCTGATTCAGATATTCATCTGTCGCAGTAGTAATATATAACCCAAGCGCAGTCAGCCAGTTAGAAGGTAAGTAAGAGTGTGCAACCACACCGCCATAGCTTGGCATATCGACATTATTGAGCACGTCGTTAGCTTTTTGCTGAGTGTTCATCCAGTCCAGCGGAACCCATACCAGTAATGCAGCCATTAGCATGATTGCCAGTGATTTTATTCGCTGGCCGGGCATTCGCAGTTGTTCAAGCAGAGTATTGTGCAAATTACCCGACCAGATAAGCAGTAATGGCAAGATACTGAGCAAAATTAGCCAGATGATAAAGTTGTAACCAACAACTTCAACGGATAAATCAATATCTGTAGTCAAGACTGAAGCAATAATGCCGTAGCCAATAACGACATTAAAGAAGGTCATGTAATAGCTGGCGGCAACCGAGAATAGAACTAATAAGCTGGCAGTAATACGGTAGAACCAGCGTCCGCCTAAAGAAAGAAGACGTAACAGAAAAAAGGTGAATAGAACAATGGCGAGAGCTTTAATGCTGCCGGTAACCAACTTAGAAGTGTGAATACCAACATGGGTCTCTTCAAAATGACGGTAAAAAACTGATAAATTGAGAAAAATACCGATATAGAGCGCCAGTAATAGCGCTTGTATGGGATGCGGCAGAGATTTTATTTTTTTCATTAGCTTGGGGAAACCTTAGTAAACTTAATTTGAGAAATGAGGCAAACCTGTAGATCATTCATTACTTAACGAATATTTGTGTCTATTTACAATTCTGGCTCCTTCATTTTTTTCCACTATCCCGTTACCAGTACATTTATACATAAGAGTATTTTGAATTGCTGTGGTTATTTTTTGCAGATTGTCCTGACAAACGACAGTAAAAGCTATTAATATTGAGACAATGATCACTCGGATTGATAACTATTTTCAGGGAAATATCAATGTTACATATACTGACATGGCCCGATCTATTTATTTGTATTTTTGCTGTTTTTTTTGCTTACCTGGTTTTTGGCATGGCTGGGTTTGGTTCTGCACTTATTGCTAGTCCGATTCTGGCGCTTTATATCCCTGTAGCGAAAATTGTTCCTCTACTTGCGTTGATAGATTTAACTGCCGCAGTGATTAATATTGTCAGAGATGGCAGAAAAGCCGAGTTTAGTGAGCTCAGGCTAATTGTTCCGTTAATGATTATCGGTAGTTTGATTGGTGCAGCCATTTTATTGATGGCTCGGCCCGATGTTCTGGTTCTGGTGTTAGGGTTATTTGTTGTTTTCTATTCATTTTATTCATTATTTTCTGGTAAAGCTTACCATCAATTCCCGGTTAAAGCGGCGATTCCGTTTGGTTTGGGTGGGGGTGTTTTCAGCGCACTGTTTGGTAGTGGTGGTTTTCTTTATGCCATCTATTTGGCCGGGCGGATACCCGATAAGGAAGCTTTCCGGATTACTCAGACGACTTTAATTGGCTTCAGTACCCTGACAAGAGTGATTATTTTCGTTGTCTTGGGTATTTATCTGGATAGTTCATTCTTGTTATTAATACTGGCATTTATCCCAGCCATGTTGTTGGGAATTTATTTTGGCCGCCAGATGACACTGAAAATTTCCAGAGAGATATTCCTGAAGTTTATCAATATCATTGTGCTGGTTTCTGGGTTAATGCTGATATATCGTTATATATTTACCCTTTGAAATAGTAACTAATAAAAATTTATTTATTTCGTATAATATCATTAACTTGTTATTTTCGATTCATTTCGCATTTATTTTCTCTGTTTTTTGCTAGAGGGTGGGCATAAGTAAATGAATAGTCGTCATTACAGAAATAGCCGTTTCTTCGCTATTTTTGCTATTACCAGTAGTATCGCTGTCATTGGTATTGTGATTGGTTTGACTATCCCGATGGTAGCGTTACGCCTGAATAGCCAGGGCATTGATGAGTTGTACATCGGTTTAATTTCTGCGGCTCCGGCGTTGGGTGTTTTGTTGAGTGCCCCGGTAGTTCAGAAAATTGTGGTCCTGATAGGTAAGAAACACGCTATGCTGATTGCGACAGTGGTTTCAGCTGTCAGTTTGCTTCCTCTGCTGAGTTCGTTATCGATGGAGTTACTTTTTCCTTTGCGGCTAATGACTGGTGCTGCTAGCGGGTTAATTATCTGTCTGGGGGAAACCTGGATTAATGAACTTTCTGAAGAGAATAAACGGGGCAGGATACTGGCCGTTTATACGACGACTTTTACTGTCAGTCAGTTGCTTGGCCCTTCTATTATCGCTTTGTATGGTGTAACAGATAAGACACCGATATTGATTTGTACTCTGATTCATTTCATCTCTGTGGTGCTTTTTTTAATGATAGATCAGAAGCAGGGCGATAAGTTGCCGAAACATGGCAAAGGATCCAGTTTCTCTATTGTTCAGTTTGTGAAGGTTGCCCCGGCGATCTGTGGTGGGGTGCTGTTTTTTTCTTTTTTCGACGGCACTATTCTTTCTATATTACCCATCTACGGAATGAGTTGTGGGTATACCGAAGCGGTAGCGGCGCTGATGATAAGTACCATTCTTGCGGGTGATGCATTGATGCAAATTCCATTCGGCTGGCTGGCAGATCATATGAATCGTGTGCGTCTGTACCGAATTTGTGGAGCGGTAACGCTCGGAGCAAGTGTTTTACTGCCGTTCACGATGACACATCATTATCTTATCTGGCCTTTGCTGATTGTGTTGGGGGCGACGGCGGGGGCTATTTACACAATTGCGTTGGTACAGATTGGTCAGTATTTTTCAGGAAATGATCTGATAGTTGCTAATGCTTCTGCGGCTATGTTGTGGGGAATCGGGAGTTTGTTAGGGCCATTGCTTGCAGGTGTGGCGAGTTCAGTGGCACCATCGGGTTTGCCTGTTTTACTTGTGGTTATTGCAGCGCTATTTTTGGTTTCGACAATGGATCGGTTTAATCCACAGAGTGAGAACGGCTGAGGTGTTCAGCCGAAGAGTGTCACAGGCGTAGAAGCTGGCTGTGAACAGCAGTTAGCATTGAGTAAACTTCATTATTACTGGGTAAATTATTGCCGTATCTTTTTTCTACATAAACTTCTGGATAGGGGATTATGCTTATTCTGCTGAAACTATGCTTAACTAAAACGAAATGTAATTTGTAAAATTGTTTAACCTATTACTCTACCTTAATTTTAATTAAAAAGGAACTTTTTGTGCCGATATCTTTTAGCCCTAAAGTCGGGGAGATCCTTGAATGTAACTACGGGAATTATCCCATTGGTAATGATGGCGCTGTTGTGGCAAATTTTTATGACGGCCACATGCCACCTGAAATGGTGAAGAACCGTCTGGTAGTGGTGCTTAATGGTAAGATAAACGGAAATGCTTGTATCGTGGTTCCTTTGTCAACAACGTGTGACGAGGATAAGCTACGGCGCGGTATGCACGTAGAAATCGCAGAGGGAATCATTGAAGGAGTAAGATATTTCGATCACGCTGGGCCAAAACTGATCTCGTTCAGCAGGTAAGTCGCACGCGCCTTAGTAGGCCGCGAACTGTCCGTGGATACCTGAATCAATGCCTGCCGAGAGAACTTGTAGCAGAAATACAACGTGCGGTTATCAAATCCATCAATGCAAGCTGGGTGCTATCAGATTCTTGACTTGTTTTAAAATAATTGTTGACGATTTCGTCAAAATCCACGAGGATATAGCGGTAGCCCATTGAGGCCCTTTAAAGATTTCTTCCCCATTGAGGGACCTGCAAAGCCCAGTTAATATGCTGGGTTTTTGCCATTCTACGGCAAGTAAAACGCTAGTTAACATTTTTTCCTGATTTAGGCTTTTCTGTTAGACCCACCAAGCTTGTTCCTCACAGGTAGCATCCTTAATCCTTATGGGATATGGCGGTGACAACACTGTTTTTGGTAATTGGGATTAGGTGCTTAACATGGTTGTACTGCGGAATTTATGGTTTGAAGTGAATATGCAAGGACGAAATTGTAAGCTTCTGTTCAAATGCCCCGTAGCGCCGTTTTATCAAGTTTTTCACGATAAAAACATGACAATAAACAGACCGCTTTTTTTGTGTTAAATAATACTGCTAGCTCTTGATTCCAACACCATGATCACTGGATAATCCCTCGCCTCAAATTCTCTCACCGTTTTTTTATTCTGAAAGCCAAACGATTGCTTTTATGGTTTGTGAAACCGATTGGTGCAATATTCATTATTGTTATTAGGTGAGGTAATCGTTTTCGTTTGGCAGAAAGCGGAGAAATACATGAATATAATGCAGGGGAACAACATGATGTCCGGCACTCAGGCACCAGCTAAATGCAAGCTGGATAAGTATTTTAAATTGACCGAACGCGGAACAACGGTACGCCGTGAAATTCTGGCAGGACTCACGACTTTCTTGGCGATGGTTTATTCAGTCATCGTTGTTCCGGGTATGCTAGGGCAGGCTGGGTTTCCTCATACTGCTATCTTTATTGCGACTTGTTTGGTTGCTGGTTTTGGCTCTTTGTTAATGGGGCTTTGGGCTAATCTGCCAATGGCAATTGGTTGTGCAATTTCACTGACTGCATTTACCGCTTTTAGTTTGGTTTTGGGGCAGCAAATCAGTATTCCGGTTGCGCTCGGTGCGGTATTCCTGATGGGCTGTTTGTTTACTGTGATTTCTGTTACCGGTATTCGTTCCTGGATTTTGCGCAATATACCCATGGGTATTGCGCATGGTGCGGGGATTGGTATTGGGCTGTTTTTGTTACTGATTGCGTCAAATGGTGTTGGTTTGGTCATTAAGAACCCGTTGGAAGGTCTGCCTGTTGCTTTGGGTTCGTTCACCTCTTTTCCGGTTGTAATGACTTTGCTTGGTCTGGCGGTTATTTTTGGCCTGGAAAAATTGAAAGTTCCAGGTGGTGTGCTGCTGGTGATTGTGGTGATTTCTGTTATCGGGCTGATTTTTGATCCTGCGGTGAAATATCAAGGATTCTTTAAAGTACCCAACCTGGGAGATGATGGCCTGTCGTTGGTTTTTAGTATGGATATTATGGGGGCTTTGCAGCCGGTTGTATTACCCAGTGTGCTGGCATTGGTAATGACCGCCGTATTTGATGCAACCGGCACAATCCGCGCAGTGGCGGGGCAAGGGAATCTGTTGGATAAGGGTGGGCAGATTATTAATGGCGGTAAAGCGCTGACTGCCGATTCTGTCAGCAGTATTTTTGCCGGTGCTATCGGTGCCTCTCCGGCTGCGGTATATATCGAATCAGCGGCGGGTACCGCAGCAGGAGGTAAAACAGGTTTAACTGCAACAGTTGTCGGTATCCTGTTCCTGTTAATTTTGTTCCTTTCTCCACTTTCATATCTGGTACCAGCGTATGCGACCGCGCCAGCCCTGATGTATGTTGGCCTGTTGATGCTGAGTAATGTCAGAAGGCTGGATTTCGATGATTTTGTTGGAGCGATGTCCGGTATGCTCTGTGCGGTCTTTATTGTTCTGACTTGCAATATTGTCACCGGTATTATGCTGGGTTTCGGTTCTTTGGTTATTGGCCGTGTCTGTTCCGGCGAATGGCGTAAGTTGAATGTTGGTACAGTCGTGATCACGATCGCTTTGGTAGTATTTTATGCTGGTGATTGGGCTATTTGATTGATTAAAAAGTGCGTAAGGTGTATCCATGCCTGCGCACTTTGCCATTTCTTGCGATTACTTTTAAATTCTCAATTATTTCACCGCTATTTATCTGATTAGTTTACAATATTCCTGCAATTCTTTTGGATACGACTCAGCATGTATCTACCTTTTTCGATTGATTCAGTTATTTTAGCATTAAGATCGATTCTCACTGTTTTTGTTTTGACGGGAAGAAAAAAGTCTCAATCTGTATATCAACGGTTCTCAGGTAAATTGTAAGGGCAACATGGAAATATTCTTTACTATTCTGATTTTGATTTTGGTGGTTTCAGTCTCTGGTGTTCTGGCTAAGGTGATTCCGTTCCGCATACCTCTGCCGTTAATGCAAATTGCAATGGGTGCATTGCTAGCCTTTCCGCATTTTGGTTTACATGTTACTTTCGATCCTGAGCTGTTTCTTGTCTTGTTAATTCCTCCTTTATTATTCGTTGATGGTTGGAAAACGCCAACCAGAGAATTTTTCCAGTACGGAAGGGAAATTTTCATACTGATGCTGGTATTGGTGCTGGTTACTGTTATCGGTATTGGTTATCTGATTTACTGGCTGATGCCAGGCATTCCATTAATTGCTGCCTTTGCCCTTGCCGCCGTGCTATCGCCAACGGATGCAGTGGCTTTATCATCGATTGTCGGAAAAGGGCGTATGCCTAAGCGCATGATGAGTGTGATGGAGGGGGAAGCGTTAATGAATGATGCTTCCGGTCTGGTGGCCTTAAAGTTCGCTGTCGCGATAGCGATGGGAACGATGGTATTTACTGTTACCGGCGCGACTATCGAATTCTTCAAAGTTGCTATCGGTGGTTTGTTATCGGGTATTGCGGTGACCTGGTTGTACAGTAAATCCTTGCGTTTGATGAACCGCTGGAGTGGTGGTGATCCGGCGACTCAAATTGTTTTCATGTTGCTGCTGCCCTTTGCTTCTTATTTGATTGCCGAACATATTGGTGTTTCCGGTATCCTTGCCGCTGTCGCTGCGGGTATGACTATCAGTAAATCTGGCGTTATCCGTAACGCGCCGTTGGCGATGCGTTTGCGGGCCGATAGTGTCTGGTCAATGCTGGAATTCGTGTTTAACGGCCTGGTATTTATCATGTTGGGCCTGCAATTACCGGAAATTTGGCAAACTTCCGTTGTACAGGCAGAACTTGATCCAACAGTTGAAACCTGGATGCTGTTTGCTGCGGTCGCAGTGATTTATGGTGCGCTTTTACTGCTGCGTTTCTGTTGGTTGTGGCTGATGAAGAATATCAGCAAAACCTTTATGAAAAAAAATCCACTGGATTTCGCTAGTTATACCACCCGTGAGCTATGGTTGGCGTCTTTTGCTGGTGTTCGTGGTGCAATCACACTTGCTGGTGTTCTGTCTGTTCCTTTGTTTCTAACGGATGGCACGCCATTCCCGGCACGTTATCAGCTTATTTTTATTGCAGCAGGTGTCATCCTGTTTTCTCTGTTAATTGGGGTTATCTCTTTGCCATTCCTGTTACGGGGAATTAAAGCTTCCGATAAGCAGGCAGATATCAGTGAAGTACGAATGGCGCGGGCAGCAATGGCAGAAGTGGCTATTGTCAGTATGAATAAGATGGAAGAACGCCTTTCAGCCAGCCCAGAAGAGCAATTGGATGCTGAGGTTATTATCGAAGTTGCTTCCAGGGTAATTGGTCATTTGCGTCGCCGTACTGTGGGGCAGGATGAGATCGAACATAACCTGCTAGTGGAAGATTTGGAGCGTCGTTTCCGTCTGACTGCGTTAAGAGCGGAACGCGGTGAGTTATATCATCTGCGTGCAACCAGAAAAATCAGTAATGAGACACTTCAGGCTTTGCTGCATGATTTGGATTTACTGGAGGCTTTACTGGTAGGGAAAGAGCACTGATCCCCTGTGATTCACGGGCTGTCACTACAATCTTGTCGATTGCGCCATTCAGCCTGATGGGTGAATATCTCACCTGTCAGGTTGATAGCCTATTTGCTGGTGTTTGCCCGTGTCTGGCTGATGGTGCCGGTTTTCCTGCCATAGATACCGGAACCTTGATAATGATGAATAATATATTGGTTCCGGTGGGATGGCTGATAAATTTACCATTGGAGGAGGTTTGGTTGTTGCGTTGTTCTGGGTTCACCAACGCTTGATCTTGAAATTCCCTTCACGAATGGCAGATTATTCATCGCGTGCTGGCGTGCGGAATGGATAAATGCGTCAATCTCCGGCTGGCGTTGTTCACCTTCCCGGACGGCAGAGTACAGCCTGCTCCATAAACCTTCTCCCAGCGTTTTCGTTACCACTAGCCCTTGCCGTTCAAATGTTTCAACAACCCAGTGTGGCAGAGCCGCGATCCCCATGCGGGCAGCAACCATTTGAATCAGTAACAGCGTGTTATCTACATTTTTCAGTGTGGGGATGACGCCGGCGGGTTGCAAGAAACGTCGCCAGATATCAAATCGTTGGCGCTGAACGGGATAGATCATCAACGTCTCATCAATTAAATCCTTTGGCTGAATGTGCAGCTTATTTGCCAGAGGATGATCTGGGGCGACAATCAATTTGACCTCATAATCAAATAGCGGTGTGTAGTGTAGATCGCTATCAGGAAGGATATCTGATGTCAGAACGACATCCAATTCCCGTTGCAGTAGTGCAGGTTGTGGATCAAAAGTGACGCCGGATTTGAAATCCACATTGACCTGTGGCCAGGTTTCACGGAAATATTTGAGTGCGGGTGTCAGCCATTGAATACAGCTATGGCATTCAATAGCGATACGCAGATTGGTCTGGCCTGGATCCTTGCATTCGCGCAGTGCGTTTTGGACCAGTGGGAGCACTTGTTCTGCCAACCGTAATAAAACTTCACCCTGTGGTGTGAAACGAAGCGGTTGACTTTTACGGATAAACAATCGGAAGCCAAGGCGGTGTTCAAGATCGCTGAATTGATGAGACAAGGCGGATTGTGTCTGATGCAAGTGATTGGCCGCTGCTGCTAATGAACCACAATGACTCAATGATTGTAATGTTTTTAAATGTTTTATTTCGATCATGAGAAACCTTCAGGATGATTATGAATAAATTGCGCTTGTGGTTTATACCTTACCTGTTGATTATGGATGTGTAAACATCTAGACGGCTAAAAATGACGGGATAATGAAATGACGATTATTAATCACACACTTGGCTTTCCACGTATCGGTTTGAAAAGAGAATTAAAAAAAGCTCAGGAAAATTATTGGGCAGGGAAAATTTCTCAGCAAGAATTATTGGAAACTGGCCGTGAGTTACGTGCCCGTCACTGGGAACAACAGAAGCAGGCTGGTGTTGATTTAGTGCCGGTTGGTGATTTCGCCTGGTATGATCATGTTCTGACTACCAGCTTATTGCTGGGTAATGTACCACCGCGTCATCAGAATGCAGATGGCACTATTGATCTGGATACACTATTCCGCATTGCCCGCGGTCGTGCACCGACTGGTGAGCCAGCCGCCGCCGCAGAAATGACTAAATGGTTTAATACTAACTACCATTATATTGTGCCGGAATTTCAGCAAGGTCAGGAATTTAAACTGAGTTGGACTCAGTTACTGGAAGAAGTGGATGAGGCTTTGGCTCTGGGTCATAAAGTGAAACCCGTTTTACTGGGACCGGTGACTTATCTGTGGTTGGGTAAAGTGAAAGGTCAGGTGTTTGATCGCCTCTCTTTACTGGAAGATATTCTTCCTGTTTATCAGCAAGTGTTAGCTGAGCTGGCTAAACGTGGTATTGAATGGGTTCAGATTGATGAACCTGCGTTGGTACTGGAATTGCCAGAAGAGTGGCTGGCAGCTTATCCGGTTGCTTATCAGGCACTTCAGGGGCAGGTTAAATTGTTGCTGACCACCTACTTCGATAGCGTTGGTCACAACCTGGAAATCATTAAATCTCTGCCTGTACAAGGGCTGCATGTGGATCTGGTTGCCGGTAAAGATGATGTTGCGCAGCTGCATGAGTCATTGCCAAAAGAGTGGCTGCTTTCCCTAGGCGTAATTAATGGCCGTAACGTATGGCGCGCTGATTTAACCGCTAAATATCAGTTGATTAAACCACTGGTAGAGAGTCGTACACTGTGGATTGGTTCATCTTGTTCTCTTCTGCACAGCCCTATCGATCTGAGTGACGAAACAGCTCTTGATGCAGAGGTGAAAAGTTGGTTTGCGTTCGCATTGCAGAAATGTGAGGAATTGGCTCTGCTGGCTGCGGCGTTGAATCAGCCAGAAGACAGTAAACAAGCAGAATTGGATGCTTACAGTGCACCAATCTGTGCCCGTCGTGAATCTAAGCGGGTGAATAATCAGACTGTTACTCATCGCCTTGCCGCTATTGAGCCACAGGATAGTGAACGTAATCAACTCTATCCGCAGCGTGCGGAAGTACAGCGTCAGCGCTATAACCTGCCATTGTGGCCAACAACAACGATTGGATCATTCCCGCAAACAACGGAAATCCGCGGCTTGCGTCTGGATTTCAAAAAAGGCCGGGTAGATGGTGCCAGCTATCGCACCAACATTTGTGAACATATCAAGCAGGCAATCAACGAACAGGAACGTTTAGGATTGGATGTATTGGTTCATGGTGAAGCGGAACGTAACGACATGGTGGAATACTTCGGTGAACACTTTGATGGCTTTGCCTTTACGCAGAATGGCTGGGTTCAGAGCTATGGCTCCCGTTGTGTTAAGCCACCAGTGATTATTGGTGATGTCAGCCGCCCTGAGGCTATCACTGTAGAGTGGGCTAAGTATGCTCAATCGCTGACGGATAAACCTGTCAAAGGGATGTTAACCGGGCCGGTGACTATCCTCTGCTGGTCATTCCCAAGGGAAGATGTCAGCCGTGAGACTATCGCTAAACAGATTGCATTGGCACTGCGTGATGAAGTGGACGATTTGCAGAAAGCTGGCATTGGTATCATCCAGATTGATGAGCCGGCATTGCGCGAAGGTTTACCTCTGCGTCGCGAAGAGTGGCAGGCATATCTCGATTGGGCTGTGGATGCATTTAAATTGAGCGCTGCAATTGCCGAAGATGACACACAGATTCACACTCATATGTGTTATTGCGAGTTTAATGACATCATGCCTTCTATTGCGGCACTGGATGCGGACGTGATTACCATTGAAACTTCCCGTTCAGATATGGAGTTGCTGGATTCATTCGAAAACTTCTCTTATCCGAATGAGATCGGACCAGGTGTTTATGATATTCATTCACCTAACGTACCTAGTGTTGAATGGATTGAAGCATTGTTACGCAAAGCGGCTGATCGTATTCCGGTTGAACGCTTGTGGGTTAATCCGGATTGTGGTCTGAAAACCCGTGGTTGGACTGAAACCCGCCAGTCACTGGCAAATATGGTACAGGCGGCGAAACGTCTCCGCGAATCAGTAAAATAACTCAATCCAGTAATTTGCCCATCACCTTTATTGGTGGTGGGCTATTTTTATAAATAATCTTTCTCTTGGGGATTCTCATTGTTTAATGGGGCATCCTCTGTAATCAAACTTTTTGTGACTTATATATATATTCCATATTGATATTGGAAAAAATACGTTTTATTAACAAAATACCCGCGACGTAACAAAATGGAAACTGTAAGCATTGTAATAGAAACTAAATAATTAAAGGGAGAATTATATGGATGTTAATAATTTGCAAGGTAAGAAAAGTAGCTCTCGAAGAGATTTTTTAAAAGGTAGCGCTGCTCTCACGGCGACGGCTGCACTTGCTCCAATTGGCCTGGCACGTGCGGAAGGAAAATTATCGTCACAGAATGGAAATGGAATAGGTGTGTGTACCCTTGCCCCAGAGCAGATATCAGGGCCATATTTTCGGAATAGTAAAATTGTAAGGCGGGATATTACTGATTCAGAAGCAGGAATACCTTTTTTATTAAAAGTAACTATTATGGATGAGAAAACATGTAAGCCTGTTGATAAATTATTTGTTGATATTTGGCATTGTAATAGTCGGGGGAAATATTCTGGTTGGAGTTATATAAGTCCGGATATACCACCTGAAGTCGGTGAAATATCCGGTATCAACAGAACTGATGATAAAGTTTTTCTACGAGGGGCTCAACAATCGGATAAAAATGGGGTGGTCAATTTTACCACTATTTATCCAGGGTTTTATGTTGGTAGAGCAACTCATATTCATATTGCAATTAGACAGATCAGCAAGGATATCAATGAAGAAGAGCATTTTGCTTTTGTTGGTCAAATGTATTTTCCTGAAGAAATTAATACAGAGGTCTATAAATATGATCTGTATTCAAAACGGAGGGTAATCAGAACTAAAAATCATGAGGATAATTATTTTAAAAATATGAGTGGTCATCTTTCAGAAATAAAATTAACAAAAATAGACGAATCTGATATTAATCGTGGGATACTAGGTGAGATAATTCTGTCAGTAGACTTGGAAAATATATCTAATTTTATAACTAAAGATGATTTATATTCCCATACGGTATGACCGATTTTGTTGAATAAACTAAATTTCAATATAATAACAGTCGGAATTATAAAGTAACCTATGTAAATGGCATATTGATTAATAGTTTAAAAAAATATCAAGTGCTTGATATACCTAATAGATTTCGAGTTGCAGCGCGGCGGTAAGTGAACAAATCCCCAGGAGCATAGATAACTATGTGACTGGGGTGAGTGAAAGCAGCCAACAAAGCAGCAACTTGAAAGATGAAGGGTATAAGTTACATACGGACATTGTGCAAGCACAGAGAGGATTGTCTTTGCTATTTGGTTAACATTATCCAGTAGATCGTATTTCTCTGTGCCTGTCACTTTTGTGGAGAACTTTTAACTGCGTGAACAGAATATCAAATTAATGAGTTGCACCTCCACTGATGGCGATATCCTCACTGTTTTTTAATGCTTCATCAATGGCGATTTCCAGTGCTGTTATTACTGTTTCCAGTGCCATACTCGGTGTGCCAGAGTACCGCACTGCCTGCTCAGGCAGATAAGGGATATGGATAAAACCCCCACGTATTTTAGGATTGGTGTACGTCAGATGATGCAGCAAGCCATACATGACATGATTGCAGACGAAAGTACCTGCGGTCTGTGAAATTGAAGCTGGGAGTCCTGCTTCATGTAAACCTTTGACCATTGCATTGATGGGTAACGTAGCAAAATAGGCGGCGGGACCGGTTGCTACGATTGGCGTATTGATAGGCTGGTTACCTTGATTATCAGGAATACGTGCATCGTTGATATTAATCGCCACGCGTTCCACTGTGATATTTGGTCTACCGCCCGCCTGTCCTACGGCAATTACTAAGTCAGGTTGGACGTTATCAATAGCAGCATATAAGCAAGTCAGGGAGACGTTGAATACGCATGGAAGCTGGCGTGCTTCTATGCGCGCTCCACACAATTCACGCCCTTGTAACTGCTTGACTGCTTCCCATGATGGATTAATCTTTTCATCGTCAAAAGGCTCAAAACCGGTAATCAAAACTGTTTTCTGTGTTGCCATAGGTAGTACTCCTGTATGATGGAAAGGTTCTAATATGTTTAAACAATATGTACCCTATTAAAGGGTGACGGTGATATTTATATTTGGTAATTGTTTTATTTTTGTTGAGAATATAAAGAGAATATGGTGAAAAATAAGAAATAAAATTTTATTCTTAATTTTTTTTGGATAAAATACAGGTAATTTTTAAATATATTTTTCATAGGATAAAGTTATTGTGAAAGTAATTTTTATTATTGTGCTGTTTCTTGTTAATATTTATTGCTATCGATTCTCTGGATAGAAAATTTCGATGAGATAGTCATTTGTTTTTTGTCTTGACAATCAATAAATCAGGTTAGCCATTTGGATATATTTTGTTCCCGCCATTATTAAAATCATAAATATAATTAAACAATTGGCTGTTTGTTACATATATGAGCGTATTCAGTTTAGCTTATGGCAGATAAGGAAATGCCCGGTTCTTTATTTTTGCGTTTGTGATTGCTATTTAGTCATATGTTAATTTTTGTCTTTATAATAGTTCGCTTATTTTTACTCATTTTATGATTATTTTGTGACTTATATCTCAAAATAATGTACGTTTTTCTTTTTTATCTTACTTCGAAGTGATATTTATCACTAAAAGATGTCTAAATGCTCAATACAGTAGATTTCAACTAATTTCGTTATAAATCTTTCCCTTTGAGGAGTCTGATATGTCTGATGTATTTCACTTAGGTCTGACCAAAAGCGACCTGCAAGGCGCAACTTTAGCTATTGTTCCAGGCGATCCGAAACGTGTAGAAAAAATTGCAAGATTGATGGATAACCCAGTTCATCTTGCTTCTTTGCGTGAGTTCACGTCGTGGCGTGCAGAAATTGATGGTAAAGCGGTTATTGTATGTTCCACGGGAATTGGTGGCCCATCAACTTCCATCGCTGTTGAAGAATTAGCACAATTGGGGGTTCGTACTTTCTTGCGTATTGGGACAACAGGTGCAATCCAGGAAAATATCAATGTTGGAGATGTGCTGGTAACCACGGCTGCTGTTCGTTTGGATGGTGCCAGCTTGCATTTTGCTCCAATGGAATTCCCGGCGGTTGCCGATTTTGACTGTACCACTGCACTGTATGAAGCCGCAAAAGATTCCGGTGCAACGACACATGTGGGTGTAACGGCCTCTTCCGATACTTTCTATCCTGGTCAGGAACGCTACGATACCTATTCCGGCCGTGTTGTGAGCCGTTTTAAAGGTTCCATGGCTGAATGGCAGGCGATGGGCGTCATGAACTATGAAATGGAATCTGCAACTTTGTTGACTATGTGTGCAAGCCAGGGGCTGCGTGCAGGTATGGTTGCCGGTGTCATTGTTAACCGTACTCAGCAGGAAATTCCTGATGTTGAGCTACTTAAGAAAACAGAAAGTAACGCATTGGGGATCATAGTCGAAGCTGCTCGCCGTTTGTTGTAAATAATACTTTTTGGGCCGGAGTATTCCGGCTCACTCTTCTTTTAAACAGAAATCTGTTAATGTTTTTGAAATTTACAACTCATTAAGAGTCATCATGATTACTACATCTTTATTGCATCCATCAGTACTTCCCCTTCATGGCGGGATTAATTTTCGTGATTTAGGCGGTAAAATGGTAGCCAGTGGTGGGAAAATTAAATCAGGTTTACTTTTTCGCTCTGGTGCTTTGGATCGTTTAACAGAAAAAGACCAATCTTTCCTGACAAATAAAAACCTCTTTCAAATCATAGATTATCGTGACATAGGTGAAATAGAAGATAAGCCTGATCTGGTATGGAATGGGGCTAATTATCATCATGCTCCTGCCAATCCATTATCCAAGGAAGTGAATGCGAATCTGGAAAAATTGACATCAGAGATGTTGGAACAATTTGATCCTCAGTCATTTATGTTCCGTCTTTATAAATTACTGCCTTTGAAAAATGAGGCCTATAAGATATTAGTTAAGTTGCTGCAACAGCCGGAAAAGGGCGGGATAGTACAACATTGTGCGGTAGGTAAAGACAGAACGGGTGTGGGTTCTGCACTGGTGTTGTTTGCTCTTGGGGCCGATTTAGATACGGTAATGGAAGATTATTTGGTGACGAAGGCCACGCTGGCACCTTACCGTGAATATTTGTTAAATGAACACGCGAAAACCATGAGTGATGATATGGTTGAGAAATTCGCTTATGTCTATTCCGTCAGAGAAGAGTTTTTAATGGCGGCACTAAACAGTATTAACCAGAATTATGGCAGTGTAGATGTATGGCTGGAGAAAGATCTTGGCCTTGATTTTTCTGCCCGTCAGAAATTACAAGGTTATTTCCTTGAATAAGAAGTTGGTTTAATTCTGGTTAATACAACAGTGGTTAAATTGAGTGTGGTATTAATCAATACAGGAATTTGAATTTGAGCCTTCATGAAATAGTTGAATTGGTAATCGCTTTTGTTAAAGCACACGATACTTGGATTATGCCGATTGTTTTCTTGCTTGCTTTTGGTGAATCTTTGGCTTTTTTCTCTTTGTTATTGCCTGCAACGATCATATTGCTTGGATTAGGTGCATTAATAGGTGAAAGTGGCCTTAATTTCTGGTCAATTTGGTTGGCAGCAGCGGTAGGGGCTTTTTTGGGTGATTGGGTATCCTATATCGCCGGTGCGCATTTTAAAGGTGATGTTGGCAAAATCTGGCCGATTTCCCGCAAACCACAATTGCTGACACGAGCGCATAATTTCTTTGAGCGCTGGGGTATTTGGAGCATTTTCCTTGGTCGGTTTTTTGGGCCATTCCGTGCAATTGTGCCATTGGTGGCAGGTATTTGTACCATGCCGTTGCGTTACTTCCAGGTTGCCAATATCTGTTCCGCACTTATCTGGTCTTTTGGGGTATTAGCTCCGGGTGCTTTTGGTTTGCAATGGTTAGCTCAATGGATAAGTTAATTGAGAGCCGCTTCGCAGACTGAGCCACCGGTGTAAATCAATCTGGACATCTATACAGTGTTAATTTAACTTAGCTGGTCGAAGAATGTAACAGAGGAAATATAGGATATCCAGTTGTTGTATACGTTGATTGGCGTTCTTGGTGGCCTGTTGGGCGGTGGGGCTCTGGTCTGGCTCTTCATTCATCAACGTATTCAGCAGCAGGAACTGGAGTTACGGGAACTGAGTAGTCAGCTTGCAGTTGCCAATGAAAAACTTGAGCAGTCTGTTTATTGGCGGGTTGAATGTGAGCAACTGAACCAAGAATTACGGGCTCAGAGAGAAGTCAATAACGCGCAAGAATCTGAGTTGCGGGAAGTGATTACACGTCTGGAAGAGAGCCGGCTTGCTGCCGAAGAGAAACAGCGGTTATTGATCAACAGTGAACTACGCCTGAATACCCAATTTGAAAACCTGGCTAACCGTATTTTTGAACAAACGGGGCGTCGTACCGATGAGCAAAATCGCCAGAGCCTTAATAGTCTTCTGGCTCCATTTCGTGAACAACTTGATAGTTTTCGCTGTCAGGTACAGGAGAGTTTTGGTCAGGAAGCCCGTGAACGGCATACTCTTGCACACGAAATCCGTAACTTGCAGCAACTGAATGTTCAAATGGCGAAAGAAGCAGTCAATCTGACTAATGCACTTAAAGGTGACAACAAAATTCAGGGAGATTGGGGGGAAGTGGTGCTGGCTCGTATTCTGGAAGCTTCTGGTTTACGGGAAGGACATGAATTTCGCACTCAGGTGAATATCAAGGCAGAGGGTAACAGCCGCTTCCAACCCGATGTTATTGTTCATTTGCCGCAAGGGAAAGATGTGGTGATTGATGCCAAAATGTCGCTGGTCGCTTATGAGCGTTATTTTAATAGTGAAGATCAGCACCAGCGGGAATCAGCCCTTCAGGAACATATCAGCTCAATTAAAGGTCATATCCGTGGTTTGAGCCGCAAAGATTACCAGCAGTTGCCTGGGTTGAAATCGTTGGATTATGTACTGATGTTTATTCCGGTTGAACCTGCTTATTTGGTTGCCCTCAACAGGGCACCTGAGCTGCTTGATGAGGCACTTAAACACAATATTATGCTGGTTAGTCCATCAACATTATTAGTTGCTGTGCGTACTATCAATAACTTGTGGCGCTATGAATATCAAAGCCAGAATGCGCGTTTAATCGCGGATAAGGCATCCCGTATGTACGATAAGATGCGTTTGTTTGTGGATGATATGCAAGGTTTAGGGCAAAGCCTGGATAAAGCTCAGTTTAATTATCGGTTGGCAATGAACAAGCTTACTGAAGGACGTGGTAATCTGATAAGCCAGGCTGAGGGGTTTCGTAAGTTAGGGGTAGCGGTGAAACGTTCTATTGATCCCGAATTGGCTAATAAGGCCAACCAACCATCCTGTGATAATGATTAACGTCAGGATAGGGTTTTATCTGAAAGGCTGATACACTTTTTATAACAGTTTGAATAAAAAACGGGCAAATAACATGGTAGACCAAACGAAACAAACCACACATTTTGGTTTCCGCACCGTAGCCAAAGATGAAAAAGAAGGTATGGTAGCCGAAGTATTTCATTCCGTTGCGGCAAAATACGATTTAATGAATGATTTGATGTCGTTTGGCGTCCATCGTATTTGGAAACGTATGGCTATTAATGCCAGTGGTGTTCGCCGATGCCAGAGAGTCCTTGATTTAGCTGGTGGTACCGGAGATCTGGCAGCTAAGTTTTCCCGTATAGTTGGTGAAAAGGGTCAAGTTGTTCTTGCTGATATCAATGAGTCTATGTTGAAGGTTGGGCGTGAGAAATTACGTGATACCGGTATTGTTGGTAATGTCAGCTATGTGCAGGCTAATGCGGAAGCGTTGCCTTTTCCTGATAACTATTTTAATTGCATCACTATCTCTTTCGGCTTGCGTAATGTAACTGAAAAAGAAAAAGCTCTGCGTTCTATGTTTCGGGTTTTGAAACCGGGCGGGCGCTTATTGGTGCTTGAGTTCTCTAAACCGTTGCTCGCACCATTAAGCAAAGCTTATGATGCATACTCTTTCCATGTACTGCCAAAAATTGGTCAGGTTTTTGTGCAGGATGCTGATAGTTACCGTTACCTGGCGGAATCCATCCGTATGCATCCTGATCAGGAAACACTTAAAACCATGATGGAAAATGCTGGTTTTGAACAGGTGACTTATACCAATATGACCGGCGGTATTGTTGCACTACACAGAGGTTTTAAATTCTGAGATGGAAAAACCATCACTGAGTACAGCCATTAATTCCACACTTATGCCGGTTTTAACCGCAGTGATGGAAAGATCGTTGAACCACTTGTTGTACCGCGAACCAGTATTAAGACCTGCACGTATGCGGCTGGTGGGCAAAGTTTTGTCGATTGAACTGGAAGAAATGAATACACCACTCACATTAGTATTCAGTGAAAAACAAGTGGATGTATTAAGTCAATGGGCTGAAGCGGCCGATTGCACCGTTAAAACTAACTTTGCTGCTTTGCTTAAGCTACGAGATCGACAACAAATTTCCAGGTTGCTCAATAGTGGTGAAATGGTTATTGAAGGGGATATGCAGGTTGTTCAGCAATGGTCTGCTTTGTTGGATATGGTTGAATGGGATTTGGCTCATTATCTTTCCCCTTATCTCGGGGATATCGCTGCTGAAGGTATCAGCCAGGCCATTAAAAAGGGATTTCAGTTTGTTTCCGGCTCAATAGAATGTCAGAAAAATTATCTGGTGGAAACATTAACGGAAGAATGGAAACTGGTGCCAAATGCGCTTGAAGTGGCTTATTTCAGCGAAGAAGTCAGCGTGTTGACTAAAGATATCAGTCAAATAGAACAACGATTGGCAGTATTAGAGGAAAAATATGACTCCAGGTGAATTAAGGCGCCTTTATTTGATCATACGGGTTTTTCTTTCTTACGGATTGGATGAGCTGATTCCTCGAATTCGTTTGACTTGGCCTCTTCGTTTTGGACGTTATTTGTTGTTTTGGATCCCGAATAGACATAAAGATAAATCGCTTGGAGAGAGGCTGAGACTTGCCTTACAGGAGTTAGGGCCTGTCTGGATTAAATTTGGACAGATGCTTTCAACACGGCGTGATCTTTTTCCTCCGGCAATAGCTGATCAACTGGCATTGTTGCAAGACCGGGTTGCCTCTTTCGACGGTGCTTTGGCTCGTCAATATATTGAAGCTTCTTTAGGGGGGCCGCTGGAAACTTGGTTTGATGATTTTGAACCTATAGCTTTGGCCTCTGCTTCAATTGCGCAGGTACATACTGCCCGGTTAAAAGAGAACGGTCAGGAAATTGTTATCAAAGTCATCCGCCCTGATATTCTGCCGGTTATCAAAGCGGATATTCGGTTAATGTATCGCCTGGCTAATTGGGTACCGATGCTGTTGCCTGATGGGCGTCGTTTACGCCCTCGTGAAGTGGTGCGGGAATACGAAAAGACGTTGATTGATGAGCTGAATTTACTGCGTGAAGCCGCTAATGCAATTCAGCTTCGCCGTAATTTCGAAAATAGCTCAATGCTTTATGTACCGGAAATTTATTCTGATTATTGCCGTGAAAATGTTTTGGTGATGGAACGAGTTTATGGTATTCCGGTTTCTGATATTGAAGCACTGGAAGCGCAGAATACCAATATGAAATTGCTGGCTGAACGGGGAGTACAGGTCTTTTTTACTCAAGTCTTCCGTGACAGTTTTTTCCATGCGGATATGCATCCGGGAAATATCTTTATCAGTTATGAGCATCCTGAAGATCCGTTTTATATTGGTATTGATTACGGTATTGTTGGTTCGCTTAATAAAGATGATAAACGTTATCTGGCGGAAAATTTTATCGCTTTCTTTAATCGTGATTACCGGAAAGTTGCTGAACTTCATGTGGATTCAGGTTGGGTTCCCAGTGATACTAATGTCGAAGACTTTGAATTTGCAATCCGTACAGTTTGTGAGCCAATATTTGAGAAGCCACTGGCGGAAATTTCGTTTGGTCATGTTCTTCTGAATCTATTTAATACTGCCCGCCGTTTTCATATGGCAGTGCAGCCTCAGTTAGTGCTTCTGCAAAAAACGCTTTTGTATGTAGAAGGGTTAGGACGACAGCTCTATCCACAGCTTGATTTGTGGAAAACAGCAAAACCCTTTCTGGAGGAGTGGTTACATAGTCAGGTTGGATTGCCGGCTATTATTCGGGCGCTGAAAGAAAAAGCACCTTATTGGGCAGAAAAGTTGCCGGAACTACCTGAATTAGTGTATGACAGTCTTCAACAGCATAAACATTTGCAAGCCAACATTGAGAAGCTATCAGATCAGTTAAAAGGGCAGCAGACAAAACAGCGACAGTCGCAGTATTTGCTCGGTGTTGGTGCGACATTGTTTCTTTGTGGGAGTTTGTTTTTGTTGTCTGGCTTAGTCAATATTCCTTGGTTGTTTATGGGCGCGGGTGTCGTCTCATGGCTGTTTGGCTGGTGTGAGTTAAGTAAAACAAAGTAAAATTTGTCTTCGGTATTTTCGAATATATAGTTCGTCGTATAATGAGCTATCAATGATAATCCCTGTTAAAGAGGTAAACCAGAATGGGCGGTATAAGTATTTGGCAATTACTCATCATTGCTGTCATCGTAGTACTGTTATTCGGCACAAACAAACTCCGTACTCTGGGGTCTGATCTGGGAGCATCTATTAAAGGTTTTAAAAAAGCGATAGGGGATGATAATCCGCCTCAGCAAGCTCAGAAAACCAGTAATGATGCTGATTTTGAGACTAAAAACATTGCTGAAAAGCAATCTGCCGCTCAATCTGAATCATCTGAGAGCAAAAACAAAGAGCAGGTATAAACCGTGTTTGACATTGGTTTTAGTGAACTGCTGTTGGTTATGGTCATTGGCTTGGTGGTTCTGGGGCCAGAACGGCTACCTGTGGCAGTTAAAACGGTTGCCGGTTGGATCAGAGCATTACGCTCTTTAGCGGCTAACGTCCAAAATGAGCTTGCTCAGGAGCTGAAATTGCAAGAGCTCCAGGAAAGCCTGAAAAAAGTCGAAGAAGAGGCGGGGTTACAGAATTTGTCCCCGGAATTGAAAGCTTCGATGGATGAGCTAAAAGAAGCGGCTGAGTCTTTGAAAAAGGCATACCAAAATGAGCCTGATGCAGGGAATATGAAAGCATCAGAAACAGATGAGGTGGCCCAAAAGCCAGCAGCGTCTCAGATTGTGGCTTCGCCCATATCATCTTCTCCGGTGGATGATAAAGCGGTTTCTGAAACGAAGAAAAAAACTTCTGATTAAGTTAATGGTGAACACAAAAACATGGCTGTTGATGATACTCAACCACTTATCAGTCACCTTATTGAACTGCGTAAGCGAATTCTAAACAGTTTACTTACTGTATTAGTGGTTTTTTTAGCGTTGGTCTATTTTTCTAACGATATCTATCAGATGATCTCTGCACCTTTGATTAAGCAATTACCTCAAGGTGCCAGTATGATAGCGACGGATGTTGCCTCTCCCTTTTTTACACCAATAAAGCTAACCATTATGGTGTCTATATTCGTATCTGCACCTATGGTTCTCTATCAGGTATGGGCATTTATTGCGCCCGCGTTATATAAGCATGAACGTCGTTTGATGATCCCTCTGCTCGTTTCCAGTAGCCTGTTGTTCTATTTGGGGATGGCATTTGCTTACTTTGTTGTGTTTCCGATTGCTTTTGGATTCTTTGCTAAGACAGCTCCTGTAGGGGTTCTGATTGCAACGGATATTAGTAATTATTTGAGCTTTGTCATGGCACTATTTATGGCCTTTGGTGTCTCTTTTGAAGTACCGGTTGCCATTATTTTATTGTGCTGGAGTGGGGTAGTTACACCCGAATCCCTGAAGAAAAAACGGCCGTATATTTTGGTAGGTGCTTTTGTTGTTGGCATGTTATTAACGCCGCCGGATGTTTTCTCACAAACCTTACTCGCTATTCCTATGTATCTACTGTTTGAATTGGGGATTTTGCTTTCCCGTTTCTACACCGGACAGCGCAAACTGGGAGATCGTTCAGAAGAAGAGCAAACATCAGAAGCAAATACGGAAAGGTGATAATAGTAATCTTAACATGTTGTTCTGTAGTGCTAAGATAATTAACTCAAAGCGATAGCATATTAATTAACCCAGCGTCTATGCGCTGGGTTTGAGTTAGGAGAGCTATATGAGCTATGCATTTCCAGGAACTTTCCCTGGTCGCCGTATGCGCCGAGTGCGCCGTCATGATTTTTCCCGTCGTTTGGTTGCTGAAAATCAATTAACTGTTAATGACTTAATCTATCCGGTGTTTGTCATGGAAGGCACTAACCGTCGTCAAGAAGTACCTTCTATGCCAGGAGTGTATCGTCTGACAATGGATCTTTTGCTGAAAGAAGCTGAAGAGATTGCCCGACTGGGTATTCCTGTTTTGTCTCTGTTCCCTGTTATTGAAGCAGATAAAAAATCTTTGGATGCGAAAGGAGCTTATAGCCCTGATGGGTTGGTTCAACGTACGGTTCGTGCGTTGAAAAATGCTGTTCCTGAATTGGGATTACTGACTGATGTGGCATTAGATCCATTTACTACACATGGTCAGGATGGGATCATCGATCAAGATGGTTATGTGATTAATGATGTAACCAAAGAAATTTTGATCAAACAGGCTCTGTCACATGCAGAGGCTGGGGCTGAGATTGTCGCACCGAGCGATATGATGGATGGACGTATTGGTGCAATCCGCGAGTTGTTTGAAGCGGAAGGCCATGTCAATACTCAGATTATGGCTTATTCTGCTAAGTATGCTTCGGGTTATTATGGTCCATTCCGTGATGCGATCGGTTCAAGTAGTCATCTGAAAGGTGGTAATAAAAAAACCTATCAGATGGACCCGGCTAACAGTGATGAAGCATTGCAGGAGATTGCACAGGATTTGCAGGAAGGTGCCGATACTGTAATGGTTAAACCGGGTATGCCTTACCTGGATGTGATCCGCCGGGTAAAAGACACCTTTGGTGTACCGACTTTTGCTTATCAAGTATCTGGCGAATATGCCATGCACATGGCAGCGATCCAGAATGGTTGGTTACAGGAGCAGGTCATTATGGAGTCCTTGCTATGCTTCAAGCGTGCAGGAGCGGATGGCGTGCTGACATATTTTGCAAAACAGGTTGCTCAACAGTTATATGAGCAGAGGTTTTAATATTTGATTAAAAACGGGTGAATGTGAATTCTGCCCGTTTTTTGTCTGATTAAAGTTTCACAAACTGTTTGTTATCAAGCGCTTTAGGTAATTGTTTATTCAGAATATTCAGTAATAGAATAGAGCGGGTTTCTCCATCTGGCTCATTGTAGATAGCCTGCAATCCTTCAAATATCCCTTCAGTAATTAATACCGTATCACCGGTCACAGGTGTATCTGGTGATACATATTCTTGCTCTGTTGCAGACATGATTTCATTAATAAGAGCGTCCGGTACGATAGCTGGGCGTATACCAAAACGAACAAAATGGCTAACGCCACGTGTTGAATGGATAGTCGTGGTATGAATAACTTCTGGGTCAAACTGAACAAATAGGTAATTAGGAAAAAGGGGTTCTGTATTCACAGTACGTTTACCGCGAGTTATTTTTTCAATTTTTGCGGTAGGAGTCAGGCAGGCAACATCCTGTCGTTCCAGATTTTCTATTGCTCGTGAAATTTGCCCACGCTTACAGTAGATGAGGTACCAGTTTTCCATGTTTATTTAACCTTGATCCAATGACTATTAAGCATAGCAAAATAGGAAAGGGCATTACAGGAATTATCTCAGTGATAATTGTTTGATGATAGATATTTATTGTTATGAGTAGATACTACGTTTCTTAGTAAGAAAGCTGTGAGTAATATCATGGTAAGCCATGGGCAAAGCGATCAATATAATGCTGGTGGTTCTGTCTGCAATTAATATAAGGAAAAGAAATATGGAAGTATTTCTGCTGAGTAATGGTAAACTTTCAGGTAATCCGAATTGGTTGAGTTATGCCAAAGAGCGGTTAGATGTAATGATTGAGAAACATGATATTTGCTCTGCTGTGTTGATTGCATATGCGGTTATTCAAGGTGATCATGAGCAGCGTGCTAAAGAGCTAGGAGAAGCTTTAGGAATAAGGGTAACAAATATTGAACGTTTTAACTCTCCTGTTCAGGCGATTGAAAATGCAGAATGTATTTTGGTTAGTGGCGGAAATACTTGGTTGCTGAATCAGCTATTACATGAAAACGGTTTGATTGTACCAATCCAGCGCGCAGTGCGTGAACGTAATATTCCATATATTGGTTGGAGTGCGGGTTGCAATGTGGCGACTCCAAGTATTCGTACTACTAACGATATGCCTGTCTGTAACGCTGTTGTCATACCATCCATCGGATTGTTCCCCGTACAAATTAACCCTCACTATATTGATAGCCATATTAGTGGACATATGGGGGAAACTCGTGATGAACGTTTGGCTGAATTCTGTGCAATGAACCCAGAAGAGATAGTGATTGCATTACGTGAAGGTAGTGGTTTGCATATTAATGGCGAAGAACTGCGTTATTTTAGTGGTAAGAATGAAGGGTTTAAAATATTCCAACACAATAAATTTTTCCCTGAGCAGTTTGATACCAAAGTATTAGCTAATTGGGTCCCATTGCGTTGTATTTGACTTTGAGGTCGCAAGGTTGAATTAAACCCATTGCTTTTTAGTAAGTTATTGGTTTAGTTTGTAGTCTTACGATAAAAATATAAAAAAGCTAAGTGGGATAGCTTATAATGTCTTTCCCCTTAAAAACCGGCACGAATGGATAGTATGAAATACCGTGACTTAAGAGATTTTCTGGTCTTGTTGGAGCAGAAAGGTGAGTTGAAACGTGTTAGCTTCGAAGTTGATCCTTATTTAGAGATGACTGAAATTGCGGATCGTACCCTTCGCGCTGGTGGACCTGCCTTGCTGTTTGAGAATCCCAAAGGTTATTCAATGCCTGTATTGTGTAATTTGTTTGGTACTACTGAACGTGTTGCTATGGGGATGGGACAGAAAGATGTTAAGGCTTTGCATGATGTAGGTAAGTTACTGGCTTTTTTGAAAGAGCCTGATCCTCCGAAAGGTTTTCGTGACTTGGTGGAGAAGCTACCGAAATTTAAGCAAGTTCTTAATATGCCGACCAAACGGCTTAATAGTGCGCCTTGTCAGGAGCAAGTTTGGGCTGGTGATAATGTAGACTTAACCCGTCTTCCTATAATGCACTGTTGGCCAGAAGACGCTGCCCCGCTAATTACTTGGGGGCTGACAGTAACCCGTGGTCCGAATAAAGAGCGGCAAAATCTTGGTATTTATCGCCAGCAGGTACTAGGTAAAAATAAACTCATCATGCGTTGGTTATCTCATCGCGGTGGAGCCCTTGATTTTCAGGAATGGTGTCAGGCTCATCCAAGAGAACGCTTCCCGGTAGCTGTTGCGTTAGGTGCCGATCCAGCGACAATATTAGGTGCTGTGACGCCAGTTCCTGACACATTATCGGAATATGCATTTGCTGGGTTATTAAGAGGATATAAAACAGAAGTTGTGAAATGTCTTTCAAATAACCTGGAGGTACCAGCAAGTGCTGAGATCATATTAGAGGGATATATTGAGCCTGGCGAATTAGCCCCGGAAGGGCCATATGGTGACCATACGGGTTATTATAATGAAATCGATATGTTCCCAGTGTTCACCGTAACGCATATTACTCAGCGTCACGATGCTATTTATCATTCGACTTATACTGGTCGCCCGCCGGATGAACCTGCTGTGTTAGGGGTTGCACTGAATGAAGTGTTAGTACCGATTTTACAAAAGCAGTTTCCTGAAATTGTTGATTTTTATCTGCCGCCGGAAGGCTGTTCCTATCGTCTTGCCGTTGTGACCATGAAGAAACAGTACGCTGGTCATGCCAAGCGAGTCATGATGGGAGTTTGGTCGTATCTGCGGCAATTTATGTATACAAAATTTGTTATTGTTTGTGATGATGATATTAATGCCAGAGACTGGAACGATGTCATTTGGGCAATAACTACACGAATGGATCCGGCAAGAGATACAGTATTAATGGAGAATACACCAATCGATTATCTCGATTTTGCATCACCAGTCTCAGGATTAGGATCGAAAATGGGAATGGATGCAACGAACAAATGGCCGGGGGAGACGCAGAGGGAATGGGGACGCCCTATTGTGATGAGTGAAGAAGTGCGTACCCGCGTCAACAAGATTTGGGATGAATTAGATATTTTAGGACCATAAGAGGGAACGCATGACAACACTGAGCTGTAAAGTAACCTCTGTAGAGGCTATTACTGATACGGTTTATCGGGTACGGTTACTTCCCGATTCTCCGTTCTCATTCCGCGCCGGTCAGTATCTGATGGTGGTGATGGATCCGAGAGATAAACGTCCGTTTTCAATGGCATCAACACCTTCAGAAAAGAAGTTTATTGAACTGCATATTGGTGCTTCTGAGCTGAATTTATATGCTATGGCGGTGATGGATAGAATTTTGGATCAGAAAGTGATCAATGTTGATATCCCTCATGGTAAGGCTTGGTTCCGTCAGAACAGTACTAATCCGCTGTTATTGATTGCGGGAGGGACGGGTTTCTCTTATACCCGTTCTATATTGCTGACAGCATTGGAAGAACAACCTGAACGCCAGATTTCTATTTATTGGGGTGGTAGAGAATCACAACATTTATATGACTTGGCTGAATTGCAATTACTTACAGAGCGTTATCCTAATCTGATGGTTGTTCCGGTTGTTGAACAGTCGGAGAATGGATGGTGTGGACGTACTGGAACCGTGCTCAAAGCGGTACTAGAGGATTTTGGTAGTTTAGCCAATTATGATATCTATATTGCAGGGCGATTTGAAATGGCAAAAATTGCTCGTGAGCGTTTTTGTAGTGAGCGTGATGCTTCTGCTGACAACATGTATGGCGATGCTTTCGAATTCATTTAAAATAATAATAAAAAAAACCCGCCCCTGACAGGCGGGAATTACGGCAACAACGACTCAGTTATAATATTTTCTACAGATAAGTTCTTAATCCATTCTTTCTATAATAGTGGCAATACCTTGGCCTAAACCGATACACATGGTTGCCAACCCAAACTGAACATCGTGGCGCTCCATTAGATTCAACAATGTTGTTGTAATGCGAGCACCTGAACAGCCTAATGGATGCCCGAGAGCGATTGCTCCACCATTAAGGTTCACTTTGTCATCCATGCGATCCAGCAAATTCAGACCTTTCATGCAGGCAATTGATTGAGCGGCAAATGCTTCGTTTAGTTCAATTACGCCAATATCATCCAGCCCTAAACCTGCTTTTTTGAGAGCTTTCTGTGTAGCAGGGACAGGGCCATATCCCATAATGGAAGGATCACAACCAACAGCAGCCATTGAACGGATACGGGCGCGAGGTTTTAGTCCCAGATTTTTAGCATAGCTTTCACTGGTTATCAGCATCGCAGATGCACCATCGGATAAGGCAGAGGAGCTGCCTGCTGTAACCGAGCCTGTTACCGGATCGAAGACAGGACGCAGAGCTGCCAGATCTTTCAGATTGGTATCTGGACGGATCACTTCATCGTAATCAAACAGTTTTAGTATGCCATCGGCATCGTGACCATAAATTGGTGATATCTCATTGGAGAATGCACCTGATTGTGTTGCTTGTGTTGCATTTTGGTGAGAGCGAAGTGCAAATTCATCCTGCATTTCACGGCTGATATGGTGAATCTTTGCCAGCATTTCGGCGGTTAAACCCATAACTCCTGCGGCCTTGGCGACACTCAGGCTCATTTTAGGGTGGAAATCCACACCATGAGTCATCGGAACATGGCCCATGTGTTCTACACCACCAATCAGTGTGACATTGGCTTCTCCGGTCATAATCATGCGGGCACCATCATGCAGCGCCTGCATTGATGAGCCGCATAGCCGGTTAACGGTCACGGCAGGTACAGAGTGAGGGATATCAGCCAGTAGTGCAGAATTACGAGCAATGTTGAAACCTTGCTCCAGAGTTTGCTGAACACAGCCCCAGTAGATATCATCTATCTTGTGTTTCTGCACTGCCGGATTACGTTTAAATATCTCTTTCATCAGGTGAGCAGAGAGATCTTCAGCCCGGACCTGACGGAATGCACCACCTTTTGAGCGCCCCATTGGGGTGCGGATGCCATCAATAATGACTACATTTTCCATGTTTCCAGACCTCACGCTGTTGTTCCGGTGCTGACAGCAATCGTTGCTGCTGTAGGGTAGTAACTTTCATTACGTTCAGCTTTGGCTTTCAAACCAGGTGGTACCTGATAAAGAGCACCGAGGTGAGCATAATTCTCAGCCATTTTAACGTAATTTGCTGTTCCCATTGTTTCCAGATAACGGAAAACACCACCGCGGAACGGAGGGAAACCAATACCATAAACCAGAGCCATATCCGCTTCTGCCGGGCTGGCAATGACACTTTCTTCCAAGCAGCGGGCAACTTCGTTGATCATTGGGATCATCGTACGGGCAATGATCTCTTCACCGGAGAAATTATTCTTCGGTTGGCAGATGGTTGCCAACAGTTGATCAGTTTGCTCGTCCTGCTCTTTCTTTGGTTTGCCTTTCTTATCCTGTGTGTACTTATAGAAACCGATACCGTTTTTCTGTCCGTAGCGTTGATTTTCATATAGAACATCAATAGCATCTTTATAATCACGCTGCATACGATCCGGGAACCCTTGAGCCATGACTGACTGAGAATGATATGCAGTATCAAGACCAATGACATCAATAAGATAAGCAGGACCCATTGGCCAGCCAAATTCCTTCTCCATAATTTTGTCTATTTGGCGGAAATCACCACCGTCACGCAACAACATACCGAAGCCAAGGAGATAAGGGAGCAGTACCCGGTTTACAAAGAATCCCGGACAGTCGTTAACAACAATAGGTGTTTTACCTATTTTGCTGGCGTAAGCAACTACAGTTGAAATTGTTTTTTCAGAGGTTTTTTCACCGCGGATCACTTCAACCAGTGGCATACGATGCACTGGGTTAAAGAAATGCATACCACAGAAATTTTCTGGGCGTTTTAGGGACTTAGCTAATTCTGAAATTGGAATTGTTGAAGTGTTGGATGCCAGAACACAATCTTCATTAACCAGAGTTTCAGTTTCTGAGAGTACAGCTGCTTTGATCTTCGGATTCTCTACTACTGCTTCAATCACTATTTGAGCCTGTCCGATACCGGCATAATTTAATGTAGGTTGAATAGAAGAAAGGGTTCGCGCCATTTTTATGGCGTCAAGACGGCCACGTTCAAACTGTTTGTTCAGCAGTTTCGCCGCTTCATTCATACCTAATTCAAGGGCCTGTTGATTGATGTCTTTCATCATGACAGGAACCCCTTTACGGGCAGACTGGTAGGCGATACCACCACCCATAATCCCTGCGCCCAGAACTGCGGCATACTCAGGTGTTGTAACTTCTTTCAGATGTTTTTTCGCCAGCCCTTTTATGTACTGGTCATTAAGAAAAATACCGACCAAAGCACGGGCAACATCTGTCTGCGCCAGAGGGATAAAGTTGGCGGCTTCCACTTCCAGTGCTTCATCACGGCCAAGTGTAGCGGCTTTTTCTATGGATTTAACTGCGGTAATAGGCGCTGGGTAATGAGGGCCGGCAACTTTCATCACCATACCTTTTGCCACGCTAAAACTCATGCCACGTTCAACTTCATTGAGTTTCAAGGGCTCTAACTTTGGCTGGCGTGCTGCTTTCCAATCAAGGTTCCCTGCAATAGCCTGTTCCAACATTGATATTGCAGAATTAATCAGTTTTTCACCGGGGACAACGGCATCAATCAGGCCGTTTTTCAATGCCTCTTCTGCACCAATGTCTTTACCTGCGGCGATGATATCCAGTGCGTTATCAGTCCCGATAAGGCGTGGAAGGCGAACTGAGCCGCCGAAACCAGGCATAATGCCAAGCTTGGTTTCTGGCAGCCCAATGCGCACATCGGGGGAGGCTATACGGAAATCTGTAGACAGAACACATTCACAACCGCCGCCAAGGGCATAACCATTTATCGCTGAAATGGTTGGGACGGGTAAATCTTCTATCCGGTTAAAAATGCTATTTGCGAAATCAAGCCACTCTCGCAGTTTTTCTACAGGTGCATCGAATAAAGAGAGAAATTCAGTAATATCTGCACCAACAATAAATGCAGCTTTATCAGAGCGTAATAAAACGCCTTTTAATTCAGTTTGTTGTTCCAGATTGGCGACAGCCTTATCCAGAGATGCAACAGTTTTGGTGTCCAGTTTATTAATAGCGGCGGGGGCATTGAAAACTAGTTCAGCGATGCCATCTTTCAGCCAGCTTACTTGAATTGTTTCACTTTGATAGAGCATGTCGTTCTCCTAAATGAGCGCATACCATCTGGTATGACCAGATAGGCTTGATTGTGGTTATTATGTTAAGTAAATGCAAATGAGTGATTAGTTTTTTGCAAGGGTGATCACAAGTGAGATTTGTATCTCATTGACAATAATTGTTTTTATATTTTTATAAATAAGGAGTTAGCAGGATCCGATAAATTGGGATGATTTTCGCGTGATACCTGCAAATATCAATGGCTGTGATAAGCTAATGGTTCAGCCATAAAATAAAAAAGGTCAATTGAAATGGAAAAGTTGGCATCTCTGTACCACGAACATATCTCTACATTGCAACAACGTACCCGCGAAGTACTGGCCCGTAATCAATTGGATGCTCTGCTTATTCACTCCGGTGAATTACAGCGTATTTTCCTGGATGACAGAGACTATCCTTTTAAAGTTAGTGCTCACTTCAAAGCTTGGGTACCCGTAACTAAAGTACCTAATTGTTGGTTATGGGTAGATGGTATTAATAAGCCTAAATTATGGTTTTATTCACCGATAGATTATTGGCACAGTGTAGAACCGTTGCCAACCAGCTACTGGACTAAAGAAGTTGAAATGATTCATCTGGCAAATACCGGAGATATCAATTCAGAGTTAAGTACTTATGTGAAACAGAATGTTGCTTATATTGGTTGTTCACAACCAAGAGCAAAAGAACTTGGTTTTTCTGAACATAATATCAATCCGAAAGCTGTTCTGGATTATTTGCATTTCTATCGTTCATATAAAACAGATTATGAACTGGTCTGTATGCGTGAAGCGCAAAAAACGGCTGTTGTCGGGCATCTGGCAGCTCATGAGGCATTTCAGGCTGGAATGAGTGAATTTGATATTAATATATCTTATCTGATGGCAACAGGTCATCGTGATACAGATGTGCCTTATGACAATATTATTGCTATAAATGAAAATGCGGCTGTTTTGCATTACACCGTATTGCAGCACAATGCACCTTCAGAAGTGCGTAGTTTCCTGATTGATGCTGGCGCTGAATATAATGGTTATGCAGCAGATATCACCCGTACTTATTCAGCAAAAAGTAATAACGAATTTGCTGCTCTGATTAAAGATATGAATGCTGAACAAAAAGCGCTAATCAGTACGATTAAAGCAGGAGTTCGCTACACCGAATATCATATTCAGATGCATCATCGGATTGCTAAGTTGCTGAAAAAATACGGTATCGTGAAAGATATCAGTGAAGAAGTTATAGTTGAAAAAGGGCTGACAACGCCATTCTTTCCACATGGTATTGGTCACCCTCTTGGATTGCAGGTCCATGATGCGGCAGGGTTTATGCAGGATGATACAGGTACGCATTTAGCTGCTCCGGCCATATATCCATATCTGCGTTGTACCCGTATTCTGGAACCTCGTATGGTGCTAACTATCGAGCCGGGCCTTTATTTCATTGAATCGTTGCTGGCACCTTGGCGTGAAAGTGAGTTCAGTAAGCATTTTGATTGGAATAAAATTGGGATGCTTAAACCATTCGGTGGTATTCGTATCGAAGACAATATTGTTATCCATGAAAATAAGGTGGAAAACATGACTAGGGATCTGCAACTGCCATAATGAAGCCTTATTTGATACCCACAGCTCCAGTGAGTTTGACTGAAGAGATTAAAAAAAGTCGCTTTATTACCCTGCTGGAGCATACCTGTGGGGTAGATGAAGCTAAGGCATTTATTCAGCAAATCAAAGCTCAGTACCCTGATGCCCGGCATCATTGCTGGGCATTTGTTGCTGGTGCTTCGGATGATTCACAACAATTGGGTTTTTCTGATGATGGAGAGCCTTCAGGGACCGCAGGTAAGCCGATGCTATCTCAGCTGATGGGAAGTCATGTCGGTGAAATAACCGCAGTTGTTGTCCGTTATTTTGGTGGAGTAAAATTAGGTACTGGTGGATTAGTAAGGGCATATGGAAATAGTGTCCAACAGGCGCTGAAATTATTGGAAACAAAATATAAGATTCCACAGAAGATCTGCTATTTGCAGTGTGAATATGCCCATATCTCTATGATTGAACAGTTATTACAGAAATCAGAGGGGCAGATTATTGCCAGTGAATATGCAGAGAATGTTACTTTGCGAATTTCACTTCCAGCTACCCTGGTGGGTGAAATAGGTGATAAATTATGTGATCTGAGTCGTGGTGTACTGTATTTAACACCTGATCTGTAAATATTCTCTGTTAACTGGATTTCTAAGGAACCAGCTGAATGCATTTTCGTGCCATAACCCGTATTGTTGGGCTGCTTGTCATTCTTTTCTCTGTCACTATGATTATTCCAGGGTTGGTAGCACTAATCTATCGTGATGGCGCTGGGCGTGCATTTAGTCAAACATTTATTTTTGCTTTAGTTATCGGTTTAATGCTTTGGATACCAAACCGGGAACAAAAACATGAATTAAAGCCTCGGGAAGGGTTTCTTATCGTTGTTTTATTTTGGACGGTACTTGGTAGTGTCGGGGCTTTACCTTTCATCTTTTCTGAGCAGCCAAATCTTTCTATTACAGATGCATTCTTTGAATCTTTCTCTGGTTTAACAACAACGGGCGCTACAACACTTATTGGGCTTGACACCTTGCCTAAAGCAATTCTCTTCTATCGGCAGATGTTGCAATGGTTGGGGGGGATGGGGATTATTGTGCTGGCTGTTGCAATACTGCCTCTGCTTGGGGTCGGAGGGATGCAGCTTTATCGGGCTGAAATGCCAGGGCCTTTGAAAGATAATAAAATGCGTCCACGAATTGCTGAAACAGCAAAAACTTTGTGGTTGATTTATGTGTTACTGACAATTGCTTGTGCTCTGGCGTTATGGGCGGCTGGTATGTCAGTTTTTGATGCTATTTCCCACAGCTTTTCAACCATTGCAATTGGTGGATTTTCTACTCATGATGCCAGCATTGGTTATTTTAATAGCCCCGTGATAAATACTATCATTGCGATTTTCCTACTGATTTCTGGTTGTAATTTTGGTCTGCACTTCGCGGTGTTAACGGGACGCAGCCTGACAGTGTACGGGCGGGATCCTGAATTCCGTATGTTCATCTCTATTCAATTAGCACTGGTGATTATCTGTACTTTTATCTTATGGCACTATGCTGTTTATAAATCGGGAATGGAGACACTGAACCAAGCTTTTTTCCAGGTTGTTTCAATGGCGACAACGGCAGGGTTCAGTACAGATAGCTTTGCCCGTTGGCCATCATTTTTGCCAATACTGCTGCTGTGTTCTGCTTTTATCGGTGGTTGTGCGGGTTCGACTGGGGGGGGACTGAAAGTCATTCGTATCTTATTGCTATTCCTCCAAGGTTCCCGTGAGTTGAAGCGGTTGGTTCATCCGAATGCGGTTTATACCCTAAAATTAGGGCGAAGAGCATTACCTGAACGTATTATTGAAGCTGTCTGGGGATTCTTCTCTGCTTATGTTTTGGTATTTATCATCAGTTTGTTATTGCTTATCGCTACTGGAGTAGATGAACTTTCTGCTTTTTCTGCGATATCCGCTACACTGAATAATCTAGGGCCTGGGTTGGGTGTTGTTGCTGATAACTTCACTGCAATGAACCCAGCGGCTAAATGGATATTAGTTATAACGATGTTGTTTGGCCGCTTGGAAGTATTTACTTTGTTAGTTTTATTTACACCGACCTTCTGGCGTGAATAATCTATTGGAAGAAGGATATCGCTATGAACTGCTTATTGCTTTATTCCAGTCAGGATGGGCAGACTAAGAAAATTATTACCCACATTGCTGAGAATCTACACAGAGCAGGGCAGATATGTGATCTCAGAGACTTGGCAACAGCAGAAACAATCGATTTGAAATCTTATGACAAAGTTATGATTGGAGCTTCAATCAGATATGGTCATTTTAGTTCAGCACTGAAGAAATTTGCTATTCGTCATCAACAGCAGCTTAATAAAATGCCAACCGCATTTTTTGGCGTGAATCTGACAGCAAGGAAACCAGAGAAGCGTACACCTGAAACGAATGTGTATGTTCGTAAATTCCTGCTTAATACCCCATGGCAGCCAGATCTGTGTGGTGTTTTTGCTGGTGCGTTACTTTATCCTCGTTATTGCTGGTTTGATCGTGTAATGGTTAAACTGATCATGAAGATGACCGGTGGGGAAACTGATACAACCAAAGAAATTGAATATACCGACTGGCAGCAAGTCGATCATTTTGCTGATGATTTCCTTGGAATGGTGAGTGAAAAATAACTGATTTGTTCTTTTTTTCAGTATTTAGTTGAAAAAATCCGCGAACGACAGTTTTTTTTAAATAAACGCTTGCCAGCGCCAAAGAACTCCCTATAATGCGCCACCACTGACCGACACAACGCTGACAAAGCGTGTGAGGCCAGGCAGAGCAAAGTGAATAAGCGCTTGACTCTGCGGGCGAAAAGCGTAGTATACGCAGCCCGGCTGGACGAGAATATTACTTTTTATTTCAGCCTGCTCTTTAACAATTAATCAGACAATCTGTGTGGGCACTCACAAGACCGTATCACAAAAAAATACACTAAAGTCTTGAAGAGTGAACAACAGTTAATTCATTACGAATAAACAGTCAGTTTCTTTGAGCATCAAGCTTTTAATTGAAGAGTTTGATCATGGCTCAGATTGAACGCTGGCGGCAGGCCTAACACATGCAAGTCGAGCGGTAACAGGAAAGTGCTTGCACTTTTGCTGACGAGCGGCGGACGGGTGAGTAATGTCTGGGGATCTGCCCGAGGGCGGGGGATAACCACTGGAAACGGTGGCTAATACCGCATAATGTCGCGAGACCAAAGTG
>NZ_JBHFKW010000020.1:0-100086 GCF_042879395.1 Photorhabdus sp. RM322S
CAACATTGTGTACAGACGCTGGTGTAAAAGCAATTTCTGTGGGCTGTTCTGATAAACTTTCCGGCACTGATTGAACAGAAGGCGTAAACAGCGGCTCTGCCGGCTCTTTTGCAACTAAATCGTCAACCGGTGAGAAGTTATTCAAGATCGATAAACTTTCCAGAGTAGAGAGTTCTTTTTCCTGCTGGTAATCCTGCACTTGATAACGCTCACGTTGCCACGACGCAACCGCCTGTTTAACAACCTCTGTCTGAACCGGTTCTTCCACTGGAAGTTGATTTTCCGGTTCCGGTTGATTCTGTACTATCTGAGGCTGAGTTGGGGCCTGCTCTTCGATATCCGCAGTGATACGGTAACGCTCATGCTGCTGTTCAAGAAACTGCTGGCGCAACAGCTCTTCCTGCTGTTTATCAGACTCAGTATCATCACAACTATCTATCTGTTGTCTGGCCTCTTCTTCACGCTGTTGCTGTTCTGCAAGACGCTGTGAAGGAACTTTGATGCCATACAGTTCACGGCGGGTTGGCAAACGGACTGGGTTAGGACGGGGCAGTTCTGGCCCGATCCCCCGTTTCACCTGAGAATTGCCTGTGATAACCGTTGCAGAAGCTGCTGCCGCAATATCTTTTGGCTCTGTTTCAGGCGTGAAAGTGAAGGTATCACTGCTGTTTTGCCCGTTGCCAGCTAACTCAAATATTGGAGCCGTTTCAACAGCAAGTTCAGATTCAGGTTTAAAATTATATTCAGAAGGAATTTCAAACATGTAACTAGCAGGTTTGTCACTGTTTTTTTCATGTTCTTCTGTTAATGACTGAGACCATAAAGTGTCATCAGATATACTGACCTGAATTTCAGGTTCAGCGTCAATATCAGCCATATTAATGGTTGGAATATCAGATTGCTGTTTTCCTTCAGCTTCTGCTTTCACTGATTCTGGTTCATCCAGTTCAGCTTTTGCCAATTCCGCGGCTGAAGGTGCCGTAAACAACACATCATCATGATCAACCGCTGTAAATTCGGGTTCTGTTTTACCATTGGTGGAACTCTCCAGCTCAATAGCCGTTTCATCATATAAAGTATATTCTTGCTCATGACGGCTGCGGTTGGTAATAAATCCTATCGCTCCCAGAATCACTGCCCCGGTTTTTTCAGCAATCGTCAACCATGACCAACCCGTAAATAACGTAAACCCAATTGCCCAAACACACAGTAAGACCAGAGTCGCGCCCAATTCATTAAACCAGGGCAACATGGCACTGCCAAACAGACTGCCAATAATACCGCCAGAAGCAAAGTAATGGAGATCATCAACATTCAGCGCGGCTAATCCACATGAAGTCAGGACAATTGCCAATGCACCAATAACGCGCAAAGCAAGCACAAAAAAATCGACATATTCTCTGTCATCATGTTGTCTGAAAGCAGTCCAGCAACCCAATATCATTAGTGGTGGGATGGCATAAGCCAGTATACCGAATGCAGAAAACAGCGTATCGGCCAACCATGCACCAACACCACCACCCAAATTATGGACCGGTTCATGCCACGCAGTCTGAGACCAGCTGGGATCAGAAGGGTTAAAACTGACAAGTGCGACCATCAGATAAGCCGCTAGGATAACAATGACAAGCAACACAGCTTCCAACAGCCTGCGCCCACTACTCAGTCTCTTCAACCTAATATTTTTATCTTCTGTATATTCCTGGCTCAAGAAAGGCTCTCCAGGTTTCCTGTTGATTTAACGGAACAACGCCGAGATAGCTCAGCGTTGAAACTGTATGCATAAACAGGAGTGTACCTAAGTTCTTCCAGTTTTGCACCTGTACATTTTTTTTGACAAGATTTCAGCGAGTCTTAATGACCAAACGGTTACTCTGCTTCACTTCTTCCATCACAACATATGTGCGAGTGTCATTAACACCTGGCAGACGCAGCAAAGTTTCGCCCAATAACTTACGATACGCTGACATATCTGGTACGCGGGTTTTCAATAAGTAATCGAAATCACCGGAAACCAAATGACATTCCTGAATCTCTTCCAATTTCTGCACAGCAGCATTGAATTGTTCAAAAACATCTGGTGCCCCACGGTTTAGGGTGATTTCAACAAACACCAGCAACGACGCATCCAGGTAATGAGGATTCAACAATGCGGTGTAGCCAGTAATAAACCCTTGACGCTCCAGGCGACGCACACGCTCCAAACAAGGAGTCGGCGACAATCCTACCCGTTTAGACAGTTCTACGTTAGAAATTCGACCATCTTTCTGCAATTCATTGAGGATATTACGATCTATACGATCAAGATCTTTTCCCGGACGTTTTTTATTATCTATCATCTTTTGATCTCTCTTTATTTTCCTACACCCATAACATTTTCCCCTATCTCTCTTGAGTCTGAGCTGGAAAAGATGTCTTTTAAAGTTAGAGCCTCGCTCTATTCAGAGTAAAGCAGCTCACAGGCCATTTTCTTCGTGCTGCACAGAGAAGATTATCCGCATATCGATTTGTCGATTTTTATAGAAACGAATTTAGCGAGGTGGATAATTATCTCTTACAGTGATGTTTTCGCAAATGCACAGCCGATTGTCAAAGTAAATGAACAAAAATCAGAACAACCTGTGGAACAAATTTTCAGTTAATCGTTTCGATAGCTCACCATTGATTAAAAATGAGCAAATGAACACCAAACAGTACTAAAAGAACGCTTTTCTCAGGTTAAAGTCATTGCCAGTTAATATCTATCGGTAAAATCGTTAGTAACATGAGTCTTTTAGCTTTTTTTACTCTCCTATTTCTCCTACAATCGCTCAATATACGATATGCGATAAATGGAAATGAGGTATTCATGAGCACCGCCAAACACCATAAACTCATTATTCTTGGCTCCGGCCCGGCAGGCTATACGGCCGCAGTTTATGCAGCCCGGGCAAATTTAAATCCGGTTCTTATTACCGGAGTTGAAAAAGGCGGTCAGTTGACTACAACCACGGAAGTCGAAAACTGGCCCGGTGATCCTGAAGGTCTGACCGGCCCAAGGTTAATGGAACGTATGCACCAACATGCTGAAAAATTCCAGACCAAAATTATTTTTGATCATATTCAAAAAGTTGACCTGCAAAACCGTCCTTTCCGTCTTTATGGTGATGAACAAGAATATACCTGTGACGCACTGATTATCGCAACAGGCGCTTCTGCACGTTATTTGGGTCTGCCTTCCGAAGATGCATTCAAAGGCCGGGGTATTTCAGCCTGTGCAACCTGTGATGGCTTCTTTTATCGTAACCAGAAAGTTGCCGTTGTCGGCGGCGGTAATACCGCTGTAGAAGAGGCTTTATATCTGGCAAATATTGCAGCAGAAGTTCACCTGATTCATCGCCGTGATACATTCCGTTCAGAAAAAATCCTGATTGGCCGTCTGATGGATAAAGTTAAAAACGGCAATATCATTCTGCACACTAATCGTACTCTGGATGAAGTGCTCGGTGATGAGATGGGGGTTACGGGTGTCCGTCTGCGCGATACCCACAGCGGCACAACAGAAGAATTAGCTGTTACCGGTGCATTCATTGCTATCGGCCATACTCCTAACACCGCTATCTTTGCAGGACAATTGGAACTGGAGAATGGTTACATTAAAGTTCAGTCCGGTTTACAAGGTAACGCTACTCAAACCTCAATTCCCGGTGTATTCGCCGCCGGTGATGTAATGGACCACACCTACCGCCAGGCAATTACATCCGCTGGTACAGGTTGTATGGCAGCCCTTGATGCAGAACGTTTTCTGGATGGGCTGGCAGCGAAATAAACTCTTTTTCTTTCAAGACGCTATTTCGGTAGCGTCTTTTCGCATGTAACATATCGGCAGGATGCTGACACTAGTCCAGCCTTTTTGATAATCAGAATTTTTCCTATGGACAAAACAAGACAGTATGAATTGGTTCGCTGGTTGAAGCAGCAAAGTGCTCCGGCCCGGCGCTGGCTCCGCCTGTCCATGCTATTTGGCTTAATCAGTGGTTTGTTGATTATCACTCAAGCCTGGTTACTGGCCTCGATTCTGCAAGCTTTAATCATGGATAACATTCCCCGCGAGTACATCATGGATAAATTCTGGATGCTGACGACAACTTTCGCTCTGCGGGCAATAATCAGTGTTATCCGGGAACGGATCGGTTTTATTTGTGGCAAAATCGTGCGCCAGAAAATCCGCGCGATGGTATTGGATAAGCTTGAACAACTTGGCCCAGTATGGGTTAAGGGCAAACCGACAGGTAGCTGGGCCACGATTATTCTTGAGCAGATAGAGGATATGCAGGATTACTACTCTCGCTATCTGCCACAGATGTATCTCGCCGTAATGATTCCTATTCTTATCCTGATCACCCTATTTCCTGTTAACTGGGCTGCCGCGCTGATTTTGTTCGCGACTGCTCCGCTTATTCCCCTGTTTATGGCACTGGTTGGTTTAGGCGCCGCAGATGCCAACCGGCGAAACTTTGTCGCTTTGGGGCGGTTGAGCGGTAATTTCCTTGATCGTCTGCGCGGGCTGGAAACGTTGCGCCTGTTTTATCGTGGCAAGGCAGAAGTACAACAAATCAGCGAATCTACGGAGGATTTCCGCCGCAAGACAATGGAAGTTCTGAGAATGGCGTTCCTCTCTTCAGCGGTGCTGGAATTCTTTGCTGCTGTTTCTATTGCCGTCGTTGCCGTCTATTTTGGTTTCTCCTATTTGGGTGAGCTTAATTTTGGCAGTTACGGTATGGGCGTGACCCTGTTTGCTGGTTTTCTGGTATTAATCCTCGCCCCGGAATTTTTCCAACCACTGCGTGATCTTGGTACTTATTATCACGCCAAAGCACAGGCGATTGGCGCAGCCGAATCATTGGTGACTTTGCTAAACAGTGAGGGTGAACATGCACCTGCGAGTGGCGATAAAACGCTAAGTAGCCAAAGTTCGCCGGCGATAATCGCTAATAATCTGGAAATTCTGGCTCACGATGGCAACCTGCTAGCTGGCCCGCTGAATTTTACTATAGAGAAAAATCAACGGGTCGCATTAGTTGGACAAAGCGGAGCAGGTAAAAGCTCACTCTTGAATTTATTGTTAGGGTTCCTGCCCTATCGTGGCTCAATACAAATCAATGGCACTGAGCTGCGTGAGTTAGATCCACCGAAATGGCGTGATCAACTGAGCTGGGTTGGGCAAAATCCACACCTGCCTGAGCAGACTTTGCTTGATAATCTTCGCCTGAACCAACCGGATGCAAATCAACAACAAATCTATCAGGTTATGGAACAGGCATACGTCACCGAATTTGTTAATGATTTACCTGATGGGCTGAATACCATCATTGGTGATAATGCAGCACGACTATCCGTTGGTCAGGCCCAGCGTATCGCTGTTGCCCGCGCCTTATTGAAACCTTGCCAATTATTATTACTGGATGAGCCTGTCGCCAGCCTGGATGCTCACAGCGAACAACGGGTTATGCAAACACTGAATCAGGCATCTCATCACCAAACGACCCTGTTAGTTACCCACCAATTGGAAGAAACGCTGGAATATGATCAGATCTGGGTTATGGAAAAAGGGTTAATCATTGAACAGGGAGATTACCAGATACTGAGCCAATCTCAGGGAGCATTCGCCCGTCTGTTATCTCATCGGAGTGAGGAGCTTTAGTTATGCGGGTATTGCTTCCTTTTCTGGCGCTCTATCGCCGCCATTGGTTTCTTATCAGTTTAGGTATGGTTCTGGCGATTGTTACGTTACTTGCCAGCATAGGCTTACTGACGCTGTCTGGTTGGTTCCTTGCCGGCACCGCGCTGGCAGGTTTTGCCGGACTTAATACATTCAACTATATGCTACCGGCCGCAGGTGTCCGTGGTGCCGCTATTCTTCGTACTGCCGGACGCTATGCTGAACGGCTGGTCAGCCATGATGCAACTTTTCGTGTACTGGCACATTTGCGGGTATTTGCCTTTCAGAAAATTTTGCCACTTTCACCGGGAGGAATCGCCCGTTTTCGCCAGGGTGAATTACTCAACCGGTTAGTTGCTGATGTTGAAACGTTGGACCACCTCTATTTACGGGTAATTTCACCGATATTCGCAGCCGTTATCGTTATCATCGTCCTCACTTTCGGCCTCGGTTTTCTGGATCTCACATTAGCCTATACCCTTGGCAGTATTATGCTGACTCTGCTGATCCTGCTGCCATTTGTATTTTATCACGCAGGTAAACCCATCGGTCGCGATCTGACCATTCTGCGTGGTCAATACCGCACCCAACTCACGGCGATATTGCAGGGGCAAGCCGAATTGATGGTATTCGGCGCTCTTGGACGATTCCGGGAATCGATGGCGGATGTTGAATCACGTTGGCTAAAGCGTCAACAACAGCAAGCTAATCTGACCGGCTTGTCACAGGCAATTATGATTTTTGCCACCGGTATGACCGTCACATTAATCCTGTGGATAGCCGCTAATGGTGTGGGAGATAATAGTCATCCAGGCGCTTTGATTGCTCTGTTTGTCTTCTGTTCGCTTGCAGCTTTTGAAACCCTGGGTCCTGTCGCGGTTGCATTCCAACATCTGGGACAAGTCATTACCTCTGCAACCCACGTTTCCCAATTGATGCAACAAGAACCGGAAGTGACTTTTCCGGCGTCAGGGCCGGAAAGTTCAGAGCAAGTCAGTATTAACATTAAAAATCTCAGTTTCACTTACCCCGGTCAGCCATTACCTGTCCTGAAAAATATTTCTCTCTGTTTGAAAACAGGAGAACATATCGCTCTGTTAGGAAAAACAGGTTGTGGTAAATCTACGTTGCTACAGTTACTAACCCGTGCCTGGGATGCTGATTCAGGCACTATCTGTCTGAACCAACATCCTATTACTGTTTATGACGAACTGGCTCTACGCAGTATGATATCGGTTGTTCCACAACGTGTTCATGTATTCAGCCATACGTTGCGTGAAAATTTATTATTGGCAAAACCAAATGCCGCCGATAATGAGCTGAAAACTGTACTGAAACAGGTAGGTTTAAGCAATCTGCTGGAAACGGATGAGGGGCTTAACTGCTGGATGGGCGAAGGTGGTCGTCAGTTATCCGGCGGTGAACAGCGCCGTCTGGGCATTGCCAGAGCGTTACTGCACTCAGCGCCACTCATGTTACTGGATGAACCAACGGAAGGACTTGATGCGGATACTGAACAACAAATTCTGTCCCTACTGCGCCAACGTTGCCAGCATAAGACATTGATTATTGTTACCCACCGTCTGTACGGTCTTGACCATATGGACCGTATTTATGTCATGGATGAAGGTGCCATTATTGAACAAGGACAGCATAATGAGTTACTGGCTCGACAAAGCCGCTATTATCAGTTTTATCAGCGGCAATATCAGATTCGTCCTGAATCGGAGCTGTAATACACCATGCCAATAATTCAACTGGATGATGATCCATATGACTTCCCTCACCCAGCAGAGGCATTAATGGAACCGAACGGCCTGCTGGCAGTGGGCGGAGATTTATCCCCTGAGCGGTTAAGCGCAGCTTATCATCAAGGAATTTTCCCCTGGTTTTTACCAAGTGAAATACCGCTTTGGTGGTCGCCTGATCCACGTGCGATAATCATGCCGGGTGAATTGCATACTGGCCGGACATTACGCCGGTTTCTGCGCAATCATCCATACCGCATTACGGTGAATCACGCTTTTGAACAGGTGATTCATTACTGCGCTCAACGGCAGGAAGGAACCTGGATAGGCAGGGATATCCAACAAGGTTATCAGGAGTTACACCAGACAGGAAAGGCGCATTCGGTAGAGGTCTGGTATGGTGAACATATTGTCGGCGGCCTGTATGGCGTCAGCGTTGGCACTTTATTTTGCGGTGAATCTATGTTCAGCCGAATGGAGAATGCATCCAAATGCGCTTTCGTTGCTTTCTATCACCATTTTCTGCGATACGGTGGTGAACTGCTTGATTGCCAGGTGCTAAATCATCACACTGCTTCACTGGGAGCAAAGGAAATATCCAGGAAAGAGTTTATTCAGTATCTTTATCAATTCAGAAACCGGTCATTAAAACCTGGCTGCTGGTTACAACAAGTACTAGAATTATAATCAACATTTTACCAACCAATGTTGATTATGGCGGGAATGCAACCATGAGTTATTTGCAAATATAGTGGTTTAAAAGACAACATTCCTTTACATAATGAGGGTTTTTCGGCATTATCTTGCCGGTTAAAAACGATGGTTATTAAACTTAGAGGATTAGATGGCCAAAGAAGACAATATTGAAATGCAAGGTACCGTGCTGGACACGCTGCCAAATACTATGTTCCGCGTTGAATTAGAAAACGGGCACGTAGTCACTGCTCACATCTCCGGTAAAATGCGTAAAAATTACATCCGCATCCTGACAGGCGACAAGGTTACAGTTGAGCTGACCCCATATGACCTGAGCAAAGGCCGTATCGTCTTCCGTAGCCGCTGATTCATTACCGTTTCAGGTATTACACCACAGGTAATAGCAACTTTGTATTCACCTGTGGTGTGACCCTATCAGTGCACTACGTCTTCCGGTTTCTGCTTATAAGCATTGCTGAAATCGTAAGTCAGTGCCCGTTTTGCCTTATCCAGATCAATACGAACCGAACCACCGTGAACTAATGAACCAAACAATAGTTCGTTGGCCAACGGTTTCTTCAGACTATCCTGAATAACCCGGGCCATTGGGCGGGCACCCATCGCTTTGTCATAGCCTTTATCACATAACCATTGACGGGCATCCGCACTGACCTCCAGTGAAACGCCTTTTTCATCCAATTGTGCTTGCAGTGCGACAATGAACTTATCGACTACCTGTTGAATAACTTCAATAGAAAGCGCATTAAACCAGATGATACCATCAAGGCGGTTACGGAATTCCGGTGTAAACACCTTCTTAATCTCTTCCATCGCATCAGAGCTGTTATCCTGCTGCTTAAATCCAATGGATGTGCGCTGAGTTTCACGTACGCCAGCATTCGTTGTCATAACGACAATAACGTTACGGAAATCCGCTTTACGGCCGTTGTTATCGGTCAGAGTACCGTTATCCATGACTTGCAATAACAGGTTAAAGACATCTGGATGTGCTTTTTCAATCTCATCAAGCAACAACACTGAATGAGGATGTTTAATCACCGCATCCGTGAGCAATCCCCCCTGATCAAAACCAACATATCCCGGTGGCGCACCAATCAAGCGACTGACGGTGTGGCGCTCCATATATTCCGACATATCAAAGCGCAATAACTTGATATTCAGTGCCCTGGCAAGCTGTATAGTGACTTCTGTTTTACCCACCCCTGTCGGGCCGGCAAGCAGGAAAGAACCCACTGGTTTATTATCCTGCCCTAATCCCGCACGACTCATCTTGATTGCTTCGGTTAATGCTGCAATCGCTGTATCCTGACCAAATACCAGCATCTTCAGCCGATCATCCAGCGTCTTCAATACATCCTTATCACTAGCCGAAACTGTTTTTTCAGGAATACGTGCAATACGCGCAACAATAAATTCAATATCCGACACATTGATCGTTTTCTTACGCCGGCTGATCGGCACCAAACGAGTGCGCGCCCCCGCTTCATCAATAACATCAATGGCCTTGTCTGGTAAGTGACGATCGGTAATATATTTCACTGATAAATCAACCGCAGCGCGGATAGCTTTCGTGGTATAGCGTACATCATGGTGTGCCTCATATTTTGGCCGCAACCCTTTAATAATCTGTACCGTCTCTTCTGGTGAAGGCTCAACAATATCAATCTTCTGAAAACGACGAGCCAGCGCCCGGTCTTTTTCAAAAATATTACTGAACTCATGATATGTCGTAGAACCAATCACCCTGATACGCCCACTAGATAACAGAGGTTTAATCAGATTAGCCGCATCAACCTGCCCCCCTGACGCCGCACCAGCTCCGATAATGGTATGGATCTCATCGATGAATAGAATACTTTTTCTATCCTGCTCAAGGTTTTTTAACAAGGCTTTGAAGCGTTTCTCAAAATCACCGCGATATTTAGTGCCTGCCAGCAATGAACCAATATCCAGTGAATAAATCGTACAGTTAGCCATCACTTCCGGTACGTCTTTTTGTACAATCCGCCATGCCAACCCTTCTGCAATAGCTGTTTTACCTACCCCCGATTCCCCTACCAATAGTGGGTTATTTTTCCGGCGACGGCACAGTACCTGAATCGTTCTTTCCAGCTCATCCTGGCGGCCAATCAATGGATCAATCTGCCCTCTTTGAGCAAGTTGATTAAGATTAGTTGTAAAATTCTCCAACCGATCTTCACCAACAGGCTGTTCTTCCGCAGATTGAGCACCTATCCCCTGATGATCCGATTCACTGTCTTCTTTCTGCGTTCCATGAGAAATAAAATTAACCACATCCAAACGACTAACATCATGTTTACGCAGCAAATAAGCAGCCTGAGACTCCTGTTCGCTGAAGATAGCCACCAACACATTAGCACCGGAAACTTCTGAACGCCCAGAGGACTGAACATGAAATACCGCGCGCTGAAGAACTCGTTGGAAGCTCAAAGTTGGCTGAGTCTCCCGTTCATCATTCTCAGGCAGCAACGGTGTTGTTTGTAAAATAAAATTCTCTAGCTCCTTACGCAATTGAGCCAGATCGACCTTGCACGCTTCCAATGCTTCACGCGCTGATGAATTGCTTAACAATGCCAGCAATAGGTGCTCCACGGTCATAAACTCGTGTCTGTTATCCCGCGCTTTAGCAAAGGCAATATTAAGACTAAGTTCAAGCTCTTGATTGAGCATAGGCACCTCCCCCTAAAATCAGTATACTTGGTCAGATTTTTTCCAGCGTACAAAGTAATGGATGCCCGTGCTCCCTGGCATACATGTTTACCTGAGCCGCTTTAGTTTCTGCCACCTCTGCGGTATAAACCCCACAAATAGCTTTACCCTGATAATGGACATCCAACATTAATTGCGTTGCCCGTTCAACATCATAAGAAAAGAACTTTCGTAATACGTCAACTACAAACTCCATCGGAGTGTAATCATCATTGTTAAGAATGACCTGATACATTGATGGCGGTTGCAATTTTTGCTGTTGCTCATCCTTAACCAATTCTTTACTTTTCAAACTATTATGATACTCGCTCATTGTTTTTCCAACAGGATTAATCGCTAATACCAGCCACTGCCAGCAAATAAATTACGTTCCCATTTATCTTATCATTATCTGGGCAACTCCGTTTACCACAGGTTATTCCCCTATAAAACCCCGGTATAAAAGTGAATGAACGAAACTCATATCGTTATCTATATCAAACTTTAGTCATTCAAAACAACCAGACATTTGTTCTGTGCTTGACGAGAATTTGATTTTCACTACAGTATGTTTTGTGAACAAACATAGATAATGTAACTGGTTACATGTAATTGTTTACGAATGTTATATTAACGACTCATCTCAACCGACATGATTAAACGAGGGATGTAAAAGTATGGAGACAGGTACTGTTAAGTGGTTCAATAATACTAAGGGCTTTGGGTTTATTTGTCCGGCAAGCGGCGGAGAAGATATATTTGTTCATTACTCAACCATTCAGATGGAGGGTTACCGGACGCTGAAAGCAGGCCAGAAGGTGCATTTCAGCGTTCATCAAGGCCCAAAGGGAAATCATGCCAGCATTATTGTTCCTCTTGAAAACAATCCCAAAGGCCAGATAACCTGACCTATGGGTAATAACCAGGTGTTACCTTTACACACCGCAGGCAATTTTGCCTGCGGTGTGACATGACTTCCACTTTCTATTCTCTCGCCAAAGCGTCTATCGGATCAAGACGGGCAGCATTACGGGCCGGTAAAAATCCAAATATCACACCAATTGCGGTAGAACAAGCGAAAGCACTAAGTAAAGCCACTGGCTGGAAAACAAAACTCCAGCCAGGCAGTGCCAGTTGAGCAATAAATGCAATCGTATAAGACAGTGCTATTCCCAAAACACCGCCTACCAGACAAACCAAAATAGCTTCTATCAGAAACTGCTGCATAACATCGCTGGTTCTGGCCCCTACGGCCATACGGATGCCAATCTCTCTCGTGCGTTCAGTCACCGAAACCAACATAATATTCATGACCCCGATACCACCAACGATCAGTGAGATTACCGCCACCATTGTCAAAAACAGCTGTAAAGTACGGGTCGTTTTTTCCACCGTTTTTATCAGCATATCCGTGTTATAGGTGAAAATATCCTTTTTCCCGTGGCGTAAAGTCAGCAATCGAACAATCTTCTGTTCTACTTCCTTAGAGCTGTGACCATCCTTGATTCTGACAACAATTGAATCCAGATAATTCCGGTTGAGCAGGCGACTGGTCATCGTGCTATAAGGTAACCAGACATGTAATGAACTATCACTGCCTAATGCCGATTTTCTTTCAGCTATCACCCCGACAATAGTGGCAGGCATATTACCCATTAGAATGACTTCACCAATCACATTTTTTTGATGAGGAAATAATTTACGCTGGGTATTTTTATCAATAACCACAACTTGCCCCTGACGGCGTACCATATCCGATGTAAAACTCATTCCCTGAGCAAAGTACAAAGCATAAACCTGAAAATATTCATCACCAATGCCGGAGACTCTCGCAGCAACATCAATGTTTCCTTTACGAAGGCGCGTCCCTCCCTCAATATCCGGTGAAACCGCCAGAATATAGGGTTGTGCTCTGATAGCGTCTACATCCGCGATTTTCAGCGCTTGCTTACTGACCGGATCGTCGCTGCCAAAATCTTCTCCCGGATAAATACTAATGGTATTCGTTGCAATCTCTTTAATATCGGATAACACCAATGCCTTGGCGGCATCGCCAATAACCAAAATAGTCACTACAGACGCGATACCAATAATAATCCCTAACATCGTCAACAAGGTCCGCATCTTGTTGACGACCATCGCCCGCCATGCCATCAATAAAGCTTCATTAAATCGGCCAAAAATCTGACGTATTGATGATATTTTTGATGTTATCGGTGGGGCTTCCGTCACGGTTTTACTCAATTGCGAGCCCGAGTCATTCATAATGTGACCGTCTTTGATCTCAATAATCCGCTGTGCCTGCGCTGCGATTTTTGGATCATGCGTGACAATAATAACGGTATGCCCCTGTTCACACAGTTGTTTGAGGATAGCCATCACCTCTTCACCAGAATGGCTATCCAGCGCCCCTGTTGGCTCATCAGCCAAAATAACCTGACCACCATTCATCAACGCCCTGGCGATACTGACCCTCTGCTGCTGTCCACCAGAGAGCTGCCCTGGCCGATAGTTGACTCTCTCGTCAAGCCCCAGACGACCAAGCAACTCTATTGCTCTCTGTCTGCGTACAGTTTTAGCCGCCCCGGCGTAAATCGCAGGAATTTCTACATTCTGTTCAGCAGTCAAATGGGTCAGCAAATGATAACGCTGAAAAATAAACCCAAAATGCTCCCGTCTCAGTGCCGCCAGTTCATCATTATTCAGTTCAGCAACATTCTGCCCCGCGACCCGGTATTCACCACGACTGGGTTTATCAAGACAGCCAAGGATATTCATCAGTGTCGATTTACCAGACCCGGAAGCGCCAATAATCGCAACCATCTCACCGGAGTGAATAGACAAGGTGACATCATCAAGTACTTTTATCTGTTGCTCGCCAGCGGAATAGCTGCGCTCTATGCCTCTCAGCTCAAGTAACGCATTCATTACTCATCCCCTGTTTCACCACGACCGGTAATCACCTGCTCATGTTCTTTCAAACCGGACAAAATCTGTACATTCACATCATTACGTACACCAATAACCACTTCCTGTTTCTCTTCTTTCCCCCCCTTCAGGATATCCACCTCATAGCGGGTTGGGGTAATCTGTTTACCCAGAGCAGAAAGCGGGAGCATTAACACGCCACGATGGGAATCGAGCTGGACTTTTACTTGAGCCGTCATTTGTAAACGCAAAAGTTGCTTAGGGTTAGGCACCTCAAAACGGGCATAAAAGAAAATTGCATCATTAATCTTTTCTGGCGTCGGCAAGATATCTTTCAACACACCAGTGAAATTTTTATCAGGTGCGCCTAATACGGTAAACGAAGCTTTCTGACCGGGTTTCAGGTCAATCACATCCGCCTCTGAAACTTCTGCTTTTACCAGCATCGTGCCAAGATCAGCCAATGTCAGAATAGTCGGGGCTTCCTGTGCCGCAATGACCGTTTGCCCCTGGAGTGTTTTAATATTGACAACAATACCCTCCATCGGCGCGGTAATACGGGTGTATTGTAAATTAGCCCGGGCAGTATCAAGGCTGGCCTGATTTTTACTGATTTGCGCCAGCAAAGTTTCTACCTTCGCTCTTTTCACTTCAACATCCGTTTTAACCTGATCCAATTCCTGGTGAGAGACTGCCTGCACTTTTGCCAGATTGTTCTGACGTTGTAATGTCAGCTGCGCCAGTTTCAATTGCGCCCTGGCCTCCATCAGATTAGCGTTTAATTCTTTAATCGTCGCTTCAACTTCTTTTACTTGGTTTTGAGCCGGTTTAGGATCGATCAATGCCAGTAATTGGCCTTTTGTCACCTTATCACCCACTTCAACATACAAGTTCTGCAACTGACCACTAACCTGTGCCCCTACATCTACTTTTCTGACAGCATCCAGCTTCCCTGTGGCCAGGACATTTTTCTCCAAATCGCCTTTAATAACAGATACAGTCTGATATTTAACCGTTTCTGGCCCATGCAGAAAATACCCCAGAAGCAATGCGATAACTGCCACAATAGCTAACAACCCCACCCATCGACGTTTCGAACGAATAAAATTCATTTAAATATCACCATCTTAAGCATTGGATAAAAGAAATGATAAAAAACAATGTTTCCTGTAATGCTACGAATAACCAGAAACTTCCACTCAATCCCAGAAAGATGTAGTCCCCATTCGATTTTTATACCCACTGAAAGTTCACCCACCTTAAGAATAAAAAATTCTTTGAGCAACAACATACTTCACCCTATCCTGGCTATTCTCTTAATGTAAAAAAATTGTTATCTTTATTTTTGTGGCCTTTAAGGCTGATTTTTATACGAAACTTGGATAAATAAAGACGTTAACCGTTTTAAAGGATGTTAATTATGTATTCTGGGCTGCTGATCATTCTTTTGCCGTTAACTCTAGGTTATCTTATCCGTTTGAATAATCAAACAGGGTTAAATGCTGTTCATCGTCTCCTTAATGCGATGGTCTATGTCATTCTGTTTTTAATGGGAATAAGTTTAGCTTTACTGGAAGATTTAAGCCGTAACCTCTTCTCTATTTTTCAATATGCCACTGTATTTTTCTTATGTATTTTCGCAGCCAATATGCTGGCATTATTCCTACTGGAAAAACGCGATCCTTGGATTACTAACTCGCATAAACAGGAAAAACCCCCTTCCCGTTTACATATGATTTTTGAATCACTGAAATTATGTGGTGTCCTGATTTTAGGTTTCCTGATTGGGCTTACCGGCTGGTCATGGTTACATTTCGCCAGTCGTGCCAGTGAAATTGCTCTGGTTGTTTTGCTGTTATTGGTAGGTATTCAATTACGTAACGGCGGTATGAACCTGAAACAGATATTACTAAACCGCCGGGGCACAACTATTGCGCTTGTTGTTGCGGTCAGTGCGCTCGCCGGTGGTGTGGTTGCAGCGCTTATTCTTGGGCTGCCAGTGAAAACTGGTTTAGCGTTGGCTTCCGGCTACGGCTGGTATTCTCTCTCTGGTATCTTACTTTCCGATGCTTACGGCCCCGTCATCGGCAGTGCCGCGTTCTTTAATGATCTGGCGCGTGAACTTGCAGCAATTATGCTCATTCCGGTTCTGGTCAATCGGTATCGGTCAAGCGCAATAGGGCTAAGCGGTGCAACTTCTATGGATTTCACTCTGCCGGTATTACAACGATGTGGTGGAGTCGGTATTGTTCCGGCAGCTATTGTTCACGGTTTTTTGTTGAGCTTACTGGCCCCTTTACTGATCGCATTCTTTACTTAATCAGAATTTAAGCCACAATGACACTTGATATTATTGATGATAATCTGAGCGCTTAATTACTAAGAAGTAAGCAATAACTATTCATCTCCCGCTGTATGGAAACAGAATAAGTAAGCTTTTGTTAACGAATTGTACAAAGCGCGAGTAGAACAGATTAATCAGACATGTAATTGAAATATCAATTAATAATATTCTATGCGTAAGATATTGCATAATTATGCCAACGGGTTTAGCATCGAGATAAACCACTGACTATTCAGAATTAAAGCATGAGTATTCAATTAAAAAGCATTGATTGCTATTACGGCGCACATCAGGCACTGTTTGATATTAATCTTAAGTGTTCTTCAGGGGAAACGATGGTTTTGCTAGGGCCAAGTGGCGCAGGTAAAAGCACGTTGTTGCGGGTATTAAACCTGCTGGAAATACCGCGATCCGGCCAGTTGACTGTTGCTAATCATCAATTCGATTTTTCACAAACACCAGGAATAAAGGAGATTCGTTCTCTACGCCAGAATGTCGGTATGGTTTTTCAGCAATATAATTTGTGGCCTCACCTCACTGTTATGGATAACCTGATCGAGGCACCTTGTCGTGTGCTCGGTTTATCCAAACAACAGGCTCAGGAAAAGGCGGATAAGCTACTTTCCCGTTTGCGCCTGGAAGATTTTGCTGGTCGCTTTCCACAACATTTATCCGGTGGGCAACAGCAGCGGGTCGCTATTGCACGGGCATTGATGATGGAACCACAGGTTTTATTATTTGATGAACCAACGGCAGCACTGGACCCGGAAATCACCGCCCAAGTGGTGAATATTATCCATGAATTATCCGCAACAGGTATTACACAGATTATCGTTACCCATGAAGTGGAAATCGCCCGTAAGGCCGCTAGCCATGTCGTCTATATGGAAAACGGCCGCATTATAGAACAAGGTGATATCAGCCATTTTACCCAACCACAAACCAAAGCCTTTGCTAATTATCTGTCACACTAACTATTATAGGATATAGCGATGAAAAAATTACTCCTTGCCGCCCTCCTGGGGACCGTTACTTTATCTGCAACCGCCACGGGAAAAGAAACCCTTCGTTTTGCCACGGAAGCCACTTATCCTCCTTTTGAATTCATTGATGCAAATAATAAAATTCAGGGTTTTGATATCGATCTGGCCAATGCTATCTGTGAGCAAATTAATGCGACATGTACTTTCACTAACCAATCATTTGACAGCCTGATCCCAAGCCTGAAATTCCGTCGCTTCGACGCTTTAGTGGCAGGTATGGATATCACCCCTGAACGCCAGAAACAGGTTGATTTTACTGACACTTATTACGATAACTCAGCGATATTTATCACAGTTAAAGACAAGGTTTCCAGCATCGCTGAACTGAAAGGCAAACAAGTGGGTATCCAGAATGGTACAACTCACCAAAAGTACCTGATGGAACAACGAAAAGAGATTAAAACCGTTCCCTATGACAGCTATCAGAATGCCATTCTGGATCTGAAAAATGGCCGTCTGGAAGCTGTCTTCGGTGACACCGCCGTTGTCAACGAGTGGCTGAAAAAAAATGAAAACCTAAGTACTGTGGGTAATAAAGTCACTGACAAAAATTACTTTGGTATCGGTTTAGGGATTGCAGTGCGTAAAGGCAACAAAGAGCTACAGGATAAACTGAACAAAGCACTGGCTGAAATCAAACGAGATGGCACTTATGACATCATCTATAAAAAATGGTTTGAATAATAACTGAATCTCAATGAATGAATTTCAATCTCTAGCAAGTGCCGCCGGCATCACCGTCGGCCTTGCCGTTTCTGCGTTAGTTCTAGGTCTGATTTTAGCCATGCTATTTGCTGCCTGGGAATCCGCGCGATGGAAACCTTTTGCCATGCTCGGCACCTGCTGGGTCACCCTTTTCCGGGGATTGCCCGAAATTTTAGTAGTGCTGTTCGTCTACTTCGGCGCATCACAACTTCTGATGACACTGGCGGACGGCTTTGATGTTTATCTTATCTTCTGGCATCCCAGAATTCAGATAGATATTCAGGATTTTTATGTCAGCCCATTCCTTTGTGGTGTCATTGCGCTTTCCCTGCTCTACTCTGCCTATGCATCCCAGACACTTCGGGGCGCGATAAAAGCCATTCCTGCCGGCCAATGGGAAGCGGGTCAGGCATTAGGTCTCGGCCGCACTGAAATATTTTTCCGCCTGATAATGCCTCAGATGTGGCGACATGCTCTGCCAGGGCTCGGTAACCAATGGCTGGTTTTACTGAAAGACACCGCATTGGTATCGCTTATCAGTGTTAATGATCTGATGCTGCAAACCAAAAGTATTGCGACACGAACTCAGGAGCCCTTTACCTGGTATATGATCGTGGCGCTTATCTATCTGATTATCACCCTGATCAGTCAGTTTATTCTGAAGAAAATTGAGATGCATACCACACGCTTTGATCGGAGTGCTTCCTGATGCTTGAGTATATTCAACAAATTCTGTCAGGGCTGCAAACCAGTCTGAGCCTGACCGTTGCGGCTCTTTTTACCGCTTTCATAATGTCCGTGCTGTTCACTATGGTTCTGACCATCAAATTACCGGTACTGACACAGCTGGTAAAAACCTACATTACTCTGTTTACTGGTACGCCTTTACTGGTGCAGTTCTTTCTGGTTTATTACGGGCCTGGGCAATTTCCATCGTTAAAAGAGTATCCGTGGCTTTGGCATTTACTGTCTGAACCCTGGCTGTGTGCAATGGTAACACTGGCGCTCAACAGTGCAGCCTATTCTACGCTGCTATTCTACGGCGCAGTAAAAGCCATTCCCGTAGGTCAGTGGCAATCCTGTCAGGCGCTGGGAATGTCTAAAGCGCAATCCATGCGGATCCTGCTGCCATATGCCTTCAAACGGGCGTTGTCTTCCTATTCCAACGAAGTTGTGTTGATTTTCAAGAGTACTTCTCTTGCAAGTACGATAACTTTGCTGGAGGTAATGGGATACAGTCAGCTTCTGTTTGGCCGTAATTATGATGTGATGGTTTTTGTTGCCGCAGGTATGATTTATCTGTGTGTTAACGGTATCCTGACTTTGCTGATGCGGATGATTGAACGCCGCGCGCTGGCTTTTGAGCATCGTAATTAAAAGGGATAGGCGTTCCTACCGGAATCCCAGGCACGTCTATCATTCAGTTTTGATTTAACACCAATAACGTCAACACTTCGTAATGCTCAGTATGAGGGAACATATCAAACAACTGCGTTTTTTCCACACGGTAGTTGACCAACTCACTGATATCTTTCGCCATTGTCTGAGCATTGCAGCTTGAATAAAGAATATAATCCGGTGCCATTCTACTGAGATAATCACACAGCTCTTTACCAATTCCCCGACGAGGTGGATTGACCAGAACCAATTGAGGAATGTGATCTTTTGCTACAGCAAAGTGCGTTGAATCCAAAGCCTGGAACTCAATGTTTTCCAAACCCAATGTTTTGGCCGAATCAGCGGCACAATCAATCGCTTCAGAGCTGATTTCAATTCCAGTTAAACGGGTATTTTTACCCGCACAATGAAGGCCAAAACCACCAACGCCACAGAACAGATCCCACATACTGCTGATTTTCAGTTCACGAACCCAACGCCCTGCCGTCGCATACAACTCAGAAGCAATTTCCGGGTTAGTCTGGAAAAAACTGCGTGGCCGAATATAAAGAGGAACGCCATTAAATTCTTCTTTTAGTGCTTTTTGCTCAGTAAACAGGATCTCCTTTTCACCTTCCAGGATCGCCATATGGATTGGCTGAATATTGGCAGAGATAACCTTAAGCTGTGGCAATTGCTCCCACAACCGGGGCAAAGCACGTTCCAGTTGAGCAATTTTCGTTTCAGAACGCAGTACAAAACGCAGCATCATTTCACCGCTATGACGGCTTTCCGTCAGTAACAGGTATTTCAGCTCACCCCGTTTACGGGCAACGTTATATGGCGTCAATCCAGCACAAGCAATGAAAGATTTAACGACATCAAATACAGGCTGAAAATGCGCTGGATAGAGAGGACAGTTACACAGATCAACAGCAATCCCATCGCGATGCAACATGCCCAGCAATGGACGCTCTACACTGCCACTGACGACCATTTTAGCTTTATTACGAAAGGCGTTTTGTTGACTGGCAATCGGAGGCAACCATTGATTCACGATGGTTTGGCAAAATAACTGTTTTAAATTCTGCTGCTTATCTTCTAACTGCTGAAAATAGGGTTTTTCGAGCCACTGACAGGAGTGACAATGCCCAGCGGAATACTGCGTACATTGCATTGTTGAATGACCGTGTTGGAAATATTAGTGCAAAGTAAAAGTCGGTGTTTTAACGGAAGTCTGTGACTCTTCTTCCTCTTCAATCTCACCCTCGATTTCGATATCACTGTTAATATACAACAAATTATTACTGTGAATTTCAAAAATCACACCCGCAACCTGTTCTTCGCTCTGCTGCAAAAAATGAGAAAATTGGGAAAAAGTCAGCCCGGCTGAAACAAGGAAAGATTGACATACCACTAACTTCGGTAAGTTTTCATCCTGAATATCAAGAAAAGCCTTAATCGTCAGCGAACTCGAGTTAATCTGACTTAGATTAGCCATCAGAGGAATAATTGCTGTTGGCTTCACCTCAGCCAAAGCAGAGAACAAAATTACATTGTCCAACAGATCAATTTTAGCATCGAATAAACCATCAATATTCTGCATATGAGGTAGATGCAATGCCAGGCATGAATCGCACTCAAAGTAGGAAATTTTGAGCTGATCCAACCACTCACGCAATACTGATAAGTCAGGAATGACAAGTGAACCCATCTAACAACCCCATACAACGGAAAATGAAAAAGCGCTATAGCTTACGAAATAATTCTTTATCGCGCTATCACCAATAGCTGATAAATTATTTTTCTTTACCGTTATCGCTCCCCTTTGTCTTATTTTTGCTCTCTTTTTTATCATCGATTCCCAAAAAAGAGAGGCAATATACTGCACGCCAGATAATGTTGACCGCAGCAGGAACCAAACAACCAATACCAACGAAAATCATAACAATATGCGCTACTGGCGTCATTAGTAGATCCGTTAAGATGACAATATCATTAACAGTCAAATATGCCAGTATCAGCCACCCGATGCCGATAATTTCCAGCAAGATAACCTGTTTTGGCATATCTACCAATGAACTCATACGGTCTTTATGACTCTTCATTGCACCCTCACTGACGACATTGTATTGCATTATACTACCGAAAGCCCGCAGCCAAAATTGGTATGATTAATTAAAACAAAAGGCAATTCCTGCTTTTTTTTGCTCATCTATACAGGCATAGTAGCGATAAACGAACATGAGCAATACAGCAAACAACACTATTTTAAGATAACCAAAAGGAGTTTATATGTTTACTGTGATTTTCGGCCGTCCTGGCTGCCCATACTGTGTCCACGCAAAAGAACTGGCTGAACGACTGAAAGAACAACGTGATGACTTTGACTTCCGTTATGTTGATATTCACGCAGAAGGCATCACTAAAGCGGATCTGGAAAAAACAGTCGGCAAACCCGTAGAAACTGTTCCACAGATTTTTGTTGATGAAAAACATATCGGTGGTTGCACAGATTTCGAAGCGTATGTAAAAAAACACCAACTGTTGCAATAATCAAACTTCACGCTTTACTTTGTTGCTGTAAAAATAACGCGGGATTATTAATAACCATTGACCAGGTTGACTTGTGCAAAAAATGTCATTTTCATCAAATCGAAAAAAAATTTGTCTTTTTTTCTTAATCACGAAGAACTTTTCTGCCAAATCGTAGTCTGACTTAATGCCACTGCTTTTCTTTGATATCCCCATATTGAGGAACCCGATAGTTCATCCATTTTGGTTCAAGACTATCGGGTTTTTTTATTGCCTGAAAAATATGACCTTCATCAACACATCACCATTCTACTGATGCTCAAGCTATCAGGCATGAGTACTATCACAGGGCCAAACCAGAGTATAATCTTATATATATCAATAAATTGATGATTTTTTATCATTATTACCACCTGATATTTTCTTGATGGAAATATAAACCAAAAATAAATAACACACATAATCAAGACAATTATTCTTTACTCACAAGCCAAGCAATTTTACTCTCTTGCGTCCAGCTGTCGTGATGTACATAAATAAATGACCATATGTGAGGCCCGATTTGTTAGAGCAAATGAACCATAATCTGTTTACTTTTTTCAATGCTACGCCTGAATCATCACCTGTCATGATTGCAACGGCTATTTTCATTGCGAAATACCTGGTTCTTATTTTCCCTCTGACATTGGCTGGTTTCTGGTTTTGGGGTTCAGAGCGCGCTCTTCCCCATCATCGGATTATCGTCAGTAAAACCACCATGTCTTCCTGTTTTGCGATGCTAGCCTCATACTGTATCGGTTTACTCTGTCCTCACGATCGCCCTTTCGTCGAAGGTTTTGGTTACAATTTTCTTCTCCACGCGCCAACAACCTCATTCCCAAGTGATCATGGGACAATTGTCTTCACTTTCGCTTTATCCTTTCTGTTCTGGTACAGAATCTTACCTAGCCTAGGTCTGATGACAACTGCACTGGCTATCGCATGGGCCAGAGTCTATTTAGGCGTTCATTGGCCGATGGATATGGTTGGGGCATTTCTCGTCAGCCTGATGGGGTGTGCTTTTACACAAATGGTATGGACTCTGTTCGGCGAAAATTTGCAAAAAAAATTACACAGCCTGTATCAGCGCAGCTGCTCTTTTCCTATCCGGAAAGGTTGGATAAAAAGCTAGCAACACACTGCCAATAAAAACCCAGGCTCACAAAAGTGCAGGTTTTTATGCCAGTACCGTGTTTTCAACAGACAATATACATGCAACTTAATTATCCCAGATAAGCAGATTTCCGTCTTAATCAAAATCTTTTTATTAGAAATTATTGGCTAATTTCATACGCAAAAATGAACATTAGTTAAACAACAGGATAATATCCCACATTCTATTTAACATTTATTTGCCTTTAAACTCAGCTCAACTCTTTCCATAAATCAAGAAAATCTGTACAAATCACTATGTAAATAAATACATAACGAAAGAGATTATTAAAACCTGATCAAAGAATGAATAGTACATATTTCATGCATATTATTGATGCTATCAATCTGATATTCTTATTTTATATATATTTTTCACAAAGATACAAACATCACACAAGATATACCTATTTTCATATCTGGTAACGAATTGATATTTATCAATTTATTAACTATTACTTCTATTTGTCGCTTGCATTTATTAATATGTAAACACAAGATAGAAAATAGCAAAAACATAAGAGAATAATGAGAGTTGAGTAATAGATAAATTGAGGTTATAATTTGACCTTATTAAAATTGGCAATATTCAGGTAACAATTACATTAAATTTCGTAACATGATGACTTTTCGGGATATATTACGCATTTGAGATGATGATCACAGTACTATTCACTAAAAATCGCTATCTTGCCGAAATCAAAATTTTAGCTTTAACATTCCCAAACTTTCTTTCAAAAGAGAAAGTAAAGCGAAAATTCTGGCTGACTAATTTAAAGTCTAATTTTCGACCAAGATGTTAATGTGGTAATAAAAACGTTTAAATAAAAACCAGAGATATTTAAAGAAATTATATTTATAAAGAAAGAGTTAGACCACACGCATTTACATGCCTGCGGCATTGTAGTTTTGTTTTTTAATTTACCGCGTTATTCTCGGAGATAACTATGGATATGACTCAAACAGGTACGATCGCTTCCCCGGCTACCAGCCCAAGCGATTATAAAACCTGGCGTAAATCAGATACAGTATGGATGCTTGGCTTATATGGTACCGCGATTGGTGCTGGTGTGCTGTTTCTACCCATCAACGCAGGTATTGGTGGTCTGCTGCCACTGCTGGTGATGGCACTACTGGCTTTCCCAATGACATTCTTTGCTCACCGAGGAATGTGTCGTTTCGTTCTGTCCGGCAAGAATCCAGGTGAAGATATTACCGAGGTGGTAGAAGAACACTTTGGCAACTTGGCAGGTAAATTGATCACCCTGCTCTACTTTTTCGCTATCTATCCGATTCTGCTGGTTTACAGTGTTGCGATTACCAACACCGTAGACAGTTTTATTGTTCATCAATTACATCTGCCCTCACCACCTCGTGCCTTGCTGGCTCTGATCTTAATTGTCGGTATAATGAGCATCGTTCGTTTCGGTGAACAAGCTATCGTTAAGGCGATGAGCGTACTGGTATTCCCATTTGCTGCAGTTTTGATGCTATTGGCGTTTTACCTGATCCCTAACTGGAACACCGCTATCTTCGAAAACATCACTGTTTCTACCGCGGGTGCAAGCCATGGACTGCTGATTACTCTGTGGCTAGCGATTCCAGTCATGGTGTTCTCCTTCAATCACTCACCAATCATCTCCGCGTTCGCGGTAGCAAAACGTGGAGAGTATGGCGAAAACGCTGAGAAAAAATGCTCCCGCATTCTGGCATACGCGCACATCATGATGGTTGCGACCGTCATGTTCTTCGTATTCAGTTGCGTATTGAGTCTGTCTTCAGAGAACCTGGCAGAAGCCAAAGCACAAAATATTTCTATTCTGTCTTATCTGGCTAATCACTTTAATACACCAGTGATTGCCTACATTGCTCCGTTTATTGCATTCATCGCAATTACCAAGTCTTTCCTTGGTCATTATTTGGGGGCTCGTGAAGGTTTTAACGGTATGGTTGTTAAGACACTGCGCGACCAGGGCAAAACCATTGAGCCTAAAAAGCTGAATCGTATCACGTCCATTTTCATGTTAGTAACCACATGGATAGTGGCTACCCTGAACCCAAGTATCCTGGAAATGATCGAAAGATTGGGTGGCCCGGTTATCGCAATGTTGCTGTTCATTATGCCAATGTATGCAATCCGTAAAGTACCTGCTATGCGCAAATATAGCGGCAAACTGAGCAACATATTTATCTTCTTCATGGGGCTGGTTGCTATCTCCGCCGTCCTTTACTCGCTATTTGCATAATAAACACCCGGTTGCTGCTCTCTTCTACGGGCAGCAACCGAATAATGACATGGGCCTCTGACTCTCAGTATCAGAACACCTGGATCAGCTAACGGAAAAATTTAAGCTATACCTCCCACTTCACCCAATCTCCTTTTTGTTCATCGTATTGCCATAGGTCATCTTCGTCAAAATGTCCGCGCTCTTCTATCGGTACCCCTTGCTGTTCCTCCTCTTCCCATTGTTGCCGCAACTTATCTGTTAAAATATAAGGCGTCTTGGTGACAACTTCTCCAGTAAAAGGAAATCTATTTCCGGTTTCCTCCAAGCGGATAAACTTGGCACCAGTGGGAATATTCGAGATGACCACAGCCTTAGTCGCTGAAGGGAAAAGAATATAACCATTAATCAAAGGGAAATATCGCGGTAAACCAGGCTTATGCGGTGGTGGAATGATATCAACGGCATTCCATGAAAGAAGGTAATCCAATCCCTCATCTTTATTAGGCCCCATTGGATAACCCTGGTAAAAATAACGATTTTGAACTGAATAACTACCCGTCAATACATATGCAATATAAAAATAGTAACTAACCAGATCTATTTCTTCTGTTCTGAACGTACCGAATATTGAATGCAAAGGAAACGTTCCCATGCCACCAAGGAGGCCAAGAACCTCAAACTGTTCATCGTGACCATACTGATCAATATATTTTCCCGTATTGATTTTCGATACCTGCATATCCGTCAAAATATTGTCGTGTCCATTACTTGAATTGAATCTATATCGACCGTAAAGAAAATGCAGGCTATCCTCATAAATGTAAGTGAATTGCTCTTGGTTAAGAGTACGGAGAGGATCGGGTTTATCTGTCCATCGCTTATCAGCGCCCAAATTATTGCGATTTCCGAAACGGATAGAAAGCTCTAGCGGATCAAGATATGACATATAACCACCTTTTCATCACAGAATAGTGGGCACATACGCCCATTAAAAAAACGATAATTATTACATTAACAAAAATTTAACTATATATTGTTATTAAAATTTACAACCTCCTGATCTGTATTATTATTACCCCCAAATGTATTACTGCAAAAGTGTTAAATAAATGTATCAATTATCTCCCAAAAACAAACAACCCACTGTCCTATCCAAAAAATGATGAATGATAATTATTTCATTCTTAAGAATATTAATTATTTGATAAATATAAAAATAACCTAAAATCGTTTAGCCTTAATATTGAAATAGTTAATCATATCTCTATTTTATACGCTAATAAGTTTTTTTAAGAATAGACGAACAATTCACAAAGAAAAGGATTTTTTGTAAAAAAAACATACGACATCTCATTTACATCAATATTTACATAAATTTCAAACAAATAAAGTAACTATATTTACTTACAATAATTAAAAATATAATCTGTATTTTTAATTACCAAACTAATCATTCCAAACAAATACATTATCAATAATATTTTAATTTCGTCTAATTATACACAATGTAGAAAATAACAATTATTTTATATTTTTATCATTGACAATATATTCTCTAATCTTTTAAGAAGATAACTCTGCATATCAATTAATTACATTATTTTTTGAAATTTATTTGACAACATCTAAATGGCACCTATAGTTATATGTGTTAGACAAAATGTTATATGCCAATTAAAACCATTAACTGTCCTATATTTTTAGTGCTAAAAAAATTTCTTATGTAGATTGCTTTTATAGTAGAAGTACCAACCACCTTATATTTCCCAAGAGAACATCTTCTCGTTCTTTACTTTGGGACAATATAAGTTAATTTATCAATTCATTAGATTATATTTTGGAGTTTATATTATGATTAACGACATGCATCCTTCTTTAATCAAAGATAAAGATATGGTAGACGATATGCTCTTACGCGGCTGTAAAATCATTTGCATGAGAGTTATGCCAGATAAAGCTATGCAAGTTATGGTGACAGTATTATTCCATGGTGGCGTATCTGAAGAAATGCTGTTGAAATGGAATCTTATGGACAATAGAGGCATGGCTATTTATAAGGTTCTTATGGAAGCTCTTTGCGCTAAGAAAGATGTGAAGATAGGAATTGTAGGAAAAGTCGGACCTCTCGGCTGCGATTATATTAATTGCGTAGAAATCTCCATGTAAAATGATCGTTTGTTGTTAAATGCTTGGGCTAAATAATAATTCCTAATAGAAAATCGATCTGATTGAAGCGATTTAATGAATCGCAAAATACAATACTGTTGCAATAGGATATTTAGCACAACATTTTCCAGGTAGAATAATGCCGATTTTACAAAGGCGTATTCTATCAAATTCAAGGCAGAACGTAATATTAACGTTCTGCCTGCCATTGTTATATTTAACGCTATTTAATAGAGAAGCGAAAATTTATCATTAAATTAATATTAATTCATCTTACTATATATCTTCCGAACAGAAAATTAAAAAATAATTACTCAAATTTTAATTCTTTCTAATTTCACAACAAAATAATACCCATCAAAAACCACCTGAAAAATAACACACATCATCAAATAAAGCTTTGCAAACAACATAGTATAACATTTTCATTTTTATGCGCCGTTAATATTTCATTACGAAATATAATTATACAAACAATATTTTTATATTGTAATTATTAACAATAATATCCTACACCAATCGCATTATATTTAAAATGGATTATTAACTTTATCCTTTCAAAGAAACAGAAATAAATATCAATGTTATTTTTTGATTATCGTTATACCTTTGATTATTATAACTCTAACCCTTTAGAGGAAATATATTATTGGCGACATTTTAACTGCATCAATAATTATATAACACGGATAAACTTTTAATATAGATCACAATTACCAATTACCTTATATTTCTTCGGCGGCCAAATTATTGGTCTGCACATTTGAGTAATAAGAATTTATTTTTCAACTACATTAAACTATAGGATTAATACAATGAACTTTGCACATCCTTCTGCAACTGGTGAAGTGGTAACAGAAAATAAAACTGATCAAGCTCCTAATTACTATTTCGCTGTTGGTACTGTAACTTCTGTTCAAGCGGCACCTGATCAAAACCAATTGCAGGTTACTGTGACTATGCAATTCCCTAACGGTAAATTTAACTACATCTTATGGTGGAATACTCAAGACTACAGAGGCGTAGCACTGTACCATCTTCTTCTGAACGCTTGCAGCAATAACAAACGTGTAAATATAACCTCTTCATCAGTTGTTTCTCCTGGTGGTTACAATTATATCTACAACGCAACATTACTGGCTTAATATAAAGTTATAAGCCAATAAGTAACTGCACCAAATACCACATTGTTACAATAATATTTGGCGCAGTATTTCTCTGGTAGAATAAGATTTATATTTATTCAAAGCCAAAAGAAATTTGTTACCAAATACTCCTTTCTCCAGGCAGAACCGAGAGATCAACGTTCTGCCTGTTCTGTCATTATTTCTTAAAATTCATCGTAATAAATAATGCCTTATTTTTCAATAATGACAATTTTAATTTCTTAGTTCAACATTTACTTAATTTAAATATTATGTAAAATAAAAACAATAACAGATAACAAACTAATTCCAATATATTTATTCACCATATATTTAATAACGCTAACAACAGTATATTACTGTAATTTCATTAGATCTATTTTACAACTCAGATATTTTAATTTATTAATAATTAATTTCACATCTGACTCCATCTATAAAAGAATAAAAAAATTTAAATCTGTTTTCTTGACAAACATCAATAATACTTACTACTATTTTTAGTGCATGAGTATCTATTTTCCTTTTGTTTATTACCCTTTATAATAATAGGTGATTACATGTCAAAAGAAAATCAACGCATTAAAAAACCATCTTCAGGTTATGCAACAGATCATTTCTATGATGGAGCATGGCACAGAGCCGTCAAATTCGTTGAAGGCAGTGTTGAATTTTTTGATGTTTACGACGTCATTTTTGAAGGAATTACTCACCAATCCCCACCGATATTAGTTTCTGAGAATATTATTATTATTCCCTTAGAAAAAGATGAAGTTGCATGGAACAGTAAAATAGAAATATATGGTGCTATTGGCACCGGAGAAAGCGAGAAAATTTTTTCTGATGGTGATGCCATCCGACCTTTTGCCGGTGAACTTGATACTTCAAATCCTCATGAACCACTGGTCATTTTCGAAGGAGGCAACGTTAGCCGTTTTTCCAATTACATAGCCAGTGTCAATGGAGTTGAATATGGCGGCTTGATTATAGATCCACAGAGAAATTCAATATCACTATTGCGTGCTCTTGAGGCTGGGAAATTGCACGTATTTGGTAAAACTGAAACTGGCAAAAATGTCACAGTCTTTGAAAAAGATACTGAAGGTGAAAATAAACCGCTTAATGGATGGGTAGAGCTCCATGATGTAGCGACATGTATTCTATTCAGAAGTGGCGATTTGACTGAATTTGCTGATAGTTATGAACTCAGATATGAAGGAACATCAACCCACGATTATCGCGGTTTATCACCTACGCATATTCGATATCAGAATATTGGTCATCATGTTAAAACTGAAGTTGAATTATGGGCTTACTGGAAAGAGAAGCCTAATGGAGTTTTATTATTCAAAGGCCGATATAACGGTTCTTTTGTAAAAAGCAGCGAGCATTGCTCTCTGGAAAAAGATAAATAAATGTAAAATGTGCGCGGCAAAAATGCCGCGCCCTGAACTAACCAGGAAGGATATATCTGCTGCATGTTGACGATCGAACTCACCTTCCCATATAAATCATACACTTAAATTAAATCAACCAAAAATAGCACTAAACCAACCGCTAACTTTCATGACAACCAAATCCCAAATACGGCTGAAAAAACCCCCTTTCTCAACAGCGTCTTTAACAACTAAAGGTCGCTGCTCAATGACTTTATCGCCTAATTGGAAATTAATAACACCGACAACCTGGTTTTTTGTCAAAGGCGCTTCCAATGGTGTTTGATTCAACGTGTAACTGGCTTTCAGATTTTTCAACTGACCACGAGGAATCGTGATCGCTGCGTCTTTTTCCACCCCAAGAGCAACATCTGAGCGATCACCATACCAAACCTTTTCTGAAACAAACGGTTCACTGGCTTTAATTGGTGTCACCGTTTCATAAAAACGGAATCCCCATAAGAGTAATTTTTCGCTTTCAGCGAAACGAACCCGATCACTTGGCGCACCCAGCACAACGGAAATAAGCCGCATTGGCCCCTCTGTCGCTGAAGCAACCAAATTATGACCAGCGCCGCTGGTATAGCCTGTTTTTACACCATCCACATTCATATTCTTATTCCACAACAACCGGTTACGGTTAGGCTGTCGGATGTTATTAAAGGTGAACTCTTTCTCTTTATGAAGGGCGTACTCATCAGGAACATCACGGATCATTGCTTGACTCAACACCGCCATATCATGAGCGGTACTGAATTGACCTTCAGCATCCAATCCATGAACAGTACGAAAATGGGTATTAGTCAACCCAAGTGCCTTTGCATAATTATTCATCAGACTGACAAATGCATCCTGACTACCTGCCACATGATCAGCTAAAGCAATGCTGGCATCATTACCAGACTGAATAACAACGCCTCGATTCAGATCGATCACTTTTACCCTGTCACCGGGTTTAAGAAACATCAGAGAAGAACCTTTCAGTATCGGATTACCCGTCGCCCAGGCATCCTTTCCTACCGTAACCATATCTTCCAGTGTGATTTTTCCGGCTTTTATCGCCTGACCGACCACATAGCTGGTCATAATTTTTGTCAGACTGGCTGGATCAAGCTGCTCATCAGGATTACCAGAAGCCAGAATTTTACCGCTAGCATAATCCATCAACACATAAGCTTTAGCCTCCACCGGAGGAACAACAGGTTCATCCGATGCATAAGCACTAGTATTTACGACTAATATAGCTGACAGCACCGCAGTAACACACTTCATCGTCATAGCCAAACTGTTCTTCATCACCCTTCTCCCTTTTACTTACAAGAAAAATGTCAGATTTCTATTAATATAAGATGTTGTATGACAAGAAACCAATGTAATAGTGCAAAGATTGTTCTTACCATTAGTTTTAATTTAAGTGACTGTTTAATCCCCCTGGATACAAGGAGAAACCCATGCTGACCGTTTGGGGCCGTAAAAACTCTTCCAATGTAAAGAAAGTGCTCTGGTGCCTGAAAGAGCTGAATGTGCCGTACCACCAGATAGACGTTGGCGGTAAATTTAGCAAACTGGATGACCCGCAATATCTGAAAATGAACCCAAATGGACAAATTCCCTGTTTACAAGAAGGTGATTTTATCCTGTGGGAATCTAACGCCATTGTCCGTTATCTTGCGGCGAAATTTGGTGAACAGGTACTTTATCCACAAGATCTGCAAGAAAGAGCGAATGCAGATAAATGGATGGATTGGGTCGGTTCACATTTATTTCCCTGTATCAGACAGCTAGTGTTAGGTTTTATTCGCACACCTGAAGCCGAACGGGATCAAAAACAGATAGAACAAACACTGACTGAAATCGCAAAACTGATGAAAATAGTAGACAACACCTTGGCAGAACAAGAATTTCTTTCCGGAGACAAATTTGGCATAGCTGATATTGCATTCGGCCCCATGATTTATCCTTGGCTTAATGCTCCCATCCAACGTCCATCTCTGCCAAATATTGAACGCTGGTACCAACTGATGGCAGCAAGACCCGCGTTCAAAGAAATCGTCATGATTGAATTAAATTGATAAAAATCAGCTCATTGGCATCCATCTGGGATCTGGATATTGATACTCAAACCCTAACTGCTTACAAATACGGCTGCCATCAACAATCCTACTCTCCACCTGAGTTCCTTCTCTGGCAAACTCAGGTGGAATTAAGTCAAGCTGATTGCTGGCTTTAGGGTAAAACTCAGCTTTGATTGGATGAACAGGCGCACATAAATTATAGATATGACCACCTTCAGTCCGCTGAATTAACAAATTAATGGCGGAAATAACATCATCCTGATGAACCAGATTTACCGGCTGATCTCCTCCTTTGACTTCCTTTTTCCCCGCCAGAAAACGCCCAGCATGACGGCCACTCCCCACCAACCCAGCCAAACGCAAAATATCAACGGAAATATTTGGCAGTTTATGCAACCAATTCTCTAATTCAACCAATGCCTGAGCCGAAGGTGTTTCAGGGCAAAAAGGAGCATCTTCATTCAGGTTACCGGCAACAAAACCATAAACAGAAGTAGAACTGGTGAAAATAATCCTTGGTACAGAATATGATAGGGCAGTATCGACAATTAACTGAACTGCCCTAACATAGTTATAACTGCCCCCCGCAGTGTGGCTTGTCGGTAAAGTGATAATCAGCACATCGGCCACCATCAACTGTTCCAAATCATCAAGCGCACAATTAATCTGGGGTTCCAGTTGTAACAAATAGCATTCGATGCCAGACATACGCGCAGCCTCTACACCATCTGACGTCGTTTTACTGCCAACAACCTGCATACCACTACGGCTCAATGCCTTGGCTAATGGCATCCCCAACCAACCCAGACCGATAATGGAAACTTTTTTCATCATCACCCCTTCTTTTGCCTGATATTATCTTGATTATGCTGACAATCTGAACATTAAGCCACTGTTATTATTAATACTGTATTTTTCTTATGGAAAACAATATCTCAAGTAAAAACAAGATATTATTGCAATATAAATTTATCGCTAAAAAAATAGATTGCTTTTAGCCTGTCAAATCGTATAGGTTGAATAGCAAGCAGAAAATTTAATCACTGCGGGTTAGCCAACCAAAGCAACCAGCAGCAAATGGTAAATAATAGAAATAATCAATATAGAAAAAGAGAAGCCATTATGATCCGCATTCAATTCAACCATTATCATCACCATCATCCTGATTAGTCTTTCAGGCGGTTGTGTACTGGAAGACGTTTAGCGGGTCTTCCGGTGGCATGAATGCAATACAAAACCCTCGGAAGAATCCTTCCGGGGGTTTTTTTATGTGTCCAATTTTAAATAGGGATAAAAATGTTAGATAAATCACGTTTACGTATAGCGATGCAAAAATCAGGCCGATTAAGCGAAGATTCACGAGAGTTACTGGCCCGCTGCGGGATTAAAATCAATCTGCAACAACAACGTCTGATTGCATTCGCGGAGAATATGCCAATTGATATCCTGCGGGTACGTGATGACGATATCCCTGGGCTGGTTATGGATGGCGTCGTTGATCTGGGCATTATTGGTGAAAATGTGCTGGAAGAAGAGCTGTTAAATCGTCGTGCTCAGGGAGAAGATCCACGTTATTTCACTTTACGCCGTCTTGATTTCGGCGCTTGTCGTCTTTCACTGGCCGCACCTCTGGATTACAACTATACCGGCATCGAATGTCTGCAAGATGCCCGTATCGCAACCTCTTACCCTCACCTGCTAAAACGTTATCTTGATCAGAAAAAAATCCACTTTAAATCCTGTCTGCTAAATGGCTCAGTAGAAGTTGCGCCCCGGGCCGGTTTGGCAGATGCCATCTGTGATCTGGTTTCAACCGGTGCAACTCTGGAAGCAAATGGCCTGCGGGAAGTAGAAGTCATCTACCGTTCAAAAGCTTGTCTTATCCAACGTGATGGCGAAATGCCCGCCGAAAAACAGCAACTGATTGATAAGTTAATGACCCGTATTCAAGGGGTGATTCAGGCTCGTGAATCCAAGTACATCATGTTGCACGCACCAAGCGAAAGACTCGAAGAGGTCATTTCTCTGCTACCGGGCGCAGAACGTCCAACTATCTTACCGCTGGCGGGTGATCAGAGCCGCGTTGCCATGCACATGGTGAGCAGTGAAACCCTGTTTTGGGAAACGATGGAGAAACTTAAATCTCTTGGTGCCAGTTCTATTTTAGTTTTGCCGATTGAAAAAATGATGGAGTAAACAAGATGACTACCCGTTTCGAAACCTTGATTCGTTGGCAGGAATGTAATGCTGAACAGCAAAACGCTTTGCTGACACGCCCTGCTGTCGCGGCTTCAGAAGAAATTTCCCGCACAGTGGAACAAATTCTGAATGCAGTCAAAACGGATGGTGATAATACCCTGCGGGAACTCAGCCAGCGTTTCGACAAAACCGTGATTGAAAATATCCGTATCTCGTCGGAAGAGATAGAAGCCGCAGAGATCCGCCTGAATAATGAAATTAAACAGGCAATGCAGCAAGCAATGAATAATATCCGTATTTTCCACGAAGCTCAGAAACCTGTGGAGATAAAAGTGGAAACTCAGCCTGGAGTCCATTGCCGACAAATAACACTCCCCATTGATTCTGTCGGGCTGTATATCCCCGGTGGTTCTGCGCCATTACCTTCTACCGTTTTGATGCTCGGAACGCCTGCCAAAATAGCGGGTTGCCGTAAAGTGGTACTTTGTTCTCCACCCCCTATTGCCGATGAAATTCTCTATGCAGCCAAATTGTGCGGAATGACGGAAATATTCCAGATTGGCGGAGCGCAGGCCATTGCCGCTATGGCATTCGGAACAGAATCCGTACCCAAAATAGATAAGGTTTTTGGTCCAGGTAACGCTTATGTCACTGAGGCCAAAAGACAAATTAGTCAGCGAATGGATGGTGCCGCTATTGATATGCCTGCCGGCCCATCGGAAGTGCTTATTATTGCTGATGAGGGTGCAAATCCTGTATTTGCTGCCGCCGATTTACTCTCACAAGCAGAACATGGCCCGGATTCACAAGTCATATTGGTCACGCCTAATGAGAATCTAGCCAAAAAAGTTATAGCAGAAATCGAAAAACAGCTTACCCTGCTCCCCCGAAAACAGATTGCCGCCAAAGCACTGGAACACAGCCGCATTATTGTGACAAAAAACCTGCAACAGTGTATGGAAATCAGTAACCGCTATGGCCCTGAACACCTGATTATTCAAACTTGTCAACCAGAACAGCTGGTTGACAAAATCACCAGTGCCGGTTCGGTTTTCCTTGGTGACTGGTCGCCGGAATCTGCGGGAGATTACGCCTCAGGAACCAATCACGTCTTACCAACCTATGGTTACACTTCAACTTATTCCAGCCTTGGTTTGGCTGATTTCCTAAAACGTATGACGATTCAGCAATTAACTCCACAAGGGCTACTGAACTTATCCCATACCATTGAAATACTGGCTCAGGCAGAACAACTAACTGCTCACAAAAACGCGGTTACTTTACGCGTGGCTTCACTAAATATTGCAGATGATAAGGAATGAACATGAATCACGTTTTTGATGCCAATCTATTAGCACGAGAAAATATCCGCAAATTAATACCTTATATGTCCGCCCGCCGCCTCGGTGGCAATGGCGATGTTTGGTTGAATGCCAATGAATACCCATTGGCACCTGATTTCCAATTCACCGGGCAGACACTGAACCGTTATCCTGACTGCCAGCCTGCATCAGTTATCTGCCGTTATGCAGCCTATGCCGGTTTACAACCTGAGCAGGTGCTGGCCTGTCGTGGTGCGGATGAATCCATTGAGCTGCTGATCCGTGTATTTTGTGAACCTGGACAAGATGCTGTGCTGTTCTGCCCTCCGACTTATGGTATGTACAGTGTCAGCGCGGAAGCTTTCGGGGTCGAACAAAAGAAAATTGCCGCACTGAAAAATTGGCAACTGGATATCGAAGCGATCGAAAATAACCTCGACCGGGTAAAGCTAATCTATATCTGTAGCCCTAATAATCCAACAGGGAACTCGATTAACTCTGATTCACTGCGTAAAGTTCTGGAACTGGCAGCTAATCGCGCAATTGTCACTATTGATGAAGCCTATATTGAGTTCTGCCCGGAAAATAGTATCGCAAGCTGGCTAAAAAACTATCCGAATTTAGTCATTTTGCGAACCCTCTCGAAAGCTTTTGCTTTAGCGGGTTTGCGCTGTGGATTTACTCTCGCCTCTGTGGATATCATCACTCTGTTGTTAAAAGTCATTGCGCCTTATCCGCTTTCCACTCCTGTTGCGAATATTGCAGCACAGGCACTGACAGCAGAAGGTATCGCCGTTATGCAAAAACGGGTCGTTGAAATCAGGGAGAACCGCGACTACTTGCAGCAAGCTCTGAATAAATTGACCATCGTTGAAAAAGTATTCCCCAGTGAAACCAACTATATACTGGTGAAATTCTATGATGCCGAAACCGTTTTCAGGACACTATGGCATCAGGGCATTATCCTGCGCGACCAGCGCAAACAGCCTGGATTGGATGGGTGCCTGCGGATCACCATAGGCACCCGTAAAGAGTGTGAGCAGGTGGTTGCAGCCATCAGCCCCCTTTCCACTAAAAATGAACAACAAAAGGAAACAACACGCTGATGAACCAGAAATTCCTTTTTATTGACCGGGATGGCACGCTGATCACTGAACCATTAACAGATTTTCAGGTTGATCGCCTGGACAAACTGGCATTGGAAGCTAATGTTATTCCTGCTCTGCTTGCCCTGCAAAAATCAGGTTTCAGGCTGATTATGATCACTAATCAGGATGGCCTTGGTACCAATAGCTTTCCATTGGAACAATTTGAACCACCACACAACCTGATGATGCAGATTTTTAGTTCTCAAGGGATCAGCTTTGATGAAGTTTTAATTTGCCCACACAAGCCAGAAGATAACTGCAATTGCCGTAAGCCAAAAATAAAATTAGTGGAAAAATATCTGGCGGAAGGCTTGATGGATACGACTAACAGCTATGTTATTGGTGACCGGGAAACAGATCTGCAACTAGCTGAAAATATGGGGATTCAGGGGTTACGTTACCATCCGGAAAACTTTGGCTGGCGAACCATAAGTGAACAACTCACCCGTAAAGATCGCCACGCTCACGTTCAGCGAGTAACGAAAGAGACCTCCATCAATATTGACGTTTGGCTTGATCATGGAGGTGGCAGCAAAATCAATACTGGTGTCGGATTCTTCGACCATATGCTGGATCAGATTGCTACCCAAGGTGGTTTCCGTATGCATGTCCAGGTTAAAGGCGACCTCTGTATTGATGATCACCACACTGTTGAGGATACCGGTTTGGCTCTCGGCGAAGCGTTAAAGCTGGCTCTGGGAGATAAACGGGGCATCTGCCGCTTCGGTTTTGTGTTACCAATGGATGAATGCCTTGCTCGCTGTGCCCTTGATATCTCTGGTCGCCCTCATCTTGAATATAAAGCCGAATTCAAATATCAGCGAGTGGGTGATCTGAGTACCGAAATGGTTGAGCATTTCTTCCGCTCGCTCTCTTATGCCATGGCCTGCACACTGCACCTGAAAACAAAAGGCAGCAATGATCACCACAGAGCAGAAAGTCTGTTCAAAGTCTTTGGCCGGACGCTACGTCAGGCGATTCGGATAGAAGGCGATACATTGCCAAGTTCAAAAGGGGTTCTGTGATGAAAGTCGTCATTCTTGATACTGGCTGCGCCAATCTGTCATCGGTAACTTATGCCATCCGAAAATTAGGTTATGAACCTGAAATCAGTCTGGATGCCACAGCGGTCCTGGCCGCAGATAAATTACTTCTGCCCGGCGTTGGCACAGCTGGTGCAGCAATGGATCAACTGAAACAACGGGAACTTATCCCGTTAATTAAAAGACTGAACCAACCTGTGTTAGGTATTTGTCTTGGCATGCAATTATTCGCCGCCACCAGCGAAGAAAACGATCATGTCACAGGTGATAACGTCACCCTGCTTGAACTTATTGACTCTCCGGTCAAAAAAATGGCTACCAATGGGCTGCCGTTGCCTCATATGGGCTGGAATCAGGTTCTGCCAAAAGCCGGGTATCCTCTGTTCCGCGGCATTAAAGACAATAGCTATTTTTATTTCGTCCATAGTTACGCGATCCCAGTGAATACATACACAATCGCTCAAACTGAATATAGCGATACTTTCAGCAGTGCAATCGCCAAAGATAACTTCTTTGGGGTGCAGTTTCACCCTGAACGTTCCGGTGCCGCCGGAGCCAGGCTATTAAAGAATTTTCTGGAGATGTAAACGCAATGATTATACCAGCATTAGATTTGATTGATGGCCAGGTCGTAAGGCTACATCAGGGAAATTATGATCAACAGCGGGATTATAAACATGATCCTCTGTCCCATTTTCAGCAATATGCTCAACAGGGAGCAAAACTGCTCCATCTGGTCGATCTGACTGGTGCTAAAGATCCATCAGCCCGCCAGACTCCTTTACTGCGCAAGTTACTTTCGGCTGTTTCCGTGCCTGTTCAGGTTGGTGGCGGCATCCGTACAGAAGAAGATATAAAAACATTGCTTGATGCAGGGGCCAACCGGGTCGTCATTGGTTCTACCGCCATAAAACAACCGGCATTAGTTACGCAATGGTTTGAACGTTATGGTGCAGAAGCCATTGTGCTGGCACTGGATGTACGCATCAATGACGCAGGAATGAAACAGGTTGCTATCAACGGCTGGCAGGAGAATTCAGCGGTCACTCTGGAACAGGTTGTTGAACAATATCTGCCTTTGGGACTGAAATATGTACTGTGTACCGACATCTCCCGCGATGGCACGCTGAATGGCTCGAACATCGAACTATATCGGGAAATTTGCCAATGCTATCCGCAAATTGCGTTTCAGGCTTCAGGTGGTATTGGCACGTTAAATGATATCGCCTCTCTGCCTGCCAGCGGTGTAGCCGGAGTGATTATTGGTCGTGCATTACTCGACGGAAAATTTACACTAACGGAGGCAATTCAATGCTGGCAAAACGCATAATTCCTTGTCTTGATGTTCGTGATGAGCAAGTGGTTAAAGGTGTTCAGTTTCGTCACCACGAAATCATCGGTGATATTGTTCCACTGGCTCAACGCTATGCAAAAGAAGGTGCCGACGAACTGGTTTTCTACGATATTACCGCCTCATGTGATGGACGGGTGGTAGATAAAAGTTGGGTAGCCAGAGTCGCAGAAGTGATTGATATCCCTTTCTGTGTTGCGGGTGGTATTAAAACGGTCGAAGATGCGGGGAAAATCCTCTCATTTGGGGCAGATAAAATCTCCATCAACTCCCCTGCACTTGCTGACCCAACTTTAATTACACGTTTGGCAGATCGTTATGGCGTTCAATGTATCGTCGTAGGGATTGATAGCTGGTTTGATGAAAGCACCGGCTGCTATCAGGTTTATCAGTTTACCGGGAATGAAAAACGGACAACAGCGACTCAATGGCAAACCCTCGATTGGGTAAAAGAAGTACAACACCGTGGCGCGGGAGAAATCGTGCTGAATATGATGAACCAGGATGGTGTCCGCAATGGCTACGATCTGACGCAACTAAAACAGGTACGCGACGTCTGTCATGTCCCTCTCATTGCCTCCGGTGGTGCCGGGGCACCAGAACATTTCCTTAACGCCTTTAAACAGGCAAACGTTGATGGCGCACTAGCCGCATCAGTATTCCATAAACATATTATTAATATTGGTGAATTGAAACAGTACCTTACACAACAAAATGTGGAGATAAGAACTTGCTGACCGAACAACAAATCGAAAAACTGGATTGGGAAAAAGTCGCTTATATGATGCCGGTTATCGTGCAACATGCAATATCCGGTGATGTCCTCATGATGGGCTATATGAACAAAGCAGCACTTAATACCACGATCAATTCGGGTAAAATCACTTTCTTTTCCCGTAGCAAACAGCGTCTATGGACCAAAGGTGAAAGTTCCGGCCATTTTCTTAATTTGGTCAATATCTATCCTGACTGTGACAATGATGCCCTGTTAGCTCTTGCTGACCCAATCGGCCCCACCTGCCATTTTGGTACAAACAGCTGCTTTGCTCCGGCACAAACTGAGTGGGGGTTTCTCTATCAGCTTGAAAAATTGCTGGCTGGTCGTAAAACAGCAGACCCTGACCACTCATACACCGCAAAATTATATGCCAGCGGTACCAAACGAATCGCTCAGAAAGTCGGTGAAGAAGGGGTAGAAACCGCTTTGGCGGCCACGGTTAATAACAGAGAAGAGCTAACAAATGAAGCGGCGGACCTGATGTATCACCTGATGGTTCTTCTCCAAGACCAAAATCTGGATCTCAGTTGTGTCATTCGCCAACTACGGGAAAGAACAGAAAAATGAATGTGTCTGAAGAAAATTCGCCACTGAGTTTACCCGACATACCACCGAAGAAAGCCTTAACCGGGCCAGTATTGCTGTCAGAAGACTCAGCAAAGGAACTGACCCGGTTAGCCGCAAATATTTTGAGTCAGTTCGACAATATGTAGATACCTATGTCCACACGAGATGAGGGTTTACAAATCACATGGCAGCTTTGAAGATTGCAACGATTTCTTCATGGGTAGCCTGAGCTGGATTAGTTAAACAACAGATATCTTTCAGGGCATTCGTTGCCATCATTGGCAGATCTTCTGGTTTGACATTCAGTTCAGCCAAACCAGCTGGAATGCCAATATCTTTTGACAACTTACGAATTTCAGCAATACATGCCGCCGCCCCTTGCTGATCATTCATATCTCTTACATCTACCCCCATCGCAGCCGCAATGTCTTTCAAACGACTAGCAGACCCTTTGGCATTGAATTCTTGAACGTGCGGCAACAAAACTGCATTACATACACCGTGTGGTAAATCATAGGAACCACCCAACTGATGAGACATTGCATGGACATATCCGAGTAATGCGCTATTAAACGCCATACCTGCCAAAAATTGTGCATAAGCCATGTTCTCACGGGCCTTTATGTTACTCCCATCTTCTACCGCGTGACGCAGAGATTGGCTAATCATAGTGATCGCTTTCAATGCACAAGCATCCGTTATTGGGTTAGCCCCAACAGAGACATAGGCTTCAACCGCATGAGCCATTGCATCCATTCCGGTCGCTGCGGTTAAACTTTTCGGCATTCCTACCATCAATTCCGGATCGTTCACGGACATAATAGGTGTGATCTTTTTATCCGCAATAACCATTTTAATATGGCTATCCACATCAGTAATGACACAGAAACGCGTCATTTCTGATGCGGTTCCCGCAGTAGTATTAATAGCAATCAACGGCAAATGTGGCTTAGATGAACGATCAGTTCCTACGTAATCTTGAATATCTCCGCCGTTAGCTGCCAGCAGCATAATAGCTTTCGCACAATCATGTGGCGAACCACCACCTAAAGAAATAATGCAATCGCTATTATGCTGACGCAAAACATCCAAACCTTCAGAAACGTTAACCGTCGTCGGATTCGGATGGGTACCATCGTAGACCGCACTCTCAATACCCACATCAGCCAGCAAAGATTGAACTTTTGCTACTATTCCAATTTCATTTAAAATGCGGTCAGTCACAATCAAGGCTTTCTTGTAACCGTAATCTTTCATCGAACCTATCGCCTCAATCAGACAGCCCACTCCCATCATATTTACCGATGGCATAAAAAAAGTCTTAGTCATCATTAGCAAATCCTTAATATTAAAATAGTTTCAACATAAAAATATATAATAAATTTAAAAAGTTACTTCATGGAAATATAAACAATCCTCTTGCAATAAATATAAATAATAGCTCTATTTAAGTCATGCTACTTAAAAAATATAAACATATACCTCGATATAATCAGATGATATCTACTCAAATACCGACTTTATAATATTTTTGGTTGGTAATATGTCTTGATATAAATATAATAAACTCAATAATTGAAAGAGATCATATACCTAATAGATTTCGAGTGGCAGCGCGGCGGCAAGTGAACGAATCCCCAGGAGCATAGATAACTCTGTGACTGGGGTGAGTGAAAGCAGCCAACAAAGCAGCAACTTGAAAGATGAAGGGGATATATCAATTCATTACACTATTGCTTAGGAGCTTATTGTGCCCTCTAACGAAATATTTAACCGCCTGACTACATTACTGGATGATAATCATGCCCGTTATCGAGTAATGAAACATCCAACCGCTGGACGTTCTGAAGAGGTTGCAAAAATCCGTGGCACACAACTTGGTCAAGGGGCCAAAGGATTAGTTTGTCATGTTAAAGGGGAAGGGTTCCGCCAATATGTACTTGCTGTACTCCCTGCGGATCAACAAGCTGATCTCTCTGTACTGGCAAAACAGATCGGTGGTACCCGTGCATCCTTGGCAAGTCCTAAAGAAGTTTCTGAACTGACTCAATGTGTATTCGGCTCAATTCCACCTTTCAGTTTTCACCCTGATCTAAAGCTGGTTGCAGACCCGTTATTGTTTGAACGCTTTGATGAACTGGCTTTTAATGCCGGTAGCCTTGAATGCTCTGTCATTCTCAACACCAAAGATTATCACCGGATTGCGCAACCTGAACTGGTAAACTTTCGGCGGACCAAATAAATACAATTGCAGAAAATTAAAGTGATAATAGGCAGATTGAAGAGATGTCATGAATAAATTTCATTGCTAACTTGAGGTAAACAAACAACTCTCAATTCAATAACGAAAAATTAATTAAATAGTCTATAGAAATAGGCTATTTAAGATAATATTTAAAGAATTTTTATTTAAATCAGTAACTATCCCCTCCCGCAAACTCATATTATTAGACGAAATTATCGCTATTGCTACATTATATAAACATTAAACAAGCAGATATAATTATCAAATACCATGAATATCTAATTATTCACTGTTTAGTCATATACAAAAAGTCATCAATTACACTAGGGGATAATTCCCTACCCAAACAAGGGTGTTTCTTGATAGGAATTTTCAATTATTTTAATTTCAGAATCTTTATTTCGAACATCGGCCACAAAATGACATGTCAATTATATTAGCGTTATATTGACAACAATTTAATATATCTGTTCATTATATTTTATTAAATACAAAAACCCCATACTCATTGTATTCTAAATCCGCTTTCAGAAAGAAAGATTACATTTTTCCAAAATAAGTTTTTAAGGAGTAAAGAATATGACTAATAAATTAGTTACAGGTGCAACTTTTTTCGATAGAAAATACTTTCTAGGCGAAGGGCATCATTATCCAGAAAATGATAGCATTATTCCACTGCCTTATGATCTCAACGATAGATATCGTTCAGTGAAAATTGGAACGCTATCAAAAGTCTATGCGTGGCGTCATTATAGTAATTGCGAACCAGGCCAACGCTATCGTGAATGGGAATATGATCATCCCGATATTGATAGAGAAATTAAAGGATTATCTAAATTTAAAGTCGCACCAAAAGATACATGCCTGGTTGCATTAAGAGTCATTGATGACACCAATTCAGGTATAAGATTCTCCATGTTCACAAACACAGTCTGTGTAGGACCAGTTGAAACGACGACTGATGATGATTATGCGCTCGTTGGCATACTCCCATATAATATAGAGTTAGTCACTGCTATTGCGATAAGGAATACCAGCACTGGAGTATACATTAATAACGGATCATTCTATTTTCATCGTGATTCAAATGGTGTTGTTACTATTGATGAGAAGGCTAATTTCCCTAAAAATCTGAGAATAGTCAACGCAGGTAATAACCGTTTTGATATTCATATCATCAGTACCGACTTTTCGTTCTAATCCAGGTATGATGTAACAATAATTAACTCTTGTTTCCAGAAAGGCTACGTTCTGAAAATTTAAGTAACACCGTTGCGGATTATTATTAACAACCGCAACGGTGTATTGTAATTTTTTAAAAAGACATGAGACTCAGCCATATTAGCGATAATTAAGAACTCTATTTCCATTCAGAAAAATATTTATCTAACGATTCTCTTATGAATTATCAACAAATCCAACCATTCTACTACCATATATCTATTTATAGGTATTTTCGTAATATTATTAATGTAAAATTTTCTATGACCGTTAAGATATTTAACGGAGAAAAGCAGGAAAAAGTCGAGGTTAACACGATAACTGGTGATAATTATGCTGTCGTTGATGAACTACTTATGCAGAAAGAGATAGTCACTTCAATATACGTAAGAAACACCAACACCAGAGAATATATTGGCAACGGATCATTCTATTTTTCTTATGATGCACATGGCGTTGCGATCACTGATGAAGGTCTCAATTTTCCTAAGAATCTGAAACTGGTTCATGCAGGAAATAACCGTTTTGATTTTCACATTATTAGAGCCACGCCGTTGCGGCACACCAGTTAAAAAACCGCAACGGCGCATTCCAGAATTATCGCGAAAGCTAACTACATCATACCTGATACAAGCACTTCACTCTCCTGGTCAAGCGGAAATAACAGGATCTACTCCATCCACTCAGTATGGAAAACACCCTCTTTATCAGTACGCTTATAAGTATGAGCACCGAAGTAGTCACGTTGTGCCTGAATCAAGTTAGCGGGTAATACAGCCGAACGATAACTGTCGTAATAAGAAATAGCCGCGGAAAAAGTCGGTGTTGGGATACCATTCTGCACACCATAAGAGACGACATCACGCAACGCCTGCTGATATTCATCAGCAATTTTCTTGAAGTAAGGTGCCAGTAACAGGTTAGCAATATCTGCATTTTCGTTATACGCATCAGTAATTTTTTGCAGAAATTGAGCGCGAATGATGCAACCGGCGCGGAAAATTCCAGCAATCTCACCGTAATTCAAGTTCCATTGGTATTCATCAGATACCGCTTTTAATTGCTGAAAGCCCTGAGCATATGAAACAATTTTACCCAAATAAAGTGCACGGCGCACTTTCTCAACAAATTCAACTTTATCACCTTTAAATGGCTGTGCTTGCGGCCCACTCAAAACTTTAGCGGCGGCAACTCGCTGATCTTTCAGAGAAGAGAGATAACGTGCAAATACAGATTCAGTGATCAGTGTCAATGGAATACCCAAATCGAGAGAGCTCTGGCTGGTCCACTTACCGGTCCCTTTGTTTGCTGCTTCGTCCAAAATCACATCAACCAAATATTGACCTGCTTCATCTTTCTTACGGAAAATATCAGCCGTGATTTCAATCAAATAGCTACTCAGTTCACCATTATTCCAATCAGTGAAAATCTCGTATAGCTCTTCATTGCCCAGATTCAAGGCGTTTTTCAGTAAGGAATAAGCTTCAGCAATAAGCTGCATGTCACCGTATTCAATCCCGTTGTGAACCATTTTCACATAATGACCGGCACCATCTGGGCCAATATATGCCACACAAGGTTCACCTTCAGCTTTAGCCGCGATCTCTTGCAGAATTGGCGCAACCAACTCATACGCCTCTTTCTGACCACCCGGCATGATCGATGGCCCCTTCAATGCACCCTCTTCACCACCGGAAACGCCTGTACCGATAAAATTAAAGCCTTGAGCAGAAAGCTCCCGGTTACGGCGGATAGTATCCTGAAAATAGGTATTACCACCATCAATCAAAATGTCACCTTTATCCAGATGCGGAGTCAGTGAAGCGATAGTTTTATCGGTTGCTTCGCCAGCCTTAACCATAAGCAGAATACGGCGCGGTTTTTCCAGTGAATCGACAAATTCTTCGATAGTGTAGCTTGGGACTAATTTTTTCCCTGGATTTTCGGCAATCACTTCGTCAGTTTTATCACTTGAACGATTAAATATAGATACGGAATAACCACGGCTTTCAATATTCAGTGCCAGGTTACGCCCCATCACCGCCATACCGACAACACCAATCTGCTGCTTGGACATGAATAACTCCTGTCTGATGATAATACTTGCACACTAATTATCATTAGTATGCAATTTGTTAATGTGATCACATGTTAACTCAGGATTAGGCTCAGTGGATAGTTATTGCTGCTATCAATACCGCCATAACTTATTTTTTAAAAAAAACTTCCTCAGATGAAAAATCAACTATTGAAATTTGATGAGTCAATGCCCATTATTCATTATTCGGCATGAGCCGTCATATTAAAAGGTAAAACAAACTGTATGGAATGGATCGCAGATCCGACGATATGGGCTGGACTGGTTACTCTTATCGTTCTAGAAATTGTCCTCGGAATCGACAATCTGGTCTTTATTGCCATTCTGGCAGATAAACTTCCTGAAAAACTAAGAGACAAAGCGCGTATCACAGGGTTGACTTGTGCACTACTGATGCGTGTCGTGTTGCTTTTTAGTCTCTCCTGGCTGATAACGTTAACTAATCCATTAATTACGCTCTGGGAACATCCATTCAGTGCCCGTGACTTGATTATGTTGGTAGGTGGCCTTTTCTTATTATTCAAAGCGACGATGGAGCTAAACGAGCGACTGGAAGGCAAGGATGCACACTCAGGGCAACAACGCAAAACGTCTAAATTTTGGACAGTTGTCGCACAGATAATTGTCCTTGATGCCGTCTTCTCTCTGGACTCAGTGATTACTGCTGTCGGTATAGTTGATAACATCGGTATCATGATCGCAGCAGTAACCATCGCGATGTTCCTAATGATACTGGCAAGTAAGCCATTAACAACCTTCGTCAATGCTCATCCAACCATCGTTATTCTCTGTCTGAGCTTCTTGCTGATGATCGGTTTCAGTCTAGTCGCCGAAGGTTTTGGTTATCACATACCAAAAGGTTACTTGTACGCCGCTATCGGCTTCTCAATTATGATTGAATCCCTGAATCAATTCGCTCAGTTTAACCGCCGCAGATTTCTTACTGCTTCCCGATCACTGCGTGAAAGAACAGCGGAGGCCGTTTTGCGTATCCTCAGTGGCAAACATGAAAAGGCAGAATTGGATAACCATACATCTAATCTGATTTCTGATAATCAGGAAGTGTTTGATCCACAAGAACGCCAAATGATTGCCAGAGTTCTGGGCATGGCGCAGCGTAACGTCAACAGTATCATGACCTCACGCCACGACGTGGAATACCTTGATATCAATGCACCGGCAGAAAATCTGACGCAAATACTGAGTAAAAGCCCTCACACACGCATTGTCGTGACAGATGAAAATGTCAGTGACGAACCATTAGGTGTTGTCCATGTTATTGATTTACTGAATCAACAACTCAACCAACAGCCTTTTGATTTGCATTCGTTGATAAAACAACCGTTGATTTTCCCTGAGCAGCTCTCACTGCTTCAGGCATTGGAGCAGTTCCGCCAGGCGCAGACTCACTTCGCATTTGTCGTCGATGAATTTGGTTCTGTGGAAGGTGTTGTTACTCTGACCGATGTCATGGAAACTATCGCGGGTAATCTGCCGGTAGATGGCGAAGAAACTGATGCCCGTCATGACATTCAAGCGACTGAAAATGGCTGCTGGATTGCCAATGGTTATATGCCGCTGGATGATTTGATCCTTTATGTTCCTTTGCAACTGGATGAGAAGCGTGAATATCAAACCTTAGCAGGTTTATTGATGGAACATTCACAACATATTCCACAGCAAGGTGAACAATTGCAGATTGATAATTATCTATTTGAACCACTGGAAGTCACTAGTCACCGAATTAATAAGGTAAAAATTACGCCATTGGTTTCAGAAGAAGAGAATAAAGAATAACTCAGTGCGGTGTTGATCACTGAGTGCTTATTTCCCTCTGGAAACAAGATAAAGCCCCGGTCAGCTAATTAAGGCTGTACCGGGCTGGCACATCAGGTAAGTTTCTAATCTACTGATGTTCTTTGCTGCTACTATTACGGGCACTCCAATCATTGATGATCTGTTTTGCTTTATTCTCCAGCTCATTACGCAGCAATTGCTCAATATCAAGGTTGTATTTCAGATTGCTCCAACTACCATAAACCCGCAGCGGTACTTTCAGTTTGCTCAAACGGCGCACCCATTCATCATCTGCATCCCATCCTTGAGTTACCTGCACTTTTAAAGCGACATCAACATCTTGTTTAAGCAGGTTGGCCTCACCCTGACCATCAATATTTAACAGCTCGGATACGGCATGAAGCTGACTGATTTTTACATCACCCCGATTAAGTACTGCTTTAATATCAAGCCTTTTGGCACGGGTAAAGTTACCCATATCATCAGGGATATTCACTTTATTCGTTGCACGGGCAACGGATTGCTGGATCAATTGGGAGATATTCAATCCATGCATTTTGGCATTAACTAAACTGAAATTAAGATCACCATGCCAAATATGCGCAATAGCATAACCATCATATCCTTTACCAGAAAGATCGCCATTCAGATTGAATTTACCACTAAATGCCTGTGGTAAAGAAAATGCTTTGAGTATTGGTTCCAGTTCTATATCTTGCAGTAAGGGCTTGATATGTAATTTAAGTTGATTACCTGTTGCATCCAGAATGGTTGGAATAGAGAAATGACCGCCAAATAATTTCCCACTCAGAACAGAAATTTCGGCAATACCATCATTACTCGCTGCTTTGAATATCAGGTCATCGATCTCCATTCCCCGATAAATAAATTTGTTCGCATTAACAGTAACACTGGCATTAAAATCATTCAGAAATGCAGCGCTGTAATCAGGCTGCACTGAGCTCGAAACCGCAATCACCGGTTTAGCTGAACTATTCTCTATCCGGTAATGGCGTTTAGCTTCTGAACTATCTTCAGGAAGCAAATCCCATCCCACCAGATTATCTAAATTCAATTTTTGGGAAGATAAATTTATCTGATAATCAGGGTGAGCACCTAATATTGCCTTTATACTGCCATGCAGCTCACTCTCATTAGCCGTGAAACTCAGTGCCTGTAGAGAGATTGTTTGTGGTTCATCTGTCGTTTTTTCCTGATAAACAGCATTCACTTTTCCCGAACCACTAATCCCTCCCGTGGGTATACCTACCCCCTGAAGCTGATAATCGAAAGCATCAATATTACCGGCAACACGATATGGATGACCCGAAATGTCTACATTTGCATTAAGATTAAAAGCCAGTTCTTGCTGATTCTTACTGACCTTACTGCTCAATTCCACACTGATATGGTTTTGATCCCCCCGTTTCATTAGCAGATTAATATCGCGGACATTCAACTGAGCGTGATCATCTCTTTGCCAGATAAGTAAACTGTCAGCGACTTTAATTCTGGCAATATCAAGTTTCCAGCGTTCCCCTTTGGCGACAGGATTTGCTGTATTCCCTTTCGGTGCAACAGGGGCATTCTCTTTTTCCTGAACTTTGCTTTCCGGGGTTAATCGCAACACCGCCCCCTTTAACATCACCTCTTTAACTGCAAGCTGATGAGAAAGAAGTGGCCACAACTCCACATCCAGGCGCATATTTTCTGCCGTCACTGCCGGTTGCGCCGCTCCCGGTGCAGTCAATGACATACGCCCGGTAATAATGCTGAGTTTTGGCCAAACATGCCAACGCATACCGTCTTGCAGAACAAGCTGATAGCCACTCTTTTTTTGCACCTGCTTAACCATATAAGCACGAAAGTCATTCGGGTTCACTAACATGACTAATGCCGCTAAACCGGTAATAATCACGACCAGTAAAATAACCAGTGCCGTCAGTAATCTTTTCATGACTTCCTCAGCTTTATTAAAGCGGTAAATGCGACTCAGTAGCCGATAAAAACATTAATCTTCATCAATACGGCTACTCACCGCACCTTGCTGATTTTTATATTTTGCATCTTGACGACGATTATATGGACGATCAGCCGGGCCAGATAACGGTTCAAAACTCAAAGCACCGATCACCATACCCGGACGCAACGCCAGAGGCAATTTACCAGAATTATAGAATTCGAGAACAATCTGACCATGCCAGCCCGGATCGATGCGGTGCGCCGTCACATGCACCATCAATCCAAGACGGGCAAGAGAAGAGCGTCCGTCAAGCCAGCCCACCAAATCATCAGGCAACGTGACGGATTCCAGAGTGACAGCCAGTGCCAACTCTCCAGGGTGGAGGAAAAAAACCTCATCGTCAGGCAGGATAATTTCATCGCTCATCACACGATCAAGAGCAGCACTGACTTCATCTTTTGGGCCACTCAAATCAATATACGCGGCAGTATGGCCACGGAAAACACGAAACTGATTTCCAAGGCGCACATCAGCCGTTGCCCCGTTAATTCGTTCAATCGGCGGACGTGGAGAAATGACCAATTTACCTTCATCAAGCCATTTAATAATGTCACGGTCACAGAGTCGCACTATTTTCCCTCTCAAATACGATGATGCTTATCAATGCCTGACAAGCAAAGTTTTATTATTCGCAGAACTGACCAATTTTGGCTTTCAGCACATCAATCGCTACGCGGTTTTTACCCCCGCGTGGCACAATAATATCTGCATATTGTTTTGATGGCTCAATAAATTGCAGAAACATTGGACGTACAGTTTTATGATATTGCTCAATAACAGAATCCAGAGAACGTCCTCGGTCATTAACATCCCGTTTAATACGACGCATAAGACAAATATCCAACGGTGTATCAATGAAAATAGAGAAGTCCATCTCCTGGCGCAAGCGCTTATCCGTCAATAGCAGAATACCTTCCAGAATAATAACTCTTTTCGGCGCAAAATAAATCGCTTCTGACTTGCGGGTATGAGCGGCATAATCATACTGTGGTAATTCAATCGATTTACCGGCTTTCAGATCTTGCAGATGAGAAAAGAGCAGATTGTGATCCATGGAACTTGGGTGGTCATAATTGGTCTTATAACGCTCTTCCATTGATAGATCGCTTTGGTCTTTATAGTAACAATCTTCTGGGATAATACCGATGTTGTGATCACCAACCTGAGCGCGTAATTCACGGTAAAGTGTATTCGCAATGAGACTTTTACCTGAGGCAGATGCACCGGAAATTCCTACAATTGTGCACTGATGTGCTTCGTCAGCCATAATAGAGATTAACCTGATTCTAGAAAAAATGGGGAACAAAGCACCTAAGAGTGCTAAGTCGGGCAAGATTATAGGGAGTTAATGATATCTGTTCCAGTGTAAACAAGATTAAGTCTCATTTTTTTCGAAGCGTTTCGCATAAAAACCATGCAACAGAGATGAATCTGAAAAGAATTCTTTCTTCGATACGCAAAAAACGGGTTATAAAAATATCATAACCCGTTACTACTCATCGAATATGGATATTAAACAGCGCGGAACGAAATCTCCGTCGGTATCTTCTCACCCTGCCAGTACATCTGCGCAGAAATATTCGCGGCAATTTCCCGGTAAATATCCGTGAATTCACTATCAGGATTGCTGATAACGGTTGGCTCTCCACGGTCAAGATCTTCACGTAACGAAATATGCAGAGGAATTTGTCCCAACAGTTTGCAATGATATTTAGCGGCCAGTTTTTCCGCCCCGCCAGTACCAAAAATAGGCTCCAGGTGACCACAGTTGCCGCAAATATGTGCACTCATGTTTTCAACGATACCCAGTACAGGAACTTTCACTTTTTGGAACATGACAATGCCTTTCATCGCATCAATTAAGGCGATATCTTGAGGCGTTGTCACCACCAGCGCCCCCGTGACCGGGATGTTTTGTGACAACGTCAGCTGAATATCACCGGTCCCCGGTGGCATATCAATAACCAGATAATCAAGATCCGGCCATAATGTATCCTGTAACATCTGCATCAATGCCTTACTGGCCATCGGGCCACGCCATACCATTGCATTGTCATCTGTCACCAGATAACCAATGGAGTTAGTGGCAAGGCCATGAGTCATAATAGGCGCCATATGCTGACCATCCGGGGAAGTTGGGCGTTCTTTGGCAGTTCCCAACATACTCGGAACAGAAGGACCGTAGATATCCGCATCCAGAATACCCACTTTTGCCCCTTCCTGAACCAACGCCAACGCCAGGTTTACCGCGGTGCTGGATTTACCCACGCCACCTTTACCTGAGCTGACAGCCAAAATATTACGAACACCATTAATTCCCGACAAATCGTTAGCGCGGCGTAATGTGCTGATATCATGGTTCAATTTCCACGCAACAGATTTTGCGCCGGTCACTGACTGCAATTTTTGCGTTGTCGCCTCTTTCAGAGTTTCAAAACCACGCCGCCAGACAAACGGCATGATCAATTCAATGTGCAGAACATCATCAAGCATCGTACAGTGATGCAGGGCTTTCAGAACTGTCAGATCGTGTTCTAGTGTCGGGTGTGTAAAAGTAGCAAGTATTTTTGTTACCTGAGATTTCAGCAGGTCAGGATTGGTCTGCTCGGGGGATTTTGCGCTCATCCCGGCTCCTTTGATTATCATGATTAACTATAAAAGCCATCTTTTCATCATAACAGAACCCAATGAGTTCGGATAAGGTCAGCAACAAAAACCCACTTCTCAATCACTGATTCAATTTTTATCCAACAAAACCCGCGAAGATCAAGAGTTACCCTAGCGACAATTTTTTTGATCAGGTAACATCAAACTCCCTTTTCATTTATTGGAAGTCAGATCCTTACTATGTCTCAAGTCGCAAAAAAATTATTGGTGACGTGTGCGTTGCCATATGCTAACGGTCCAATCCATCTTGGTCACATGCTGGAACATATCCAGGCAGATATTTGGGTCCGTTTTCAGCGAATGCGCGGCAAAGAGGTTCACTTTATCTGCGCCGATGACGCTCACGGAACACCAATCATGCTGAAAGCACAGCAAATGGGTATTGCTCCCGAAGAGATGATCGCCGCCGTGAACCAGGAGCATCATCAGGATTTTACTGGCTTTTCAATCGGCTATGATAACTATCACTCTACGCACAGCAGAGAGAACCAGGAATTATCAACTGAAATCTATTTGGAGCTGAAAAAGAACGGCTACATTAAGAACCGCACTATTTCTCAGTTATACGATCCTGAGAAAGGGATGTTTCTACCTGACCGCTTTGTAAAAGGCTCCTGCCCGAAATGTAAGGCAGAAGATCAGTATGGTGATAACTGTGAGATTTGCGGTTCAACTTACAGCCCAACGGAACTGATTAACCCACGTTCTGCTGTCTCCGGTGCAACGCCAGAACTGCGTGAATCCGAGCACTTTTTCTTCGATTTACCTGTATTCAGTGACATGTTACAAGCATGGACCCGTTCCGGTGCATTACAAGAACAGGTTGCTAACAAGATGCAGGAATGGTTTGAATCCGGCTTACAGCAGTGGGATATCACCCGTGATGCCCCCTACTTTGGTTTTGAAATTCCTGATGCACCGGGCAAATATTTCTATGTCTGGTTGGATGCGCCTATTGGCTATATGGGTTCTTTCCAAAACCTGTGTGACAAACGCGGAAATCTGAGCTTTGATGAGTTCTGGGCAAAAGATTCCACCGCCGATCTTTATCACTTTATTGGTAAAGACATTGTCTATTTCCACAGCCTATTCTGGCCGGCCATGCTGGAAGGCAGCGGTTACCGCAAACCAACAAATCTGTTTGTTCACGGCTACGTCACCGTCAACGGCACGAAAATGTCCAAATCCCGTGGTACCTTTATCAAGGCCAGCACTTATCTGGATCATCTGGATGCAGACTGCCTGCGTTATTACTATGCGGCCAAACTCTCTTCCCGTATTGATGATATCGACCTGAACCTGGAAGACTTTGTCCAGCGTGTTAACAGCGATATCGTTAACAAAGTTGTTAACCTGGCTTCCCGTAACGCGGGTTTCATTAATAAACGCTTTAGTGGCAAGCTAGCGGATAAACTGGCTGATCCAGCGCTTTACCAGAAGTTTATTGATGGCGCGAAAGTGATTGAAGAAGAGTTCAACAACCGCGAATTCAGTAAAGCAATCCGTGAAATCATGGCATTGGCTGATTTGGCAAACCGTTATGTGGATGAGCAGGCTCCATGGGTTGTGGCAAAAGAAGAAGGCCGCGATGCAGATCTGCAAGCTATCTGTTCAATGGGCATCAACCTGTTCCGCGTTCTGATGACTTTCCTGAAACCCGTTTTACCCAGTCTGGCAGAACGCGCAGAAGCTTTCCTGAATACAGAACTGACCTGGAATGGTATTGAACAGCCTCTGCTGGATCATCAGGTTTCCACCTTTAAGGCCCTGTTTAACCGCATTGATATGGATAAAGTCAATGCGATGGTTACTGCGTCTAAAGAAAGCATCAGCGCACCACAAAAAGTCAGCGGCCCACTGGCAGAAGATCCGATTCAGGATATGATCACTTTTGATGATTTCGCCAAAGTTGATATGCGCGTCGCCCTTATCAAACAGGCTGATTCTGTAGAAGGCTCAGATAAACTGCTGAAACTGACTCTGGATCTTGGTGGCGAAACCCGCCAGGTATTTTCCGGTATCCGCTCCAGCTATCCCGATCCAAAAGCACTGGAAGGCCGTTTAACCATCATGGTTGCCAACCTGGCTCCGCGTAAAATGCGCTTCGGCATTTCTGAAGGAATGGTAATGGCTGCTGGGCCTGGCGGAAAAGATATCTTCCTACTCAGTCCTGACAGTGGCGCACAACCGGGTATGCAGGTGAAATAACAACCAATTTATTGCAAATATATCTTACATGCGGGGATCAGCGATGGTCCCCGCTTTTTTTGAATGTGATCTATAGCACATTCCCAAGGTTAATTGTATGATGAATTCCTCATTGGAATAAGGAATTTTGTTATGTCGTTTCGTGAAGTACTGATTATAGGTTGGCAGTACCTGCGAGCATTTGTACTGATTTATCTGTGTTTGTTGGCAGGCAATGCCATCTCTGCTCTGTTACCCATCGCAGTTCCCGGCAGTATTATCGGTATGTTGATATTGTTCGTCTTATTGGCTTTCCAATTGATCCCTGCCCACTGGGCAAAACCAGGTTGCAGTCTATTACTGAGAAATATGACCCTGCTGTTTCTGCCTATCGGTGTAGGCGTTATGAATTATTACGATCAACTCAGCCAACAGATACTACCGATTGTCCTTTCATGCCTGATCAGCACCGCAATTGTTATGATTATTGTTGCTTACAGTTCCCATTATGTTCACCGCGCACGTCCAATTATCGGCTCTGTATCAGAAGTTAAGACTGAACAAGAAAAACAAGAGAAATAAATATGTTAAGTCACATTTGGTGGTCACTGCCATTAACATTGATTGTATTCTACGCCGCAAGAAAACTTTCACTAAAATTCAAAATTCCTATTCTGAATCCCTTATTGGTTTCTATCGCTGTACTGATTCCAATACTGTTAATAACCAATACCCCTTATGAACACTATTTCGCCGGCAGCCAAATTCTTAATGATCTGCTTCAGCCCGCCGTGGTTGCGCTGGCATTTCCTTTATATGAACAGTTGCACCAGATCCGCGCCCAATGGAAGTCCATTATCAGTATCTGTTTTATCGGCAGTATTGTCGCTATGGTTACAGGTACTGCTATTGCATTATGGACGGGCGCAACACCTGAAATGGCTGCCTCAATACTGCCTAAATCAGTCACTACACCAATAGCAATGGCAGTCGCAGATGCTATCGGCGGTATTCCGGCAATCAGTGCCGCTTGCGTCATTTTTGTCGGCATTCTTGGGGCAATATTTGGTCATAACCTGTTCGATCTCTTACAAGTGAAAACCAAAGCATCCCGCGGTTTGGCAATGGGAACAGCATCACATGCTTTAGGCACCGCCCGTTGTACAGAAGTCAACTTTGTTGAAGGAGCATACAGTTCATTAGCACTGATGACCTGCGGTATCATTACTTCACTGACTGCCCCTTTTATATTCCCAGTGCTGCTATATCTATTTGGCTAATTACCAGTTGAAAAATTTGACATAAATCTCTCAATTAACAACTTCAATTACATAATTTTCATTATTTATGTGATACATATCACATTATAAATCTGATCAGAGCGTCTAGAATGATCTTAAGTTAATTTGGAGATCATTCTATGCAAGCTCGCTTTCGCTCTATCTGGGCACAATTGCCATCTAAGCTACAAGATGCACTTTTGCCCTATGCAGGAAACGACAACTTCCCTGCCATGCTTACGGCTGCACAAGCTAAATCTGTCAAGAAAACCTGTGGCTTCGACGATAATACGTTGGCTATCGCCCTGTTGCCACTCGCAGCGGCATGTTCCCTGGCTCCGATATCACATTTTAATGTCGGTGCAATTGCCCGTGGTGAAAGCGGAAATCTCTATTTTGGGGCCAACATGGAATTTACCAATGTGCCATTACAGCAAACGGTTCATGCTGAACAATGTGCTATTACTCACGCCTGGTTACGCGGTGAGAAAAAACTGGTATCTATCACGGTTAATTACTCTCCATGCGGTCACTGCCGCCAGTTTATGAATGAACTTAATAGTGGCACACAATTAGAGATCCTCTTGCCAAAACAAGAGCCTTCAACATTAGGTGACTATTTGCCAGGCTCCTTTGGTCCAAACGATCTGGGTATCACAACCCTGTTGATGGATCCAATTAATCATGGTTATAAACTAGAAACCACTGATGAACTTGTACTGACCGCACTGGACGCAGCAAACCGAAGCCATGCTCCATACAGCAATTCATACAGTGGTATAGCACTGCTGGGAAAAGATGGAAAAATCTATCCTGGGCGCTATGCAGAAAATGCCGCATTTAATCCAAGCTTACCCCCATTGCAAGCTGCCCTGATCCTGATGAATATTTCTGGTGGTGATTGTCTGGCTATCGAAAGAGCCGTATTAGTTGAGGGAAAAAACAGCGAGTTGTCCCAACAAAGTGCAACTCAATCCACACTTGCTGCACTAGGCTGTAGTAAATTTGAGTACCACACGTTCTAAATTCAGTGAAAAATGCGCTTTCCCTCTATTCAGATTATATATATCAATTAATGGGGAACACTATGGATACTATTACGGTAGAACTGCAACCATGCGTATACGAAATTGGTATCGACGGCTTTGCCGGGCATCACGCCCGGCCATAGGAAGTCAAATACACAATGAAAGATTTTCTCCTACAAAAATAGTTAACGTAACATTTTATTAGCTAAATCTGGATGTTATCTCTCATTTTTACTCATAATACCTCTAATTAAGTAACATTTGCTGTACATATTTTTCCTATCTCTTAGGATCTATAACTGACCTTGTTATCCATTTAGTTCAAAGAGTAAGATTCATGGAACTGGAACACGAAAGTAAACGTCCATTATATATTCCCTATTCTGGCCCCATCCTGTTGGAATTTCCCCTGCTGAATAAAGGCAGTGCCTTTACTGAAGCAGAACGCGGCAACTTTAACCTTCATGGCTTATTACCGGAAACAGTTGAAACCATCGAAGAACAAGCTGAACGCGCCTATCGGCAGTATCTTGATTTCAAAAATGATGCAGATAAACACATTTATTTGCGAAATATTCAAGACACTAACGAAACTCTGTTCTACCGCCTGCTGGATGCACATTTGAGCGAAATGATGCCAATCATTTATACCCCAACGGTTGGTGAAGCTTGTGAACATTTTTCTGATATTTACCGCCGCGCCCGTGGCTTGTTCATCTCATATCCAAATAAAACGCATATTGATGACATGCTGCAAAATGCGACTAAACAAAATGTAAAAGTTATCGTTGTCACCGATGGTGAACGTATTCTTGGTCTGGGTGACCAAGGTATCGGCGGTATGGGTATTCCTATTGGCAAACTTTCCCTGTATACCGCCTGTGGTGGTATCAGCCCGGCTTATACACTGCCGGTAGTCCTGGATGTGGGAACGAACAACCCCCAGCGCCTGAATGACCCGTTATATATGGGCTGGCGCCATCCGCGGATTACCGGCGCAGAATATGATGAATTTGTTGATGAATTTATTCAGGCCGTCAAGCGCCGCTGGCCGAATGTGCTGCTACAGTTTGAAGATTTCGCACAAAAAAATGCCATGCCTCTGCTCGACCGCTATCGCCACGAAATTTGTTGCTTTAATGATGACATTCAGGGAACCGCCGCTGTAACACTGGGTAGCCTGATCGCAGCCAGCCGTGCTGCCGGTCGTCAATTGAAAGATCAAACTGTCACTTTCCTGGGAGCAGGTTCCGCCGGTTGCGGTATTGCAGAGCAGATTGTCGCCCAGATGAAATCTGAAGGTTTAAGTGAAGAACAAGCTCGCGCCCGTATTTTCATGGTTGATCGTTTCGGTTTACTGACGGATAAGCTGCCAAATTTATTGGATTTCCAGAATAAACTGGTACAAAAAAGCGACTCCTTGGCTGAATGGGATGTGAACAGCGGTTCTATCTCTCTGCTCGACGTTGTTCGTAATGCTAAACCTACGGTACTGATTGGCGTTTCAGGTCAAGCAGGTCTGTTTACAGAAGAGATCATCCGTGAGATGCATAAACACAGTGAACGTCCAATCGTTATGCCATTATCCAACCCAACTTCCCGTGTTGAAGCCCGTCCTGAAGATATTATCAACTGGACTAATGGCGCTGCGCTGGTTGCAACAGGTAGCCCATTCAATCCGGTAAAATACAAAGATCAAGAGTATCCGATCGCTCAATGTAACAACTCCTATATCTTCCCAGGAATTGGCTTAGGTGTTATTGCCTCCGGGGCCAAACTCGTCACTGATGATATGTTGATGGTAGCAAGCCGGACACTGGCTGATTTTTCACCATTGGCTAAAAACGGTACAGGCCCATTACTGCCACTCATTGATGATATTCAAGAAGTTTCTCGCAAAATTGCGAAACAAGTTGCAAAAGAAGCGCAAATACAAGGTGTTGCAACTGTCACATCCGATGGTGCGTTGGATGAAGCGATTGAACGTAACTTCTGGAAACCGGAATATCGCGTATATAAACGCACTTCATTGTGACAGTTATCCGCCTAAATCGGGCAAGGACTTACCCATGTCATCGGCTGTTACTCGTCCCTGGCGAGTCTGACACAAGCCCAGAAGGCAGAAACGACGAGTCCCGCAGCCTTTAAATCCACGATACCTCTATGCCGCATATTCATTGCGGCATTTTAATATCTGAAAACCCTGCAAGATTTTTTCCTTATATCTCTGTCCACATTGACCGAAGGTTTATGGCGATTTTTGCTAAATTATACTTAACCGATATAATATTATTGCGTTGCATACTCACAGCCCCCAAAAAATATTTTACGAATTTATCTGTGTTAAAAATATACCATCAAATAGTTGCCTGTAATCGAGTTTTAATATGATATCTTTATTTTCTTAACTTCTCTCATTCACCAAACATACCATAAATGCGCCTAAAAAACTCATCACAGGCATAAAATAGCATCAAAATAAACACTAAAAACAGTAGTGTAAAGATAATTTACATTCAAGTATTTAAACATAATTTCCATATTTATAGGATTGGGATGTGATACTCCCAATCCCTAAAAAAACATTCCCAATATACTAATTACATCAATAATATCATTAATTCCATAACATTAGATGTTTATTTGGTGATACACCGATGAAACTTTGCAATGATATTCTATTTCCCTCAGAAAAACTACGAATTGCATGAGGTTTCCTGGTGTTTATTATTATTAAATCCCCCAACTCTGGCTTAATAGAAATAGATGGAGGAAGAGAACCCCGCCAATCATGTTCTGAACTATCTTCAATCAACTCGGTAATAGGAATAGCTGGAACATCCCACAACTCTAATTCCCCTCCACTTACAGGTACTTTTATATATATGTTTACAGAAAATTGCCCTAGCAAATTGACAGATTGTTGTTGAAGGCCATCAAAGTGAGGTTGTATTTCAGACATGATAGAGAGTTCTGGTCTTCTCATGACCCTGGCAATCCCTGCATGCATCTTTTTACCTTCAAAATTTGCAATACTGGCACCCGCAGACCATACTTCATCCAGCTCTAAACGAAATTTATCGAAAGGTGCCAGCATTGGAGCACAGAAATTCCTGACGTTTCTTATCGCGGGTAATGCATTCTCAAAATATCTTTTATAACTATCACTATCTTTGGGTTTTCCAAAAGTCATATTATAAGGCACACCAACTCTATCAACACCATAATCGACTAAAACAATTTCATCTCCTTTTTTTAAATCATGAAGATAATGTTCTAAATTTTCATGAGAGAGGAAAAAATCAGAAAGTTTATCTGAAATATGATTATCTACATATTTTTTCACATGGACGGCTAACACTTCATCATTAAATAACTTCTCGAGATCACCTTCTTGCAAAGAATTAGATAAAATCACTTCATTTTTCATAAAAGTCACCTTGTTATACTTAACATGATTTTGGAAAATTCTCCTACATAAAAATACACCAGAAAATGTTAATCCAAACATTCTATCCAATAAAAACACTTTTAATCAACACGATATTAATCACCAAAATAGATATAGATATAGATTTAAGTTATTTTACTAATTCCATATTTAACAATAGAGGCAGTTCTGATGACAATAATTTTATTTTACAAGCTTTACTATCACTTTAAGAACAATCAATTTAATATTTAATGGCAATAATAAATAGACAACATAATCTCTCATAACTTTCTGGCAAATTAGAATGGGCATATCTATCGCAGAAACAGAGCCGGCAATATATTATTATTTAACATCAATATTGAGTATAAAGTAAAACGTGTAAAAATCAAAAATAACATGCCAGAATTCATAAAAAGAATATACATATTCTTAACCTGAATATTGTTAGCGAATTTATCTTAATGTCTTAATCTTCCGATATTTTTTCAATCTCAACATTTGACGGCTCTCTTAGATAACGTCCCCAGATGCGATGCCTGCCGATTGCGGTGGGACAAAACATTAAGAAACAGACAACAAAAAATCACTGTCAGGCTTTTTTCTTATAGAGAAAACTTGCTTCAAAATTTCAGGTAAAGTAGCCTTTAGTCAATATTAGTCATTGATACATATTAAAGGCAAAAGCATGTGGAAGCGCCTGATAATTGGTCTGTTATTCATCGCAGGGATGCTGACGCTCACAGCTATTGCACTTGACCGCTGGATTAGCTGGAAAACGGCCCCTTATATTTTTGATGATCTCAAACAACTTCCCGAACGTGAAGTAGGTATGGTGCTTGGTACGTCTAAATACTACCATTCTGGCGCACCCAATCAGTATTATATATACCGCATTCAGGGGGCAGTTAATGCTTATAACAGCGACAAAATCAAATATCTCTTACTGAGTGGCGATAATGCCCAGCAAAGCTATAACGAACCTGTCACCATGCGCAGGGATTTAGTAAGAGCAGGTATTCCTGCCACAAACATCGTGCTGGATTTTGCGGGTTTCAGAACCCTTGATTCGATAGTCAGAACCCGTAAAGTTTTTGACACCAATGATTTTACGATTATCACTCAACGATTCCATTGCGAACGAGCGCTGTTTATCGCTATGCATATGGGAATTGATGCTCAGTGCTATGCGGTTTCCACACCTAAAAATATGATTATCGTCCGGTTACGTGAAATAATTGCCCGCCTTGGCGCCTTAACTGATCTTTATATTTTGAAACGCGAACCGCGTTTCCTGGGTCCTTTGATCCCAATTCCTGCTCCACATAAAGTACCAGAAGGTATAACCGATTATCCGGCGGTAACTCCGGAAGAATTGCAGGAAATGGACAAAACCCAGCCTAAGAGGAGCGTGCCAATACCGCCGTAAGATTTCGCCACAGCCATTCTGATGGCCCTTGCCGGTGACGGCGTAACCACCAGCATGAAAAAAGCACATTCACTGTCCAAATAAATGGAATAAATGCCAGTAACTCCAGGCGGCTGAATTGACCAAATAATCCAAAGTGATAAAACAACACAGTGCAGATTAAAGTTTGTAGTAAATAATTACTCATCGCCATTCGTCCTACCTGCCTGAACCAGCGATTAATTCGCCAATATGCAATTACCGGCCAGAAACCATAGATCAAAGCCATATAACCCAGTGCCTGAAATGGAATTACCAATTCAGAAAGGATATAGCCAACAATACCTGACCAAAAGTAATCCCAATCATGCGCATATTGGAGCGCCACAGAGAATATCTGGACAGCAACACTGAGTGGTATCAGCAATAGCGCCACATTTCGATAATAGCTCACCGGAAATTCACCTTTCAACCAGCCATTACGCACTAATCCGGCACCACATAACATAATGCCGATCAGTTGCCAGCCATACTGAACAAATAGCATGACCATCATCAACATGACCTGATTGAAACGCTCTTCCACTGCCAGCCATCCACCACCCGTTTTCCAGAATGTTTCGTATAACATATGGAATTCGGTCGGTCGCCAGGCATCGTTAGATTCACCTCTGGAAAAAAAACCAAGAATAAATAACAGCACTAATCCAATCAGATAAAAAACAGCACCTTGCATAAATAACCGGCTACTGGTGCTATTTTGACTAATCAGATGAAAACTAAAAAAACCGGCCAAACTATAAGAGAGTAAAATATCACCATCCCAGAACAGGATGCCATGTATCCCGCCAATCAGGGCAAGTATGATTAATCGTGGATAATTCCAGACTTTTCCCCTTGGTAGTAGTAACTCCAGTGTTGCACCAAATAAGAAGGCAAAAATACACAGGAATTTTCCCTGAGCAAAGATACTGAGCACAGACCAGATAATCAAATCAGTTGCAGAAGCTGAACCATTATATCCTGGGTTCAAATAAGCTGCGGATGGCAAAGCAAAACCGGAGATATTGAGCAGCAATATCCCCAGAATCGCCAGACCACGAACACTGTCCAATGAATCAATTCTCTGACGGGTCATTTTTATATCCCGACGTAAAAATTACAAATGGCGTGTCGTGCGTAAAAACTCCTGACGGGTATTTTGACTGGATTTAAACAACCCACCCAAAGATGTCGTTGTCGTGGTACTGGTTGCATCACGGACGCCCCTGGCTTTCACACAGTAATGAACTGCATCAATAGATACGGCAACATTATTGGTACCAAGCAATATCTGTAATGCAATCAGAATCTGTTGGGTCAGACGTTCCTGTACCTGTGGACGTTGCGAAAAAAACTGCACAATGCGGTTAATTTTAGATAACCCAATCACTTTATCTTTCGGGATATAGGAAACAGTCGCCTTACCATCAATAGTCACAAAATGATGTTCACAGGTGCTGGTTAACGTGATATCACGCACCGTCACCATTTCATCCACTTTCATTTTATTTTCTATCAATGTGATTTTCGGGAAATTACTGTAGTCCAACCCTGAAAAAATTTCATCAACATACATTTTCGCAATACGATTGGGGGTTTCCGCTAAACTGTCATCATTTAGATCAAGATTCAACAGTTTCATAATTTCCGTCATATGCTCCTCAATCCGCTCCTTTCGCACTTCCGGCGCCAGCGCCTGACCACGAAGAGGCGTTTCAAGACCACGAGCTTCCAGCGCCGAATGCACAAGCTCGGCTTCTTTACTTAGGGATGACATTATTTTCTCCAAAGGTATTACTTTCCATTATCTGGCGGGAACTAAGACAATCTGATATTTCGCGCCGCGTTAACATCGCGGCTATGATTGGTATAGCACAACCAAGCGTCTGAGCCAACAATTCAGTTTGCTGTGATATGGGATAAACCGACATTTGTATGCGCGTTTCATGGCATTACACACCAGCCTCACCAGCGGATTTATGCCTGTTACAAACCAACAACCCAGCAATCACCAGAGTGATCAATGCCACATACAGCGCAGGCTCCAGTTTCCCGGTTATCGCGGTGGAAACCGCTGACAGCACCGGCCCAACAAGCTGCCCAATAGCATAACCTGTAGTCAGCAACCCGGCCATATAACGGCTATGTTCTGGCGCCAGTTCACGCCCATACTGAAACGCCATTTGCACCGAGCACATAAAACCACCACCAATCAGCAAAGCGCTTAACGCCAAACCACTTATTCCCGGTACAATCTCAGCGATAAGGATCCCCGCGGCCTGGATCCATAAAGTGATTGCCAGCCGGATTTGGGTTGTCAGTATATGATGGGTCAGAATAGCGAAACCAATGCCGATGACGGCGGCGCCACCAAATATCGGCCAGACAAACTGAGCAAACAAGCTGCCAGGGAAACGATCACTTGCCATTTGCGAAAGAAAAGTGGCAGGTAAAATATAACCAAACCCAGCCAAACTGTAGCTCCATACCAACCGCTTAATTGCTGGTGTCCAAATCAGCTTCTTCACCTCAGTCTGTGGACGATGTAGTTTACCGCTACGGGGCAAATGCTGACTAATATAGATACTAAAAATCAGCGCCACAGTGCCATACAACATCCACGCTTCGGCAGCACTCAGTTGCCATGCCTGAATCCCGACAGCAAGAATACCAGTAACGAATATCCCGACTCCGGGTCCCGCAAATATGGCAACACCCAATGCAGGACGGTTTAAGCTGGCTAACTGCTCATTTACCCATGCCGCTACCAGCACTAATGTCAAGCCACTGGCCCAACCAATAAAAAAACGGGCGACACTGTGTAATATCGGCCCATCCAGCAGTGCAGAGAGCAACGTGATAATGACCACTCCCCATAATCCTGCCCAGAGCCGATATTCAATAAAACGGCGCACCCGCATCGCATCATAGGAACCTGCCAGATATCCCAGATAGTTAAAAGCTGCGACGATACCCGCACCGGTCAGACTAAGCTGGGATTCTGCGATCATTAAGGGAACTTGAGGAGTGAAGGTAAAACGTCCAATTCCCATAGCAACAACCAATGCCAAAAAACCACTCATTGCGATATGAAAAACCTGATAGCTGCGATTCGGTTGGGGAGAAGTTGAATTGTTCATCGTCATGAAAACATCATTTATTAATTTATTTTTCATAAGCTATAACAAAAATCAAAGGCAATACACTCTTCTTATTAATAAAATTTACAAAAAAACGTAAATTATTTCTTCCCCTTAATAAAGTATTCAGTAAGCCTTAAGTTACAGTATCTGGAACGACAGAGTATTTGAAATCTCGTGCTCCACTCTATTCGTTCACCTTTACTAAGGTTAAATCAGGCTGTTACCGCGCAACATAAACTGAGCCTGCTCTCAATAATGCCATAATGATACTGTCAAGCCGCTACCAGAAATGTATGATTTGTCATGTTGTGTGTACCAATATTATTAATAAGGAGCTTTTTATGTATAAAGAATTCCAAGGTAAGACAGCAATTGTTACCGGAGGTGGAACCGGTATAGGACGGGCTATCAGTATCATGCTGGCGAAACAAGGTGCTGCTGTAGCAGTTATCTATTCACAAAGTGAACTTGAAGCTCAGGAAACAACAGCATCAATTATCAGGGACGGAGGGCAAGCCATCGCGATAAAAGCCGATGTTACCGACGAATCTGCTGTACAGGCAATGATCAACACTGTTGCCGAAAAATTTAACGGCATCGACTACCTGATTAATAATGCAGGAACAACAAAGCAACTTCAATTTGATGATCTCGAATCTATATCCGACAGTATTTGGGATACCATTCTTGACGTTAACGTGAAAGGCACATTTCATTGTTGCCGGTATGCAGCACCTTATCTTAGGAAAAGAGCAGGTAGTGCTATCGTGAATGTCGGTAGTATCTCTGGCGAAACCGGCTACGGTTCTTCTATTCCCTATGCGGTTTCCAAATCAGCCATTCACGGGCTCACAAGATCATTGGCCCGTGCGTTGGCACCATCAATAAGGGTTAACTGCGTGGCCCCAGGCGCAGTCGAAACCAGGTGGTGGAAAGGGCTGGAGGAGAAAATGCGAACCCTCTGTGCAAATTTGCCTTTAGAACGCATCTCAACACCAGAAGATGTTGCAGAAATAACCTTGATGTTACTAAAAGCAGAAGCAATGACAGGGCAGATCATCAAGATTGACAGTGGTCAAACTTTATAAAATTTACCTGATCACATCGTAAATATTAATAGCTGGATGCCTCCAGATTCAATCGGACTTACTGTGGTAGCCAGCTATTTCTCTCTGAGCAAACATTAGATAATATCTACGTTTATCTTGTAAAAATGAGCTAATTCTCAAAGGATATTGCATGCATATAACCCTTACTGATGTAAATAAGGATAATTATGAAGATGTCTGTGACCTCTCTGTAGCCGATCACCAATATGAATATGTTGCAGAGAATACGTGGTCACTCGTTGAGTCAAAATTCAACCCCTCATACCAAACACGCACAATTTGCTTAGACGATAAACCTGTCGGATTTTTTATGTGGGTACCTGAGACAGACCAGAGAATATCGATTTGGCGGTTTATGGTGGATCAGCACTATCAAAACAAAGGTATTGGACGCAAAGCAATGCTGCTGGCCCTTGATGAAATTAGTCGAACAGATGGATTAGAAGAGATCGAAATCTGTTACAACCCGAATAATCCTGTAGCGCGAAACTTTTACTCCAGCTTTGGTTTCGTTGAAGTCGGTATAGATGAAGACAACGAAGACATGTTGGCAATGATTAAAGTTTAATATAACTATACCCTATAGATTTCAAGATGCATCGCGACGGCAAGGGAGCGAATCCCCGGGAGCATAGCAAACTCTGTGACCGGGGTGAGCGAGTGCAGCCAACAAAGAGGCAACTTGAAAGATAACGGGTATAACGCATATGATGATCTCTGCCATAATAGTGCTATTACAAAATGCTATCTGGGAGCACCATTATGGATCATTGTCACACCTCTGGATTGATCTCTTTGGAACAAGCGCTGGAAAAACTCCTGACGCAAGTTGCACCACTGACTGACACAGAAACCGTCAATCTCACCCAATCATCAGGACGGATTACCGCGGCAGATATTATTTCTCCTATCAATGTCCCACCTTTTGCTAACTCAGCAATGGATGGTTATGCCGTTCGCTATACCGATTTGAATGGAAACATCTCCCTTCCTATGGCAGGAAAAGCACTGGCTGGCGCACCTTTTCAGGGAGAATGGCCTGCAACAACCTGCATCCGGATTATGACCGGCGCTCCTGTTCCCGCAGGTGCTGATACTGTCATTATGCAAGAGCACGCAGAAGTTACTGATGAGGGTATTGTTTTCTCTCAACCAGCCAAACAGGGCCAGAATATCCGTCTGGCCGGCGAAGATATCCCCAAAGGCGCGGTGGTATTGCCGGCAGGCAATAAATTATCCACCGCTCAATTACCATTGATTGCCTCTTTGGGCATCGCTGAAATCGAAGTGGTTCGCAAATTAAAAGTTGCCATCTTCTCCACTGGTGATGAACTGCAAGCCATCGGTCAGCCACTTAAAGAAGGTCAGATTTATGATACCAACCGTTTTGCTGTTCGCCTGATGCTGGAAAAACTGGACTGCGACGTTATTGATTTAGGCGTTATCGCAGATAACCCAGAAGCTTTGCGCCATGTTTTCGAAGAGGCAGATCAAAAAGCGGATTTAGTTATCAGTAGTGGCGGTATTTCCGTAGGTGAAGCAGACTACACCAAACAGATTTTGGATGAGCTGGGCGAAATCAGTTTCTGGAAACTGGCAATTAAACCGGGTAAACCTTTTACTTTTGGCAAACTGAAAAACGCCTGGTTCTGTGGTTTGCCAGGTAATCCAGTTTCAGCTGTCCTTACCTTCTATCAACTGGTGCAACCTTTAATCGCCCGTTTGTCCGGTTTTACAGCATGGCAACCACCCATGCGCCTCCATGCTAAGGTGACTACGCCATTGAAAAAAACACCGGGAAGAACAGATTTTCAACGCGGTATTGTCTCTGTGAATGAACAAGGTGAGCTGGAAGTGCGCACTACAGGGCATCAAGGCTCACATATATTCAGTTCATTCAGTCTGGGTAACTGCTTTATCGTTCTGGAGCGAGAACGTGGCCGGGTAGAAGCTGGCGAAATTGTTAAGATCGAATTGTTCAATCATCTATTGAAAAACGAATAATGACCATTGAACTGACAGACGCAGAAGCTCTGCGCTATAACCGACAGATTGTCCTGCACGGGTTTGATTTTGACGGCCAGGAAAAACTGAAATCCTCGAAGATCCTGATAGTCGGTGCAGGTGGCTTAGGCTGTGCTGCATCTCAGTATCTGACAGCAGCAGGCGTGGGAACAATAACACTGCTGGATTTTGATACCGTTTCTCTCTCGAACCTGCAACGGCAGATCCTCCATCGGGATGAACGCATCGGGATGGCCAAGGTACACTCGGCCCAAATAACGCTTCAAGCAATAAACCCGCATGCCACCATCAAAACCGTCGCTGCATTGCTGGAAGATCAGGCGCTGGATGAGCTTATCAGCGAAAATAATGCCGTATTGGATTGCACTGATAATGTGGCGATCCGCGAGCAGTTGAACCGCCTGTGCCTCGTCAGGAAAACGCCACTGGTTTCCGGCGCAGCTATTCGCATGGAAGGACAATTGACCGTATTTACTTATCAGCCGAATTCCCCCTGCTACCGCTGCTTGAACAGACTATTTGGTGAAAATAACCTGACTTGTGTGGAAACGGGCGTTATGGCGCCATTGGTCGGTACTATCGGGACATTGCAAGCCATGGAAACCATCAAATTACTCACTGGATATGGCAAGGTAAGCAGCGGAAAGGTTTTACTGTTTGATGCCATGACGATGCAATTCCGTGATATTACGTTACTAAAAGATCCAAATTGCGAAGTGTGCAGCAGCTAACCATCCACAGATAAAAATAAGTTGCCCCAGTTATCTAAACCGGAGCAACTTATGCTGCAAAGCGCTTACTCAGTAATCCCCTGACTTATCAGGTATTCATCATAAGTCCCTTTAAAATCAATGACTGTATTAGATTTGATTTCCAGAACACGGCTTGCCAATGAACTGACAAATTGCCGATCATGAGAAACAAATATCAAAGTCCCTTTATATAACTCAAGAGCCAGGTTCAGGGATTCAATGGATTCCATATCCAGGTGGTTTGTTGGTTCATCCATTATCAAAATATTTGGCTGTTGCATCATCAACTTGCCAAATAGCATCCGGCCTTTTTCACCACCAGATAACACCTTAACTTTCTTCTTAATATCATCCTGACCGAACAACAAACGCCCTAGCACACTGCGGACGGCTTGCTCATCGTCGCCTTCTCCCTTCCACTGACTCATCCAATCAAAAACCGTCAGATCGCAGTCAAAATCGCCGGCATGATCCTGAGCATAGTAACCAATGCTGTTGTTTTCAGACCATTTAACCGTGCCACTGTTTGGTTCTGCTTCACCAACCAGTGTTTTCAGGAAAGTCGTTTTACCGATACCGTTAGCACCGATAACCGCCATTTTCTCGCCAACTTCCAGCAACATATTGAGATTTTTAAACAGCGGGCCATTGTCATAGCCTTTCGTCAAACCTTCCAATTCCAGGGCATTACGGAATAATTTCTTATCCTGCTCAAAGCGGATATAGGGATTCTGACGGCTGGATGCTTTAACTTCATCCAACTGGATTTTATCAATCTGACGGGCGCGGGAAGTCGCCTGTTTTGATTTGGAGGCATTGGCGCTGAAACGGCTGACAAAAGACTGTAACTCCGCAATCTGTGCTTTCTTCTTCGCATTATCAGCCATCAAACGTTCACGTGCCTGAGTTGCGGCAACCATATATTCATCATAATTACCGGGGAACAGACGCAATTCACCATAATCCAGGTCTGCCATGTGAGTACAGACTGTATTCAAGAAATGACGATCATGGGAAATAATGATCATGGTACTGTCCCGATCATTCAACACCTGCTCCAACCAGCGAATAGTATCAATATCCAGGTTGTTGGTTGGCTCATCCAATAACAGAACATCAGGATTAGAAAACAGAGCCTGAGCCAGCAAAACACGCAATTTCCAGCCGGGAGCCACTTCGCTCATCAGGCCATAATGTTGTTCCACCGGAATACCCACACCCAGCAACAACTCGCCGGCACGCGCTTCGGCACTATAACCATCCATCTCGCCGTAGGACTCTTCCAGATCCGCAACACGATAGCCATCTTCTTCGCTCATTTCTGCCATCGCATAAATACGGTCACGCTCCTGTTTCACTTGCCACAGTTCCGTGTGTCCCATAATCACTGTATCCAGTACAGTGAACTCTTCAAAGGCAAACTGATCCTGACGCAGTTTACCAATACGCTCATTGGGATCCGTGCTGACGTTACCGGCAGTTGGCGTCAGATCGCCACCAAGGATTTTCATAAACGTGGATTTACCAGAACCATTAGCGCCAATCAGACCATAACGGTTACCGTTGCCAAACTTGACAGAAATGTTTTCAAACAGGGGCTTACTGCCAAATTGCATGGTGATGTTGTTTGTACTTAACACTGCATTCGCTCTTAAATTTAGAAACAAAAAGGAAATCGGAAAAATCGATAGCGGCGCATTATGCCACAATAGAACAACAGTATCGCCTATAGTTACATTTGTTCCTCAGTAAAAGACAGGAGTGTAGTAGGTAAGCAGATTAAAATGATTGAAATGACTGAGTAACATCTATATTCCTTCCCTTTTTTCATTAATCCGATAAAGATCATTTTCAGGCTGAATATATGATGATTGCTGATATTTGTTATTTATTTTTCAGGTATTTCTTTCCTATAACGATGTTGCGAGGAGAAGCCCTGGGTTCCCAAGGCATTCCTCCAGCTTAAAGACTTGCTTGCAAAATCTGACGACTAATATCTAAAGTAACATCTCTGTTTTCACCCAGCTGGGTCATTCCGTGAGCTTCCAATTGTTCTATCACACGCTCAATATCATCAACACCAAGGTTGTAATCAGACAAGCGGGTCTGGAGTCCCAAACTTTCGAAGAAATTGCGGGTATGTGCAATAGCTTGATCAATACGTTGTTCTTCATTGCCGCTGGTGATGCCCCAAACACGCTCACCGTACTGCAACAATTTGCCACGTTTGCTTTCCCGACGAATTTGCAAGTTTGCCGGCAGGAGAATAGAGAGTGTGCGTGCATGATCAATACCGTAAAGCGCTGTTAATTCATGTCCGATCATATGTGTGGACCAGTCCTGCGGCATGCCTGCACCAACCAAACCGTTGAGAGCCGTGGTCGCGACCCACATCAAATTTGCACGAATATCGTAGTCGTCTGGAAGCTTTATCGCCTGAGAGCCAATTTCAATCAGTGTCTGCAATAATCCTTCAGCAAGCCGATCCTGCACCATACCATTGGCTGGGTAAGTCAGGTATTGCTCTATAATATGCATAAAAGCATCAGCCACCCCGTTAGCCACCTGATGCAACGGAAGCGTATAGGTCTTCGTTGGGTCAAGAATAGAGAACCGGGGGAAAACAAATGAGCTTATAAGGTCCAGTTTGGCTTGTTTCGCCTTATTGGTGATAACAGCAACCTTATTCATCTCTGAACCCGTTGCCGGTAAAGTCAACACGGTACCAAACGGAAGAGCACCCCGAATATTACGACCATGCTCTTCCAAAATACGCCAAGGCTCCCCATCAAAATTCACAGCAGCAGCCACAAATTTAGTGCCATCAATCACAGAACCGCCACCGACAGCAAGCAGAAAATCCACTTCACTATTGCGCACCAATTCAACCGCTTTCATCATAGTTTCATAGGTCGGGTTAGGTTCAATACCACCAAACTCCCAAATGGGCCGATCAGCTAGCGCACACCTGACCTCATCCAATGTCCCGGTTTTTTCAGCGCTGCTACCACCGTAGAGAATCAATACCCGCGCATCCCGTGGCACCAGGTCATCAAGACGCCTAATCGTATCTTTACCGAAAATGATTTTAGTTGGGTTGTAATACTCAAAATTTCGCATAATTACCTCGCTAGATCAATCGGATATAATCCTTTAACGTTCTTCGCAGAATTTAATTATCAAGGCCGACACGGACAACTAATTTGCCAAAATTACGGCCTTGCAATAGTCCAATGAATGCCTCTGGAGCATTTTCCAAACCTGATACCACCTCTTCGCGGTATTTAATCCGCCCTTCGGCAAACCAAGTGGACATATCACGCCAGAACTCACCGAAACGCGAAGCGTAATCATCAAAAATAATAAATCCTTGCATCCGAATTCGTTTTCGCAACAATTTATCCATCAACAGCGACAAACGATCCGGGCCTTCCGGTAAGCTCGTAGAATTGTAACAAGACACCATGCCGCAAACCGGAACACGGGCAGACGTATTTAGCAAGGGCAAAACTGCGTCGAATACCTTGCCGCCGACGTTTTCGAAATAAATATCAATTCCCTGCGGACAAGCCTTGGATAATTGGTCGGCAAAATCTGGATCATGATGGTCAAGACAGGCATCAAATCCCAATACATCAACAGCATAGCGACATTTTTCCGTACTACCCGCCACGCCAACGACATAACAGCCTTTGAGCTTACCGATTTGACCAACCGTTGCACCAACCGGACCCGTTGCCGCAGCGACAACCAAAGTTTCACCAGCTTTGGGCTGGCCGATATCCAGCAACCCCATATAAGCAGTAAAACCAGGCATCCCCAGCACACCTAATCTATAGGACGGATAAACCGGAGATTGTCCCAAGTTGATGAGACCACTGCCATCGGAAACGGCATAATCCTGCCAACCGCTATACGCCAGTACCCAATCACCAGGCTGATATCTCCGATGGTTTGAAGACACCACGCGGCTCACTGTTGAACCCACCATAACGTTATTCAGTTCCACCGGCGGTGCATAAGATAGCGCATCACTCATTCGCCCACGCATATAAGGGTCCAAAGAAAGAAAAACAGTGCGTAACAACAGTTCTCCTTCCTTAATTTCAGGGATAGGTTGCTGTTCCAGACGAAAATCAGTGGGTTTCGGGAAGCCATGCGGACGTGAAACCAGTACGATACGGCGATTTATTTGTTGCGTTTGAAACATTTACATTCTCCTTCAACATTAAAGTCAGTATCATCGGGATACCCAAAAAGTAGACCAGTCGTCTAATCATTAAGTATAAAAAAACACTGGTGAAGAGTGATTTCCAACAGTGTTTTTATTCGTTATGCATTCAACAATCGCTTCGTAGTAACCATAGCGCTTTGTAGCGGTGCACTACTTTGTGTAATCTTCGCCATCAAGCTCGCCCCTAACCAAGTCTGGTACAACATTTCAGCCAGAGGGAAAGTTTCTTCAGCAGTACACTCCAACCCACCTTCACCAGCAACTCTTTCTACTACAGCAGCAAGACGCATAATGATATTTTTTGTACCATTTTCCAGCACCAAACGCATCGCTACAGAGAGATCACTGACTTCAGCGCCAAGCTTGACAACCAGACACTTCTGCCCACAGAAAGCACCGTCTCCCAAAGGCTCCAACCAACCCTGCCAGTATTGCAGCAGGTTCTCTTTAGCTGTCCATTCTTTACGCACCATGATGTTATCCATTCTTTCGAGATAGTGCGTAAAGTAATCTTCAAGCATAGCCGCGCCAAACACCTCTTTCGACGCAAAATAATGGTAAAACGAGCCTTTCGGCACTTCTGCCGCTTTGAGAATTTCATTGAGTCCGACAGCCGAAAAGCCTTTACATCCAATGACTTGTTGGGCAACTTCCAGGATGTGCTGACGGATATCTTGGGGGATTCTGTTTGTTTGCATTGAGATAACCTATACCTAATTAGACCAGTCGTCTACAATTTAAATAAGAATTTTTCTGTCAGCAAAGAAATTAGAAAACTCTCCTATAAATACAAATTCCTACCATTTTCTTACTGATTTATTACTCGATTCTTAAGCACATGTTGCGACAAAATATCATCAATAGAATAATGTATTATTAAGAATGCGCCATTAACTACGTTGATGACTCACGTTTAATAAGATAGAGAGAAAGTTCTTATTCTATTAACCACGTTGAATCATAAAACGATATCGTTATATCGTTTTATTTAATATCGAATGCATTCTCAAATTAGACACAATAAGGAAATAAGTGAGGAAAATAGTGGCATATTAAACCGCAAATAAACATATTAAGTATTAATGACGTTGAGTTTGCAATAATTTTTTCTTTGTTATGATATTTTCATCAACAATGTGATAATACCAATAGTGAATATAATCTTAGATCATTATCAAAATATCTGTTAATCAATAAGTGAATAATTCAATAAACTTCTGAACAATAATCAAAGTTTATTGAATTAGGATAGACGATTAAAATCATGCAGAAAAAATACAATCCGTCACCAACTCCCCCCATCCAACATTACAATACATTAACATTTCATCAATCCAGCGATGAATTAACGCTCAATAAGTAATGAAATCATTATTAGTTAATTATAAACCTGACAATCTATTTTTGTTTGTCATTACAATTATTTTACATATTAACCATTAAAAACATAGACATATTTTATCATCTATATCTATGTTTTTAAGTATAAAGATATAATTAATCACTTATTATTTTATAACAAAACTCAGCGGGCAAAAAAATTGACATTCATCCGAGAGAAAAGGTATCTTTGAAAAACACCGAAATTACAGAAATTTATTTTAACAAATGATTAGTTGTTAATTTCAACTTGTTAAAAAGATAAAAATCGACACTGACATTTGTAATATTGGGTGAAAAACCAAAATATAAATAAATTAATTTTTAGGAAGCGTTATGAAATGGAATTCTAATGAAAGGTAAAAAGACCAGTCATGAAATATGATTAAAAAGTTCGGTTCCACGCCAAAGTGTTTTATATAACCATAATAGGTTAAATTAAGATCTTGGTATTTAATAAGTATTTTTTTAAATTTTTTATAAGAGGTGATATTATGTCAGAGATTGAAGCGATTTCATTAAAAGCACCAATCAGTGTTATTGCAAAAGTAACTAATAAATCAGTATATAAACTTAAACTTATTCAGGATTCTATTCGTTTGGATCAGGGTGAGTGGACAACTCTTCCTCCGCAACTAATTAATAAAAGCAGTGATAATACCCCAGGAAAAGGCATTTGGAGAAGTGATTCAAACAGTCTGCTAGGTGGTGTTGCAGGGCGCTGTACTTATGTATTTGTAGACAGTAAAGGTGAAATTTACAGTATCTATATTACATGGAATAACCCTCTGATCGGAAGCAGCAGCTACTCAATATCAACAGACTATGAAGGTGATGATTTACATTTATCTTACTCAGCAGAGAACGGTAATAATCCAATCGTAGAATATACTATTGTAAGCTAATACTTAATCATTAATATTAACAACCATTCCTGTAGGAAATATTTATCCAACAGGAATGGTTTATTTATTTAAAGAAGTATCTTAATCAAAAATCAATTCTCATTATTCTACTCATTTCTTTATAATTTAATACGTTTTTACAGATGGCGCCCGATAAGTGTTAAAGCGATCAAGTAAGCAGACAGGATCTTGTTCGATGATTGCCATATAGCGATATTTTTCATGCAAGAATTGTTCATCCGCCATTTTATTAATCATGGTAATCAGCGGATCATAAAAGTTATTGATATTCAGAATACCGCAAGGCTTAGTATGCAGCCCAATCTGACTCCAGGTAAATACTTCACTGAACTCTTCCAACGTGCCAAAGCCCCCAGGCAAAGCAACAAAACCCTCAGCTAACTCAATCATCTTATTTTTACGCTGATGCATAGTTTCAACAACGTATAATTCAGTCAGATTTTTATGTGATATTTCACGCTCTTCCAATAATGTGGGAATAACACCAATCACTTTACCACCGGTTTCCAGAACAGTATCAGCAACAGTGCCCATAATACCCACACTGGCTCCACCATAAATCAGCGTAATATCACGCTTAACTAACTCCTTTGCGAAGATAATGGCATTTTCTTTATAGATTTCAGATATCCCCAAGCTTGAACCACAATAAACGGCAATACTTTTCATTATCTAAGCTCCTATTACTTCATCTTTACAGTGAAAGATATGATTATACGTTAGTATTACAGTCATACAACTCACTTATGCACAAAGATAATTTAAATTAAAAAAAACGCCATTAGGAAAAACAAGATAATGTAACAAATGAAAAAGAAAAAACAGCAATGAAGCTTATTTATACTATATTAGTCATAATTGTAATTTATGCTTAACCATTAAAATATAAAATAAATCATAATTTAGATTACAATAAACACTTTCATCATCTTTAACCCATAAGTTATTACTATCTGAAAATAAAATATAATTTTTCAGAACTATATTCCAATACTGAAATATAATTTCACTATCTATATATAATATAGTCTAATAAATAAAGAATATTTCTCTAAAATTATATTCTCTAAACCTATTGAGTTATCTGCATTTCACTGCGAAAATTACCGACCAGATCACTTGATTTTAATTGAGGTTTTGTCCGGATGTCTTCTTCCAAGCTCCAAAAGAATGCCTTTCCATTAATACCTGTAATATTGTTACTACTTGCCATGACATCAATTCAAGGCGGCGCTTCTCTTGCCAAAACGTTGTTTCCGGTTATCGGTGCACCTGGCGTTACCGCTTTGCGGCTGGGCCTTGGAACTATCATTCTGTTCATTATTTTTAAACCCTGGCGCCTGAGATTTCGCCGAAATTCAATTATGCCATTGCTTACCTATGGTATTGCTCTTGGAGCAATGAACTATACATTCTATATGGCACTGACAACAATTCCTTTAGGTATCGCCGTCGCTCTTGAGTTTACCGGCCCACTGGCCGTAGCCATGTTTTCATCGCGCCGGCCAATAGATTTTCTCTGGGTCGCGCTGGTTATCGCCGGTCTGGCTTTCCTGTTACCCATTGGCAATAATATTGATGGGTTGGATCCTATAGGTATTATATATGCACTCAGTGCGGGTGTTTTCTGGGCACTGTATATTATTTTTGGCCAACGCGCTGGAGCAGGTCATGGCGCGGCAACGGTTTCTATCGGTTCATTTATCGCGGCACTGATATTTTTCCCTGTGGGGCTGATACAAACAGGGCCAGAACTGTTATTTGATATGTCAATTATGCCCCTGGCACTGGCAATCGCCATTCTGTCCACTGCATTCCCCTATACGCTGGAAATGATTGCCCTGACCCGTTTACCTGCACAAACATTTGGTACTCTGATGAGCCTTGAGCCAGCCCTTGGCGCTCTATCTGGTATTTTTTTCCTCAATGAACACCTGACCATAATTCAATGGCTGGCACTGTTCTGTATTATTCTTGCCTCTATCGGTTCTACGTCAACGATTAAAGGAAAACCTAAAATCACCGAGATCGATTAATCGCTTTATCTAATCGAAATAGAATAAAAACCGGAGTAATTAATAAAATAATTCTCCGGTTATTTATAAATATAACTATTATCATTCATCAATAAATGAGTCATACATATCTAAGCAAAAATTATATTTTTAACACTATCCGTAAACCGCAAAAAACAATTATCGAAAAAAATCATCCCTCTATTGATATATAACCAAATAAATATATTAAACATAATTATTTTATCCAAAAACTTTATAAAAATGAACTATTGATTTAATAGGAATAATCTATATGATTTAAAACTAATATTGAGTTACATTCATCCCAATAAATGAGAAGCTCATTATTAATACTAGGGGAAAATTATTATGGGTACTGCCAAATTAGTCAAAACAGCACCATCCACACTGCTTTATACTCGTAATGATGTCGATGATAGCGTTAAGCAAGAAACAATTGAAATTTTAAACCATATGGTGATTCAATTTATTGATCTTTCCCTGCTGACCAAACAGGCACATTGGAACATGCGCGGCAGAAATTTCATTTCCATCCATAAAATGCTGGATAACTTTCGTGCCACTATTATTGAACATCTGGATATTTTTGCAGAAAGAGTTGTACAACTTGGTGGAATCGCTCTCGGAACGGTACAAGAAGTTAATAAACATACTTCACTGAGAAGCTACCCAACAAATATTCATGACGTGCAAGATCATCTAAAAGCACTGGCTGATCGTTATGCTATTGTCGCTAATGATATCCGCGAAGCAATTGGTGAGGTTGAAGATGAAAATACCACGGACATACTCACCGCAGCCTCCCGTAACCTCGACAAATTCTTATGGCTTATTGAAGCAAACGTTGAGCAATAAAATATAAAGAGCCGTTACATTAAGAGCTCTGCATTACTTACAGGCCCTCGTTAACAACGGGGGCCTGTTTATTACAACCCTTTATCGCCCAATACTCTGGCACAGAAAAATATCATAAAATAGCCTCCATACAGACAAACTTCACTATATCCTTTAAAAACCAGCATTAATTGTCTATAATATATGCTTATTTTCATAAATAACTTGAGGAAATAATAAAATGGATACCGAAGTAAAAGACAGCAATGGTACGGTGCTCAATGATGGCGATTCTGTACAGGTCATTAAAGATCTGAAAGTAAAAGGCACATCAGCGACATTAAAGCGCGGCACTATCATCAAAAATATTCGTCTGAACCATCGCGAAGATGAAATCGAATGTAACGCAGATAAAATCAAAGGATTGGTATTGAAAACCTGTTTTCTGAAAAAAGTAGGATAAATAGCCTTTTCTATCGATTTTATTTATAAAGGATAAATAAATTACAGTTTTTAGTGGTAAGTTATTTATCCTTTTTCAATTGTTTGATTTCCACCTCTGAAAGAATTTCCGGCTGTTCAATAGGGAAAACCGGCAGCGCCTTCAACAACCTCGCACCATATCTTTTGCTCAGTAAACGCCGGTCATAAATAACCACATCACCATAACACTCATGACTACGGATAAGCCTTCCCACTTGCTGAATCAGGCTGAAAGAAGCACTTGGCAAGCTCTGTACTTCAAAAGGATAGCGGTTGAGTGATTTCAACCACTCGCTTTCAGTGATAATGACCGGGTTATTGACTGGAGGGAATGAGATTTTATGAATATGAACCTGGGACAGGTAATCCCCCTTTAAATCCAGCCCTTCAGCAAAAGATTGCAATCCAATCAATACGCTACATTGCCCCTCATTTATACGCTGACAATGTGTTTCAACTAACCGATAACGTGGCTGATCACCCTGTACAAGCAACATCAGGCGTAAATCCGTCACATAAGAGAGGAAGATATCCATCGCCCTTTGGCTACTGAACAAAATCAACATGCCTTTATGTTGCTGACTCAGCAATTGAGTCCTGAAATAACGCGCCATTTCCGCCAAATGAGCAGTTTCATTATCAAGTGTCGGCTCCAATGACATTTTGGGAATAACCAGCCTCCCCTGACTCACATGATCAAAAGGCGATGACAACGTCACAAAACGGTCAGCCATTTTTTCAGTTAACCCAGTTAATTCCTGAATACGGGAAAAACTATTCAAGGAACGAAGCGTTGCCGACGTCACAACCACATGGGGAATATTACGCCAAAGCAGTTGATTGAGCTGTTCACTAACTCTGATACCTGCACAATGGAAGTAGAGGTGTGACTGATTTCTTTCATAACGGCGTTTCAGCCATTTTGACACCGGCGCATTGGATGACTCTTCCAGCGCCGCCAGGCGCCACAGTTTAGTCATATTTTCAAAATATCCCAGTGTACGGCTGGTCTGCAAAATAGACCGATGCAACCGGACAATATCCTGTTTAGCCGTTTGCTCAGTCAGATCATTCAGTATCACTTCTGCTAATCCTCGTAAACCATCGGTCAATTTAAACAGTTGCTGGCAGCAAAGTCGCAAATTATCCGGCAACTTACCCATCTCAAACAGATATTCATCTACTTCATTATTTTCAGGTAAAAATGCCTGTGCGATAGTAGCGAGCTCTTTAAAGCATTCCCGTAGTTTTTCACTGTGTTCATTGAGACGACTGGCATTAGCCAGACGTGGTGGCTTTGCCGGACGAAATTGTGCCAGATACTGTTCAACATGACGGATAAAAGTATCTAGCTGACCATTAAGCTGAAACAGGGTGATTTCCCCTTCAACTTCCAAAGAATCTCTGGCGACATCCGGTATATGATGTCCTTCATCAAGTACCAATAACAAATTTTTAGCATCAGGGAGTACCGATTCACTCTCTAATGCCGCTATCACTAACGCATGGTTAGCGACCACCACATCTGCATTCTCGATCTCACGGCGAGCAATAAAAAACGGGCAGCGATGATAATACTGACAGTTACGGCCCAGACAATTCGCCTTATCTGTACTGATTTTCGTCCACAAAGTATCGGGCAAAGCCCGTTTATGGTGATCACGCAAACCATCCCAGGCAAACGTTGTGTAGTCACTACGCAACCGGCGACAAAGTTCCCTCTCTTCACTACTGGCAAGTTCTGTTTTGTCCTCAACCAAAAACATTAAATCTATCTGTTCACTATCGTTTGCACAGATAGCTTCGAGATTACGTGGGCAAACATAACGACCACGTCCAAAAGCACCGGTAAATTTCAGATCGGGAATGATTTTGCGCAACAGAGGAAGATCTTTACTGTAAATTTGATCCTGTAAAGCGACATTAGCGGTACTGACGACCAATGGCTTACTTTCAGCCCTGCTGATCGCAATGCCAGGGAGCAAATAAGAAAGGGTTTTACCGATTCCGGTTGGCGCTTCAATAACTAAATGGCGCCCTTCCTGATCAGAGAGCGTTTTTGCAACTTCAGCAATCATTTGCCTCTGTGGAGTGCGAGGAATAAAGCCATTGATATGCTGAGGTAATGCCTTATACCACTGGCTTATCTGATTTTTTATTGAACTGGAAAGTGCCATTGAACTCTGCTGCCATAAAACCGGAGCGCTATTGTCCCACAGAGCAAGAACGAAATCAGCTGTATATCGAGAAACAAAACCAAATTGATAATTTAATCCCAATTTCAGTAAATTATGATGCCAATAAAAACTTAGCGAAAAACTTTATCAACAATAACAGTAAGCTAATTTCATTTACTTAATCAGCTCAAAGGATTATTCATTATCCGTAAAGTAAATTGGTTATTACCTTGTCAGCTATTCAGAACCCGATATACTGCCTATTTTCTATGGCAGTTGAGAACAAAAATGAAAAAACTACTTATCACTTTCATCGCACTTTTTGCATTCGGTTCAATCGGTGGCGTATTCTTGGCAGGTCTTAATATGTATACCCGCTCAACTACACCGATAGAATCACCCGCCAGTCAACAGCAAGAAACAACTATAGCGCCGGTACAGCAACAATAACGGGGCGCAACACTATCTATACTTTTGTATTAAGTGAGGGATCCCATGAATAATGCATACTTTGTCAGCCCACAATGGCTAAAAGATCATCTTGATGATGAAAACCTCGTCATCCTTGATGCGACTGCACCGCCACCACCTCAGCAAATTGATTGCCATCAGCTTTGGCTGAATACACACATTCCCGGTGCCCAATTTTTTGATTTGGATAAAATTGCCAATCATCAAAGCGGGTTACCTCATATGCTGCCAGATCCGCAAACTTTCAGTCAGGCTGTTGGTGAAATGGGGATCAGTGAGAATCATTTGGTCGTGGTTTATGACCAGGGAAATATGTTCTCCGCTCCTCGCGCATGGTGGACATTCAAGGTATTCGGCAGCCGTAATGTCCGTATTCTTGATGGAGGTTTACAAGGCTGGCAACAGGCAGGATTTCCAACAGAATCAGGTGAAGTGAAACGTCATTCTCAGGTTTTTAATACCGATTTCAATGCCGGCAAAGTGAAATCACTGAAACAAATTCTGGATTCGTTAAATGATCCACAAGCTGAGATTGTTGATGCCAGAGCAATAGACCGTTTTCAGGCTAGAGCACCAGAACCACGCCCTGGGTTAAGAATGGGCCATATTCCCGGCAGTAAAAATGTTCCATGGACTATATTAGTAGAGAATGGTCACTTTAAATCAGAAACTGAAATTGCAGATATTTTCCGTAAACAAAACGTTGATTTAAATAAACCGGTTATTGCCAGTTGTGGCTCTGGCATGACAGCCGCTGTTTTAATATTAGGTTTAAATATCATCGGTAAGAAAGATACTTATTTATATGACGGCTCATGGGCTGAATGGGGAGCAGATGATACCCTACCACTTGAGAAATAATTAAATACCCAAGGGCATATTTACCCTATGCCCTTTAATAAAAAAATTAATATATTTTTTGGAAGCTACACAAATCTAAAAGATAATTCCCATATCGTTATATTTCACAATCCCACTTATCCAATTTGCTTTCAATTTATTAATCAACACTCTTTTTTATCAGACAAAGTGATATAAAATAATACAACTCATATATTTGACAAATTTAAATATTATTATTAATTTAAAATTCAACTCTAAATTTATCTAAACAGAAAATTAAAAGGGTTGAGTATTGATACTTTAATCAGAAAATAATATCAGAATCTATATAATAAAAATGGAGAGTAAAAATGACTATTTCTCTTAGAGACCAAAAAATAAATCTCGCACTCAGCTTTATCAGTGGTGCAGGCAGTATAATAACAAAAAAATCTGAACCGGCTATCGTTTCGGAAAATATTAAAGAATCATTGGAAAAAAGTAAAGTGACGGCCAACAGATTCTCTATCGTTTGGGGACCGGCTGTTTTCCGGGTTAATAATGGGGAAAATTCTAAAGATAACAAAGACGATCATGTTTTATTTATTGTGAAAAATCGCAGATTCCCATATGACTATCGAATCGTTATCCGGGGATCATGGTCTGATGTTAACTGGCAGGTTGAAAACTTTGCGGTACATGAAACGGTAAATTGGTCACTCTGGGATCCTAATATCCCTGAAGAATTCAAAGACGCTAAGATTTCTTATGGAACACACTTAGCATTAGATTATATTGTTAACCAAGCAAAAAGTAACAATACACCAGGCTATGGTGAATCACTCATTGACGCAATTGATAAAATTGCCCTGGAAAAAGGAATACATAATATTACCATCACCGGGCACAGTTTGGGAGGTGCGTTGGCCTCTACTCTTGGCGTATATTTAAAACGATTATATATTAATAAGGGAAAAAGGAATATTCGTATTAACGTTTGTGCTTTTGCCAGCCCAATTATCAGTAATAGCACTTTTGCATCTTATATTGAATCTGTTTTTAACCGTATATCAACAACGAATTATAAAAGTCACTTTTTAAGGATCCATAACCGTAAAGATATTATTTCCTTAATTTGGCACCTGAATGGATTAGAAAAGATACCAACTATCTATGAACCATTAATTAAAATAGATGAGAAATTAATTAATAAATTTAACAAGATCGTCCTGATTGTGAAAGATACAGGTTACACAAAACTCACGCCAGACTTACCTTTCACAGCACCGATTTTAGAATCATCACCAGATTTAAATAATCAGGTCATTTTTCAACATATTAAAGCATATGCGTATAAATACGGCATGAATTTAGTTGAAGTGAATGACGGCACTCAACCACCTATTGATGATATTGTCGTTATTAACAGTAATCTATCTCAAGATATTGTCGCCTATTTCTTGCTTATACCGCTTCCTTAATTTAAGATAACACTAATAGTGTATAATTTGGTTATATTAGATCTGTGTTTTACTTAACAAAAATGGGGCCTTTATTAAAGGCTCCATTAATTTAAACAATCGTCACTTAAATATATAAATAAAATTGCTCTTATTTATATATCATTAAAATATTATCATTTGTTTTGTAATAACCCATAATAATATTCACGTATAATTAGTAAACATATAATTATTATGGTTTGTTTTAATTTCACAAAAAATAATTCATATTTTGACCAAATAAAATAATATAAGAAAATTCCATGTACCTATTTGACAGATCTAAAAGTTATTATTAACTTTAAGTTTAATCCTGTTTTTATCTGAATGGAAGACTAAAAGAATTAAATCTTAAATTTTAAACTGATAGCTCGAATTAACACTTATCATATGAAAAAATAGGGAGTGAAAATGTCTATTTCTCGTGAAGATCAAAAATTAAATCTCGCACTGAGCTTTATTATTAATTCTGGAGGCATAAAAACACCAAAACCAGAGCCGGGCATCGTTTCGGCAAATATTCAAAAATCATTGGAAAGCAGTCAAGCTACAGCAAATAAATTTGCTATTGTTTGGGGACCCGCAGTGTTTCGAGTTGGTAGTGCTGATAAGGAAAAAAGTGTTATAGATAGAAAGGATGATCACGTTTTATTTATTGTACAAAGTCTCCATGATTCAAATGATTATCGCATTGTCATTCGGGGGTCATGGTCTGATATTAACTGGATTAATGAAGACCTGATTGTCTGTAAAACTAAAGACTGGTCAAAATGGGATCCAAAAGCGCCTGAAAATGCTAAGATTGCTTACGGAACAAATTTGGCATTAGGTTATATTATCAACCAAATAAAAAGCAACAATCCTCCGGGTTATGGAGAATCGCTAACTGACGCCATCGATAAAATTGCCCTGAAAGAAGGGATACAAAATATTACCATCACAGGACACAGCTTAGGAGGTATACTAGCTTCTACCCTTGGTTTATATCTAAAGAGACAGTACCTTGATAAAGGAAACGATAATATTCGCATTAATGTTTGTGCCTTTGCCGGCCCAACTGCCGGTAATGATATTTTCGCCTCCTATTCTGAATCTATTTTTAATGAAGCATTATCAGCTGGTTATGCAAGTGATTTTATAAGGATTCATAATAGTATAGATGTCGTTCCCCTGGCCTGGTATATAAATGGGTTGAAGAAAGTTAAAGCTATTTATCCAATATTAACAGCAGCAGTTAATGCTCTTATTCTTCTTGTCCAAGATAAAAAATACACGCAAATTTTCCCAGATTTACCCTTTCATTCAGAAATTCCGACGATACCGATAAAGTCCCTCGAAGACTTATTTACTAACATAGGAAATCAACATATTCACGCCTATCACAAAGAGTATGGACTGAGTTTCACAGTCACTAATGACAGTTCAAACCCACCCACTGATTACGATATTGTTGTGATTAACGATACCCTATTGCAAAGTATTATCGATCTCCTCTCGTTTTTAATCAAAGGTAAAATCAATATCACATAATTTTATCCTATACCCTATAGATTTCAAGATGCATCGCGACGGCAAGGGAGCGAATCCCCGGGAACATAGCAAACTATGTGACCGGGGTGAGCGAGTGCAGCCAACAAAGAGGCAACTTGAAAGATAACGGGTATATCATATCTATTTTTTAATTAGCAATAATGGGGCCTTTATTAAAGGTTCCATTAGTTTCAATAAATCATTCTTAAATCTAACAAGGAAATTATTTTCTCTACATATCACCAAAATAACGCCATCCCATTATCACTCGACTTTGTAAATACCCATATAAATTATTTTCCACAGGTAATATTACAAAATCATTGCATAATTTTTATCACTTATTTTAAAGTTCATTGTAGATAATTTATTTTGTTAAATAAAATAACATTAAAAAATTATATACTCTCATCCGACAGATTTAGAGATTATTGTTAACCTTAATTCTGTTTTTATTTGAATGAAATACCAAAAGCATTGGTTATTGATGTTTAAGTTGAAACATCAGATCAATATTTATCATATTAAAAATTTGGAAGTAAAAATGACTATTTCTCTTAAAGATCAAAAAATAAATTTTGCGTTAGGCTTTATTATTAACTCAGGAAGCTTAATAACCTCCGAACCAGAACCCACTATCGTTTCAGAAAATATTCAAAAATCATTAGCAAGTAGTAAAGCAACAGCAAATAGATTCTCTCTCGTTTGGGGACCTGCTGTCTTTCGTGTAGGCAGTGTTGACAAGAAAACAAGTGTTGCCGATAAGAAAGATGATCACGTTTTATTCATGGTGAAAGATCTCAAAACCCCAAATGACTATCGAATTGTTATTCGCGGATCATGGTCTGATGTCAACTGGTATGATGAAAATTTTAATGTGGGTAAAACTGAAAACTGGTCAATTTGGGACTCAAAAGCCCCGACAAATGCAAAAATTTCAAAGGGAATACACGTAACGTTAGACTATATTATCAACCAAATAAAAAGTAATAACACGCCTGGTTATGGGGAGTCACTGATCGATGCAATTGATAAAATTGCTCTGGAAGAAGGGATACAAAATATTACTCTTACAGGGCACAGTTTAGGCGGTGTAATGGCTTCTACTCTTGGATTGTATTTAAAGAGGCGCTACCTTGATAAAGGAAACAATAATATTCGTATTAACGTTTGCTCCTTTGCTGCCCCAACTGCCGGTAACGATATTTTTGCATCCTATACCGAGTCTGTTTTTAACGGAATATCTCTACCGGCCTATGAAAGTAAATTTCTCCGGATCCATAATCGTACAGATATCGTTACTCTAGCCTGGTATACAAAAGGATTAGAACAAATTAAAGCTCTCTACCCAATATTATATCTGCCCGTTAGCGGTTTTCTCTTACTAGTGAAAGATAAAAACTACACCCAACTTTTTCCAGATTTACCTTTCACTACACCTATGTTAGATCCTTCTCCAGGTTTAATTGAACAGATCGTGTTCCAACATATCGACGCATATGCCAAAGAGTATGGTATGAGTTTCATTAAAATTAATGATAGCTCTAATCCGCCGACTAATTATGATATTGTTGTGATTAATGATGGCCTTGCCCGCAATATTAATTATCTTTTTTCATCTATGATTCAAGATGGAGCAGCCGATACCCGATAATCTTATCCTAAATTGAATTTTTCTTGATTTAACAAAAATGGAACCTTAATTAGAGGTTCCATTTATTGCAATAAGCATATTGAGATGGTTATGATAATATTGTCACATCAAAGAGATCACACGTGCTATATCAGCAGACGTTTTCAGCTTCCTTATCTCCTCAAAGAGTGTTATCGCTTCTTCATACTCTTTCCGCAAATAACCAAGCCACTGTTTAATCCGGGCAACATGATATTGTCCGGTATCACCTTGCTTTTCCAACCGGACATATTTTTGCAGTAATTGAACCACTTCCTGCCAGGCCATTTTTGGTTCGTTATATTTCACAACCCGACTCAAATTGGGAACATTAAGCGCTCCCCGCCCAATCATGACAGCATCACAGCCTGTAACTTTTATACAATCCTGCGCACTTTGCCAATCCCAGATCTCACCATTGGCAATCACCGGGATAGCAAGGCGCTGACGAATTTCACCAATCGCTTGCCAGTTAATGCGTTCCGCTTTGTAACCATCCTCTTTGGTTCGCCCATGAATCGTTATTTCCGTCGCACCCGCTTGTTGTACTGCATCAGCAATTTCGAATTGCCGATCACCACTATCCCAACCCAGGCGAACCTTAACCGTCACAGGTAAAGGAGAAGGTACAGCTTCACGCATCGCTTTTACCCCCTGATAAATCAGTTCAGGATCTTTCAGCAACGTTGCTCCACCGCCACTACCATTGACCGTTTTTGACGGGCAACCGCAATTTAAATCAACCCCACAGGAACCTAATTCAACCGCCCGTGCCGCATTTTCCGCCAACCATTGCGGATATTGGCCCAAGAGCTGAACCCGCACCAAAGTGCCGGACGGTGTCCGGCTTTGGTTACGTAATTCAGGGCAAAGCTTATAAAACGATTTTACCGGCAACAGGCTATCGACAACCCGTAAGAACTCTGTAATGCACAGATCATACTCATTGACTTCACTCAGAAGTTCCCTGACCAAAGAATCCAGCACCCCTTCCATCGGAGCCAGCAAAACCCGCATTAACTAACCTCTGGCACTAGACGCTTTATTTGATGCATCAGCATGATTACGGCTGCGCTGACGCGAAGGTGCTCCAGAACGGCGATGGCTATTTTTCTGCCGATCATCGCCGCGCCCCTGGCGACCATTCTGAATAGGTTCAGCCTTGATGGTTGGATCTGGCTCATATCCGGGAATCGCCATACGGGGAATCTCCCGTTTCAGCAGGCGTTCAATATCTTTCAGTAACTTGTGCTCATCAACACATACCAAAGAAAGTGCCTGCCCTGTCGCATCTGCCCGACCGGTACGCCCAATACGGTGGACATAATCCTCAGAGACATTAGGTAGTTCAAAATTCACCACATGAGGCAATTGATCAATGTCCAGACCACGGGCAGCAATATCTGTCGCTACCAGCACCCTGATGCGGCCATCTTTAAAATCAGCCAGCGCACGAGTTCTGGCACCCTGGCTTTTGTTACCATGAATGGCTGAAGCAGTTACGCCATCCTTATTTAACTGTTCTGCCAGACGATTTGCACCATGTTTGGTACGGGTAAAGACCAAAACCTGTTGCCAGTTACGGCTGCCGATCAGGAAAGAAAGCAGCTCCCCTTTACGCTTTTTATCGACAAAATGGACAAATTGTTCAATCTGTTCAGAAGCGGAGTTACGGCGTGCAACCTCAACACTGACAGGATCATGCAATAATTTATTGGCTAAATTTTTGATATCGTCAGAGAAGGTGGCAGAAAACAGTAAATTTTGCCGTTTCGGGGGCAACTTATTCAGTACCCGACGGATATCATGGATAAAACCCATGTCCAGCATACGGTCGGCTTCATCCAATACCAGAATTTCCACTCGCGACAAATCAACCGCATTCTGGTGTTCAAGATCCAGTAAACGACCTGGTGTCGCGACCAAAATATCAACACCACCACGTAATTTCATCATCTGAGGGTTAATACTGACACCACCAAAAACCACCAGAGAACGAAGTCTGAGGTGTTTGCTGTAGTCGCGTACATTTTCACCAACCTGAGCAGCCAATTCACGGGTTGGTGTCAGGACTAACGCTCTGACCGGCCTGCGCCCTTTCATCTGAACAGGGGAATCATTGAGCCGTTGCAGCATGGGTAAAGTAAAACCCGCAGTTTTACCTGTGCCTGTCTGAGCGCTCGCCAATAAATCTTTACCTGCTAATACAACAGGGATTGCCTGCTGTTGGATTGGCGTTGGCGCTGAATAACCTTGTTCTTCAATGGCACGCAAAATATCAGCACTTAAGCCAAGTGATTCAAAACTCATAAATAAGAAATACTCCAGACTTCACCATTCCTGAACTACATTCAGGGGCAGTTTTATGGGAAGAAAATCAGACGCGGTAAATACCACAAAAGGAAAAAACACAAACTGCAATGCTCCATATCCTGACTATTATACCAGATATACTTTCTAATAATGCAACTAAAACTACAGGTATTTACGCCGTAGTTTTCATGATCCATGACATTTTTATGCAATTTACATTGATTTACTATAAGTATAGAGTTAGCTATTTGATTGATATTTTGTTTAAGTCTTTTGATTATTTCCAATAGGATTCATGTCCATGTCAGTCAACAACATCCAAACCCCCAGAGGCGAGCAAGCCAAACAACAGCTACTCGAAGCCGCTCTTGAAATTTTCGGTAAATCAGGATTAACCGGCGCGACAACCAGAGAAATCGCATTGCGCGCTCAACAGAATATTGCAGCTATAGCTTATTATTTCGGTTCTAAAGAAGGGCTATATCAGGCAGTTGCCCAGTATATTACTGACACAATCAAGACTGAGTTCACTCATCTTTTTAAAGAGATTGATGATTTTTTTTCATCATCAGCACCTTACTCACCAGACAATATATTGAGGATGATTCACGAAGGATTTCTTGGCGTTAACCGACTGATGATTGAAAAAGAGAGCATTAATATCAGCCGAATTATGGCCAGAGAGCAACTCGCACCCACTGATGCTTATACCCTAATCCATGAGCAGGCACTGGCACCTCTCCACAACAGATTAAATAAACTGATCGCCAGCTATATCGACGCCGATGAACATCAACTTTCTACTATGCTCCATACTCACGCTCTGATGGGTGAAATTATCTCTTTCCGAATGGCGCAGGAAACCTTATTACGTCAGACAGGCTGGAATAATATCGGGCCAGAAGAATACAAATTAATTGATCAGATCCTCATCCAGCATATCGATTTATTACTGAATGGACTGAAAAAACATAACTCAAATAAATAAAAGAACAAGGAATATCATGTACAACAAGAAACTCACCCTCGCAATACTGGTCGTTGCTGTTATTCTTGGCTCAATTTTAGGAAGTTACTACTATCAAGATAAAAATGATAAAACGCTGACACTCTACGGCAACGTAGATATACGCACTGTCAATCTCAGCTTCCGGGTTGGTGGTAAACTTGCTAGCCTGCAAGTTGATGAAGGTGATGTTATCAATGCTAATCAGGTGATCGGCCAGCTGGACAATGCGCCATTTATTAACGCGCTCAATAAAGCGAAAGCCACACGCGATAGCGCTAAAGCACGTCTGGCTATGATGGAAGAGGGTTATCGCACGGAAGAAGTTGCCCAAGTACGTTCAGAAGTGACACAACGTGAAGCCGCCTGGCATTTTGCTGATAGTTTCTTCAAACGCCAGCAAGGGTTATGGCAAAGTAAAATGATTTCAGCCAACGAGCTGGACAATGCCAAAACTAACCACAATCAGGCGCTGGCTGCTTTACAAGCGGCGAAAGATAAACTGAATCAATTTGAAACCGGCTACCGTAAAGAAGAAATTACAGAAGCCAAGGGCCAGCTTGCTCAAGCCGAGGCGGCTGTTGCTCAGTCTGAACTGGATTTACAAGATACTCACCTGACTTCCCCCTCATCCGGCACTATCCTGACCCGTGCTATTGAACCGGGCACCATGCTGGCGGCGGGCAATACCGTGTTTACACTTTCTCTGACCCATCCCGTTTGGGTAAGAGCCTATATCAGTGAAAGCCATCTTGGACAAGCAACACCAGGACGTGAAATTTTACTCTACACTGACAGCCGTAAAGATCAGCCCTATCACGGTAAAATCGGCTTTATTTCACCGACAGCCGAATTTACACCAAAGAATGTAGAGACACCTGATCTGCGCACCGATTTGGTCTATCGGTTACGCATTATCGTTACTGACCCGGATGATTCCCTGCGTCAAGGTATGCCGGTTACCCTGCATTTTTCTGATTCAGATGTATAAGGGGCTGTGATGAACAGCTCTGCATATACGATAAGGTTAGAAAAGGTAGAGAAAACGTTTCCTGGCCTGAATAATCCTGCGGTATCTAGCTTGACCGCAGAGATCTACGGCGGCTCTGTTACCGGGCTTGTGGGGCCGGATGGGGCAGGAAAAACCACGCTGATACGCATGTTGGCTGGTTTACTGAAACCAGATAGTGGTTCTATTGAAATAATGGGGCTTGATCCGATTAAACAGGGTGTACAAGTGCGCTTTGAACTGGGCTATATGCCCCAGAAATTTGGCCTGTATGAAGATCTGACGGTTTTAGAAAACCTGAATCTGTATGCAGATCTGCGTGGTGTACTGGGTGATGAACGTAAAAAAACCTATGAGCAATTACTGACTTTTACTGACCTGACCCAATTTACCGGACGACTGGCGGGCAAGCTTTCAGGCGGCATGAAGCAAAAACTGGGGCTGGCCTGTACTCTGCTCGGCAAACCCAAAGTTCTGCTCTTGGACGAACCTGGAGTGGGTGTTGACCCGATAGCCCGCCGCGAACTCTGGCGGATGGTTCATGAGCTGGCAGATGATGGCATGCTGATCCTCTGGAGTACTTCCTATCTGGATGAAACAGAACGGTGCCGCGATGTCCTGTTACTCAACCAGGGGAAATTACTCTATAACGGGCAACCACAGAAACTGACCCAAACAATGTCCGGACGTTCTTTCCTGCTTAGTGCCAAACAGCATTCCCGCAGAAAAACGCTGCAACGTGCTCTTACTTTGCCACAGGTAACCGATGGCGTGATTCAGGGAAAATATGTCCGTCTTATTCTTAAACCTGATGTCCTGCCGCAAGAACTGCTTAATCAGCTTGCACTGCCTGATGCTGAAATCATGACAGCGGCTCCCCGCTTTGAAGATGCTTTTATTGATTTACTCGGCGGTGAGCCTGCCCGCCGTTCGGAACTGGCGGAAATCATGCCACAGATTGAAGCTAATCCCACAGAAACGGTGATTGAAGCACAGGACTTAACCAAGAAATTTGGTGATTTTGCTGCCACTGATCATGTTGATTTTCAGGTGAAACGCGGAGAAATCTTTGGCCTGCTTGGGCCTAACGGTGCCGGTAAATCCACGACGTTTAAAATGATGTGCGGACTCATGGTGCCGACTGAGGGTAAAGCGCTGGTATTGGGGATGGATTTGAAAACCAGTTCCGGGAAAGCCCGTCAGCATCTGGGTTATATGGCGCAAAAATTTTCACTGTACGGTAACTTGACGGTCGAACAGAACCTGAAATTCTTTTCAGGCATTTATGGCCTGCAAGGACGCAGACAAAAAGAGAAAATCGACGGGATGGTCGAAGCCTTCAATCTCAAATCTGTTTTACATCAGACAACCGACAAATTGCCATTGGGATATAAACAACGCCTTGCCCTTTCCTGCTCACTGATGCATGAACCCGATATTCTGTTTCTGGACGAACCGACTTCGGGTGTCGATCCGCAAATACGACGTGAATTCTGGTTACATATCAATGGCATGGTAGATAAAGGCGTCACCGTTATGGTGACCACCCACTTTATGGATGAAGCAGAATATTGTGACCGGATAGGGCTGGTATTTCGCGGTAAACTGATTGCCGCCGGCACACCGGACGATTTGAAACAGTTGGTCGCTACCGATGAAAACCCTGATCCATCAATGGAACAGGCATTTATTGATCTGGTCGTTAATTACGATGAGGAGCCGCAATGAGCAATCCAAAGCAACATGCTCCACAGAAGGCTGTTCGCTTCTCCTGGTGGCGACTGAAAGCACTTTGTATCAAAGAGACAAAACAGATCTTACGTGATCCCACCAGCGGGTTAATTTCTATTGTCATTCCACTGATCCTGTTATTTATCTTCGGATACGGCATTAATCTCGATTCCAGCACCGTCCGCATTGGTATTCTGGTGGAACAACAAAGTGAAGATGCCCGTGAGTTAATACAAGCTTTTGCCGGCTCGCCCTATATTGAACCTAAAATCAGCGATCATCGTCAGCAATTAATTAATATGATGCAATCAGGGGAGATACGTGGGCTGGTTGTCATTCCTGTGAATTTTGATGCTCAACTTGCCCGCTCTGATGGTAAAGCACAAATTCAAATCATTACTGATGGCAGTGAACCGAATACCGCAAGCTTTGTACAAAGTTACGCCAAAGGCGTATGGCAGATTTGGTTGCAACAAAAGGGACAGGATCAGGGAAACACGGCTAATCCATTGATTGATATGCAAATCCGTTATTGGTTCAATCCGGCAACCATCAGCCAGCATTTCATCATCCCCGGCGCAATCACCATTATCATCACCGTCGTTGGTGCCATTCTGACATCATTGGTTGTTGCCCGTGAATGGGAGCGCGGTACGATGGAAGCCCTGCTTTCCACCCAAATTACCCGTACCGAATTACTGCTTTCCAAACTTTTGCCTTATCAAGTGCTTGGATCGCTCGCCATGACGCTCTGTATGCTGGTGGCTGTATTTGTGCTGGGTGTCCCCTATCGAGGCTCGCTATGGGTATTGTCTGCTATCACCAGTCTCTACCTGGCCACTGCCCTTGGTATCGGGCTTTTAATCTCCACCATTACACGCAACCAATTTAATGCGGCAATGATAGCGTTGAATGTCGCCTTTCTGCCTGCAATTATGCTTTCCGGCTTTATTTTTGAAATAAACAGCATGCCTGCGTTTATTCAGGCAGTGACCTATTTCATCCCTGCCCGTTATTTTGTCAGTAGCCTGCACACGCTCTTTCTGGCTGGAAATATCAGTACAGTATTGATGATAAACCTGTTACTGCTGATTGCTTCCGCGATTTTGTTTATTGGTCTGACTGCATGGAAAACCCCGCGACGCCTGGATTAAGAAGGAATTACCATGTTTTATCGTCTTTACACACTGATTATTAAAGAATTACAGTCTCTGCTCAGAGATCCGCAGACACGAGCCATATTGGTGATGCCGGTTATCTTTCAGATGATCCTATTTCCACTATCAGCAACACTTGATGTCACTAACGCGACCATTGCTATTTTTGATGAGGACAAAGGCAAAGCTTCTATCGAGCTGACTCAACGGCTGGCAAAATCAAAAGCATTTCCTGACGTGATATTATTGACCCATTCACAAGAGATCCAGCCAATCATCGATCACCAAAAAGCCTTACTACTGGTCCGTTTCCCACAAGATTTCAGTGCTAAAATTGCCAGCCATGATCCCGTTTCTCTTCAAGTGCTGTTAGATGGCCGTAATTCTAACAGTGCTCAAATTGCTGCCGGCTATATCCAGGAAATTGTCCTGAATTATCAACAGGAGCTAATGGGTAATATGCCGAAAGCCAATAACAGTGAATTGGTGATCCGCAACTGGTATAACCCCAATCTGGATTATAAATGGTTTGTTGTACCTTCTCTGGTTGCACTGATTACCACGGTCGGGATATTAACGGTCACTGCATTGTCAATTGCCCGCGAAAGGGAACAAGGCACCCTGGACCAGTTACTGGTTTCACCTATGACCACTTGGCAGATTTTCATTGGCAAAGCGGTTCCTGCTGTAGTTGTGGCTACTTTTCAGGCAACTTTAGTGCTGGCTATTGGTATCTTTTGCTATCAAATCCCATTTTCCGGCTCACTACCGCTGTTCTACTTATCCATGTTGATATACAGCTTATCGCTGGTGGGATTTGGCTTATTAATCTCTTCTCTTTGTTACACTCAGCAACAGGCATTTATTGGTGTATTTGTCTTTATCATGCCCGCCATCTTGATCTCCGGTTACATTTCTCCGGTTGAAAATATGCCGGGATGGTTACAAGATCTCACCTGGATTAATCCTATCTGGCATTTTAATGACATAACCAAGCAGATTTATCTCAAAGATGCCGATTTCGCGGTTATCTGGAGAAGCCTGTTGCCCCTTCTGGCGATTACTGTCACAACCGGTAATCTTGCCTATTGGTTATTTCGACGGAAGATTGCTTGATGTGATTACACATGTACAAACTTATATGAAAAGTCGTTATATCCAGGAAGAAAAAATGTGTATAATATCAACAATACGACTCTTGATTAGGGTAAGATTATGAAAAACTCACACTCACAAATTGCCATACAAATTAGGGATAAGGAAAATACAACCAAATATATCTCTGATGCTAACCTGGAAGAACGGATTTGTCGTTCTTTGCGCGCATCTTTTTCTCTCGAAGGTAATAAAGTCAGTGATGAATCATGGAAGAAAATGAGCAAAGCAGCTCAATTCCTGACAAAAATCAACTAATCTCACTAACCGCCTTGTTAAATAAGGCGGTTAAATTTCTACTCTTTCCATCAATAGCTCTTCTTACCGCATAATGATAAACACGTTTGTTTTTTACAGAACCATCCAGTATTTCTGAGTTAAAATCAAATCCCTTAGATAAACATAATATTTGTAAATACAATCTAATAGTTCTACCATTCCCATCTTGGAATGGATGTATCCACGCTAATTCTCTATGAATAATAACCAACTTAGCTACGAGTTCATATTTTGTTGATATTTTATTCATCTCATTACGATTACATGTTCGTAAACAAGCTTTCATTGACTGCGATACATAATAATGTTCCATAGTTGGTCTCTCTCTATCACCGACTACAATAACATCTTTTCTATATTGACCAGCCCAACTGTATATATTTCCAAATAACATCTTATGACACTCTACAAACGCCAATTCACCAATAGGTAACGCTCTATTGACTATATATTCTCGAATAAACTTTCCCACTTTTACTCTGGATAAAATCATTTCAGCCCAATCAAGTTGATACTGATATTTAGCATATATCTTATTTTTAGTGGACAAATATTCATATCTTTCATTAACTCCATCACTTAAAATATAAATTTTATCTTCTTCATTCTTTATTTTAATAGATTTTTCTTTCCCAAAGGGAAAATCATTATGATGAGGCAATATATGAAAATACTTTTCATTATTAACAGCCAAATCTACACCAACTACTGAACCAGATAATAGCAATGAAGATTTTTTATTAAACAACACACCAACAGAATCACCTAACTGTATATCTCTATTCCGTATTTGCTCTGTAGACTCTTTATATCTTAATATATGAGCAACTGAAAATATAAATTCTTTTGTTTTCAATGTTCCTGAGCCGAAAATTACTTCCTTGGTTCTATTATTCCAATAATAATGGTAACTCATTTTCCCACGAATAGTCTTCTTAATATGAGTAATTGGCTCAATCAATAAAGATACTGTTGTGGTCTTTTTATTCTGACCAATGGATACAGGTATAAGTTTCGTCATATAAAAATAAGCGTCAGTGTAGCTAAAGTTATTTTAACTACACTGAAAATATCAATTAACGGCGATCGCCAAAAATACGCAGCAGCATCAAGAACATATTAATGAAGTCCAGATACAGGGTCAGCGCGCCGACAATAGAGAATTTACGCAGACTCTCTTTATCATTCACATCCAGATTTTCACCCATCTCTTTCAGTTTCTGAGTGTCATAAGCGGTCAGGCCCGCAAAAATAACCACACCAATGTAGGTTATCGCCCACATCAACGTTTCACTCTTTAACCAATAGTTAACCAGAGAAGCCAGAATGATGCCGATAAGCCCCATAAACAAGAAGCTGCCAAGGCCACTCAGACTACGCTTGGTGGTATAACCGTAAAAACTCAGTGCACCAAACATGCCTGCGGTCACGACAAAAGTCGTCGCAATGGAACCACCGGTGTATACGATGAAAATACTGGAAAGCGTCAGCCCGGTCAGAGCTGAATACAGCATAAACAACCCTGTCGCTAATGAACCGTTCATACGGTTAATCAAGCCGGAAAGAACGAAAACCAGTCCCAATTGAGCAATAATCAGCCCATAGAAAACAATTGAGTTTGAGAAAATAAATGCAATTACAGCCTGACTTTGTGACGCATACCAAGCCACAAACGCCGTTAACAACAAGCCACAAGTCATCCAACCATAAACTTGGGCCATATAAGTTTGCAGGCCGGTTCCAGCCTGCTGGATTATAGAACCATTTGAGCGTGGATAACGATCCATGGCGCTTACCTTCTATGACAGTGTTTAGAAATTCAGGCTGTTTAATATCAACAACCCACTCAAGTTTTATACATTATCACAGAATATAATCAAAACAATTAACCATTCAATAATTACTTGTATAGCCGTTCATCTATCTGATCAGTTTTCGAAGCGTTTCGCAGAAATAGAAAATACCTTCACAACCAACGTCTCGCTGCTTCTTGATCACTCTCGCGGGATTCAACCCAACGTTCACCCTCAGACAAGGACTCTTTTTTCCAGAAAGGTGCCTTTGTTTTCAAATAATCCATAATAAATTCAGCCGCTGCAAAAGCCATATGACGATGGGCGCTTGTCACACCAACAAACACAATTTCATCACCAGGGTAAAGCGTACCAATCCGGTGGATAACGCTGATACTCTGCAATGGCCAGCGATCCCGTGCTTCGGTGACAATATTTTGTAACGCTTTTTCCGTCATTCCGGGATAGTGTTCCAGTCTCAGGACACTCACTCGGTCACCCAGATTATGATGACGGACTTTACCCGTGAAAGTGACAATAGCCCCATCTTCATCACACTGAGAAAGCCATTGATACTCATCTCCTACACTGAAATTTTCCGGGCCAACAAAAATGCGCGTGTTTTCCATTAATTACCCTCCAGTCACCGGCGGGAAAAAAGCCACTTCATCACCATCCTGTAATGGATGCCCACCATGAACAAAAGTTTGGTTTACTGCTGACAGGAGTTTTCCATCTTCCAGCGCCATCGCCCAACGCTCACCTTTTAATATTAATGCCTTTCTCAAGCCATCAACGGTTGGGTAATGATTATCCAGATCCAGTGAATCAGTACCGACCAGTTCACGTACTTGAGCAAAAAAGAGTACTTTAATCATTCTTCCACCTTAAAATGCCCTAATCGCCCACCCCGTTTCTCCAGCAAACGAACCGGCCCAATGACCATATCTTTCTGTACGGCTTTACACATATCATAAATAGTCAGCGCCGCGACGGATGCCGCTGTCAGCGCCTCCATTTCAACGCCGGTTCTTCCTGTCAGACAGCAGCAGGATTCAATTCTCACCCGGTTATATTCTGTCTGCGCTTCCAGCTGAACTTCGACTTTCGTTAGCTGTAATGGATGACAAAGCGGAATTAATTCCCATGTGCGCTTCGCCGCCTGAATACCCGCAATCCGGGCGGTTGCAAACACATCACCTTTGTGATGGCTGCCGTTAATAATCATTGCCAGTGTTTCCGGCATCATTTCAATAAAAGCCTCTGCCCGCGCCTCACGTTCTGTTTCGGCTTTAGCAGAGATATCAACCATATGGGCTTCACCAGTAGAATTAATGTGGGTCAATTGAGACATTCTTTGCTCCTGAAAAAACAACAATACCAAGCAGTAAATTAACCGCCGATGACAGAAAGATTTGGGGTGATACCGCTGTCCCCCTGATGAAGGAAATGGGTTTCCCGTTTATGACGCAGCCCCCCCTGAATACGCAATTTCAAATCATTGAGTTGCTCTTCACTCGATAACAAATCACGCAGTGGTATCCCTTGTTCGCCAAACAGGCATAAGTGAAGATTACCTATTGCGGAAACACGTAAGCGATTACAACTCCGGCAGAAATCTTTCTCATAAGGCATAATCAGACCGATTTCCCCTTGATAATCAGGATGGCTAAAAACTTGTGCCGGACCATCACTGCGTGAGCGTTGAAGCTGATGCCAGCCATTGTGCAGCAAGCGTTCCCGGATAGTTTCGCCAGAAATGTGGTATTTGCGAAACATTTCGCCGCCATCACCGGTTTCCATCAATTCAATAAATCTCAATTGGATAGGACGATCTTTTATCCAGTACAGGAAAGCCGGCAAGCTGATGTCATTGACGTTTTTCATCAGCACCACGTTGACTTTCACTTTACTGAAACCCGCTTCAAATGCCGCATCAATACCACGTATCACCTGAAAGAATTTGTCCTGTCCGGTAATAGCATGAAACTGACGGGGATCAAGCGAGTCCATACTGACATTCACTGCGGTTAAACCTGCCGCCTTCCATTCGGCAACATTCCGTTCCATCCGATAGCCATTGGTGGTTACAGCAAGGGTTCTGATTAACTTATTTTCACGGATAACAGAAATAATATCCGTGAAATCACGGCGCATGGTCGGCTCACCCCCCGTCAAACGGATTTTCTCTGTACCAAGATCGGCAAACGCCCGACCAACAAGACGGATTTCAGGTAATGTCAAAAAGGAGTGATGCCCGCGGGGTTTATAACCATCCGGCAGGCAATACGTACACCGGAAATTACAGACATCGGTAATTGACAGCCTTAAATAATAAAATTTACGGGCAAAAGCATCTACGAGTTGTTCCACAATAACACCTTTCCAAATATGGGAGATGCAAGCATTTCTGCCCTACATCCTGGTGACTCAGTGGTCACGGCCAAAGCATCATATCGCTGTGTAAAACGGTGACTTAGACGCAGAGGCTAGGAGTTAATTTCAATATCTATGGTTTAATGCAAAACGACATTCTCAATGTCAATTCTAGCGCTTAAGCAAGAAAAATGCGAACATCCACTTTCGTTATATAATTTAATATACAATGACTTAGCCAATGTCAGAACAAATAGCAGACAGTTCTATTGGTGTTGATTAA